>NZ_JAPQKZ010000174.1:0-515 GCF_027257075.1 Bacteroides sp. LFL-34 | reverse complement strand
GTAAGCGTCTCCGCGATTCTATATAGTGTATTAAAATAAAAAGGCTAATGATCCCTTTTTAGTCATTAGCCTTTTCCCATCTGTCAGGAAGCAGTTCCCTGTATTTTTCAATTGGTGTGTTCGGTTGCCATTCGGCTGTTCTGTTTATCACATCCGTGAGATACTCAAATAAATTCACTTTATGCATCCTACAAGTGAGTGCTATCGTATAGAGTATGGCGCCTCGTTCGGCCCCCTTATGGCTGCCGAAGAACAATGAGTTTTTTCTTGATAAGGATATGTACCGGTTCATCCGTTCAACCATATTGTTGTCCAGATAAGTGTCACCATAATTAAAGATGTCCACCACTGCATTCCACTCATTGCGAAGATAGGTAATGGCTTCCTGCAGTTCGCTCTTAGGTAATAAATCCCCCCGTTCTTCTATTTCATCAAGCACATCTTTTATTTCTCCGAGTATGTCCGGCGCATACTTTTTTCGATGCATAAGATTCTGTTCTACCGTCCATCCCTCA
>NZ_JAPQKZ010000173.1:0-522 GCF_027257075.1 Bacteroides sp. LFL-34 | reverse complement strand
AGAAACTGACAGATACCGATGAATCTTATTACAAAGGGCTTTTATACAGACAGATCGGTGAAGTATATTATAAACAAATGAACTACAGCCGGGCATATCATTATTTCCACGAAGCCAGAAATAATTTCCGCCAATCGGGTGATATCCAGGAGGAGACAAAGGCAACCCTTGACATGGCAGCCGCTACTTTTCACTCAAAAGATATAGAAAAAGCAATAAGGCTGTATTCGGCGGCTCTTGACTTGGCCGATGAACATAATAACAGTAATCTGATAGAAGTCAGCCTTACTAATCTTGCATCACTATATGTGATATCCAAACGGCATATATCCAATGACCTGTTACAGCGAATCGAACTTTCCGCCCGACAGGATACGGTATATGGATATCACACATTGACAGATGTAAGTCTTTTGAAGAATCATATAGACAGTGCACGGTATTATCTGGAGCTTGCAAAGGCGCACACTACTGATATTTGCGACATGGCAGAACTACAATACACTGCATACCATATCGAAG
>NZ_JAPQKZ010000172.1:0-524 GCF_027257075.1 Bacteroides sp. LFL-34 | reverse complement strand
ATGAAAATTGGCATAATTGACCTTTGTAAACAAATAGAAGATCCTAGGATGAACCGCAAAAAAGTACATAAAATGGAAACTATTATCTATATATCCATTGCTGCTGTAATCTGTGGCGCTCAATCCTGGAATGAGATTGAGGAATTTGGCAATGCGAAAATTGCTTTTTTCAAAAGTCGCATACCTGGTCTGGAGTTCATCCCTAGTCATGATACTTTTAATAGATTCTTCAGTATAATAAAGCCCGAGTATTTTGAGTTGATCTTCCGTAATTGGGTAAAACAAGTCTGTCAGGAGGTGAAAGGCGTTGTTGCTATAGATGGCAAGCTCATGCGTGGTCCAAGCCAATGTGACGGAGAACATACTACGGGAAAAGAAGGATTCAAATTATGGATGGTTTCTGCATGGTCTGCCGCTAATGGAATTTCTTTAGGTCAGGTAAAAGTAGATGATAAAAGCAATGAGATTACAGCTATTCCATTGTTAATTAACTCTTTGGAACTAAGTGGTTGTATTGTTACAAT
>NZ_JAPQKZ010000171.1:0-527 GCF_027257075.1 Bacteroides sp. LFL-34 | reverse complement strand
AACAGGGCGATTAGTCGGAAGGAGTAGACGCGAAACCAAGTGATCTACCCTTGGTCAGGTTGAAGGTTAGGTAACACTAACTGGAGGACCGAACCGATAAGCGTTGAAAAGCTTCCGGATGAACTGAGGGTGGGGGTGAAAGGCTAATCAAACTTGGAGATAGCTCGTACTCCCCGAAATGCATTTAGGTGCAGCCTTGGGAATTACTACTGTGAGGTAGAGCGACTGATAAGATGCGAGGGCTTCACCGCCTATCAAGTCTTGATAAACTCCGAATGCGCAGTAGTTCGATCCCAGGAGTGAGGGCATGGGTGCTAAGGTCCATGTCCTAAAGGAGAAGAATCCGGACCATCAGCTAAGGTCCCGAAATAATTGCTAAGTTGAACTAACGAAGTCAGATTGCTAAGACAGCTAGGATGTTGGCTTGGAAGCAGCCATTCATTTAAAGAGTGCGTAACAGCTCACTAGTCGAGGAGTTTGGCGTGGATAATAATCGGGCATTAAGCAATTTACCGAAGCTATGGGAT
>NZ_JAPQKZ010000170.1:0-549 GCF_027257075.1 Bacteroides sp. LFL-34 | reverse complement strand
GCTGTGGTGCCGTTCACCGTGATTCCTTCAGCCGGGTTCCACACCGCAAGGGTGTAGCTGCCCGGAGCAAACAGATGGTCGGGGGCATGGGTGGCGGAAGTCTCCGTACCCGTATAGTCGCCCATGGTGACCGTCCATGTGGCAGGTATGTCGATACCCTCACCGCGGGCCGACCAGTCGGCTGTTACCGCAATCTTCCCGTAGTCGGGGTGCGGCGTGTCATAAAGCGTGTCCTTCACGCAGGAAGAGAGCAGCACGGCGGCTGCCATTCCCATCATATTTATATATTGTTTTGCTTTCATATTCTATTCCTCCGTGTTAGAATAACTTCCATACCAATGTCACACCGGCATTGATGGGGCCCCACCAATCTTTTGTCTCGTTGCCGTGGCGTACACGCACGCCGTCGATGACCTCATATTTCTCATAGTCGGCATTCAGGTAGCCCAGACCGAGGTTGAAATCAAGAGCCAGTGCCTTGTTCAGCCGCAGCTGATAGCCGGCGGTGATGCCGCCACCCATCAGGTCGCCCTGTTTGCCTGTTTCGGA
>NZ_JAPQKZ010000169.1:0-555 GCF_027257075.1 Bacteroides sp. LFL-34 | reverse complement strand
AAAGGTCTCAGAAGCTCATTTTCAAAAAGTGCTCAAGCGACAAAAAAGTGCTAATTCGACAAAAAAAGTGCTCAAACGACAATTTGAAAAGTGCTCAAACGACAATTTTTATAAAACGCAGTATTTCAACAGAAAAAGTTTTTGTAATATTTTTGGCATTTATTACCTTTGGAGAAGACAAAGATAATAAATTCAAGTTTATATGAGCAGAAAAATCACTTTTCTTACCCTGTTTCTGTGGCTGATGACGGTAACTTTTCCTGTCATTGCGCAGCAGAAAGCAGACACGACCTACACCTTCCGGTTCGTTCCGCAGAAGGACATGTTCTACGTGCCTTGGAATGGCAATGACACGGAACTTGCCCGTCTGTTGGAATGTATCGAAAACAACAAAACCACAATTCTTGACGGCAAGCTGCCGCTATTGGTTGACGGCTACTGTAATTCACTGGGCAGTGAAGCCGAGAACCTTGCCACGGCGAAGATCCGTGCCAACCGTGTGAAATCCGAACTGATTATCCGTGCGGAAATAAAAGAGGAGAATTTCATTACCCG
>NZ_JAPQKZ010000168.1:0-565 GCF_027257075.1 Bacteroides sp. LFL-34 | reverse complement strand
CGGGTAATGAAATTCTCCTCTTTTATTTCCGCACGGATAATCAGTTCGGATTTCACACGGTTGGCACGGATCTTCGCCGTGGCAAGGTTCTCGGCTTCACTGCCCAGTGAATTACAGTATCCGTCAACCAGTAGCGGCAGCTTGCCGTCAAGAATTGTGGTTTTGTTGTTTTCGATACATTCCAACAGGCGGGCAAGTTCCGTGTCATTGCCATTCCAAGGCACGTAGAACATGTCCTTCTGCGGAACGAAGCGGAAGGTGTAAACTGTGTCTGTTTTCTGCTGCGCAATGACAGGAAAAGTTACCGTCATCAGCCACAGAAACAGGGTGAGAAAAGTGATTTTTCTGCTCATATAAACTTGAATTTATTATCTTTGTCTTCTCCAAAGGTAATAAATGCCATTCAGCGCCCAAAATATTACAAAAACTTTTTCTGTTGAAATATAGCGTTTTATAAAAATTGTCGTTTGAGCACTTTTCAAATTGTCGTTTGAGCACTTTTTTTGTCGAATTAGCACTTTTTTGTCGCTTGAGCACTTTTTGAAAATGAGCTTCTGAGACCTTT
>NZ_JAPQKZ010000167.1:0-575 GCF_027257075.1 Bacteroides sp. LFL-34 | reverse complement strand
GTGAATAAAATTAAAGCGGTAAAAAGACAGATGTACAATAGGGCAGGAATTAAACTACTGAGAGCGAAGATTATTTATTCACAATAGAAGAAGTACCACCAAATTTGACGAAGAACCATGATTTGCAATTCTTATTCTCATATTCTCATAAGTTTCAGATAAAACACACAAAATCAGCATAGTACACCATGAGAAACGTTTTTAAATCCGGTATTTCTCATACTTTGTCTTTCATTTTTACTCAAAAATTGTCTATTTATCATAGTATTCCGGATCATTTCTCATAGTCAAATACCAACCATTCATTTCGCTCATTGGCCAACCTTATTTTACACAGCCCTCATCTATTATTTACATGTAAACAACCGTGTAATTATTTGTTTTTCAGTTAATAATGTCGTATCTTTGAAAGAGGATCTCAATCGTTTCACTACAGTGAACGGTTCTGTTCACTAGACAGGGCAGACGCATTAAAAATTATTTTCCTGTAAAAGTTGTGACAAATATTTTTCATCCCATCCGGCTTTTAGTCTTTTCAGATTCATGCTTCCTTTTGTTGTTTTTTCATTCTTTAG
>NZ_JAPQKZ010000166.1:0-579 GCF_027257075.1 Bacteroides sp. LFL-34 | reverse complement strand
CAAAAACAACAAAGAAGTATGAAAAGAACAAATAAGAACCGTCAGGCTGAGTATCTGCAAACAGGAAAGAGTGAAAGAACCGCTGTCCGTGCAGCAAAGTGTGTAACCGACTACGGGCATGAAAATACCGACGTTGACTTCCGCAAGGATAAAGGCAGAGACAAACCGCTCTCGACTTTCCTGCAAGCATCGGAAATCAAAACGCGGCAATGTATATACATCAGCCGAGAAATTCATGAGAAAGTCGCTATCGTTACCAGTCGGATGGGAAACGGTTTGAGCATCGGCAAGTTTGTGGATAACATCCTCCGCGACCATTTCCGACAATACGGGCAGCAGTACATGGAACAGATTGAAAACGCCCAAAAAGTAAGATTATGACAAAGGCGTTTTTAATCGTATCGGTTGCTTGCAACGTGTGGTTTCTGTTTCTGCTGTTCTATGACCGCATCATGGACATGAAGCTCATCCGTTTCTTCAGACATATTGCCGGGCTGTGGCGGTCATTGGACAGTACGGTGGCAGAGCAAGGAAAGGATAAGGAAATACCTCACGCAGACACCTCGGACATCATTGGCA
>NZ_JAPQKZ010000165.1:0-610 GCF_027257075.1 Bacteroides sp. LFL-34 | reverse complement strand
GGTTACGGGAATAGTCCCGCCCAAAGGTAGCGACTAAATATGCTATATTTGGACGGGCGGCAAGGGCTGTCCGAATTTGTCCTGCGGTGTCCCGATTTGTCCGGGTGGGATGAAATTCCGCAACCATTGGTTGCAGAATTGAAAAGGGCATAAAAAAAGAGAGTGAATGATTTCACTCTCTTTCGATGAACCCTTTGTGAACCCTTTGGTCGTTTTTTGAAATAGCTAAAACTCAAGTAATTTGCATATTTTGCAAAAGAAAATCATTCGAGTATGAACCATATGTGAACCCTTTAATGGATTAGCGGGGAACACTGTTTAAGCGTCATCGCGCTTCGTTAGTAATCTGTTATTGCACTCGTTTCAAATCCCCGATAGATTGGAGTGACATTTCTATGTAGGGAATAGTTTTTAGAATATGGATGTTATCTATTGCTTCTTTACCACCCAATGCCAATGCCGATACAAGACATGGAGATTATAGAATAAAAATAATTCATCTTTCTTATTATCAGTCATTTGAATATTTTCTGTTTTTCTCTATTTTTGCCATTTTCTGTTATTCAGTACACTTTGAAATATCATTTTCTTTTGTACCTTTGCATCCGCA
>NZ_JAPQKZ010000164.1:0-622 GCF_027257075.1 Bacteroides sp. LFL-34 | reverse complement strand
GAGGTTGTGTCAAAACGTTGGCACAACCTCTTTTATATTTTACAGTTCTGCTATATTTTCTTTTGGCTATGCTGCTTTTTCCTCATGCATTTGGCAACAAGTTGCTATATTCCAATTATATCGGGTTATAAATAGTCCCATAAACATATATTTGGCAACTGTAATGAGCCCCTTTCCTTCTTTTATCAGTTTAGCACACATTTTTTTGATATTAAAGGCTATAGCAAAGAAAGCAAAGTCCATTGTAACCTTGTCTTCTCCCACATGCCGGAATCTTCTGTATGCCATGTTGTATTTTATTTGTCCAAACACAGCCTCTGGTTCTATACACCTCCTGCCTCTATGCTTGATACCTTCTTCTGAGAGCAACCTTTCCCGTGCCTGCCGTTTGTATTGATTTAATCGGTGGTTGACTTCTATAATACGGTTCCCCCGAGCTTTAAAGCAACTGCCACGCAAAGGGCAACCTTCGCATCTTTTTGCTTTATACCGGGCACTTTCGGTGATGTATCCGCTCGCTGTCTTGTCACGTTTGGTTCCTATACGGTTCATGTGCTGTCCCATAGGACAAACGTAATAATCCTCTTGGGCATTGTAATGGAGACTTTCGGCATGGAACGGG
>NZ_JAPQKZ010000163.1:0-625 GCF_027257075.1 Bacteroides sp. LFL-34 | reverse complement strand
TGATGTGGTGTCTTTAAAGTTACTAAAAAGCAAACATATCTACAACTTTTAATAGGATTAAGAAAGAAGAAGACAGTTGAAATAAAAAAGAGATTACCACCAAATTTGACGAAGAACCCGATTTTTCATTTTCATTTCTCATATTCTCATAAATAATACGGTAATTATATGTAAATCAATAATATAATAGTATGGGATATAAAATGGTATTTCTCATACTATTTCTATCATTTATCCTTAAAAATGATGCATTTCTCATAGGTTTAAAATCGTTTCTCATCTTATTCTCATACTCCTTTTATCTATTTTACTCCTTTCTCATGCATTATGGCTGTATCTTTTCCCAGACTCTCGTCGGACTTTACGATTATTCCTTTTTCTTATGTCGTTTATTAAGCAACTTCCTATTGTTTACTGCTTTCCTGTGTATCATGCACCTTATATCCTTATGCTTTTCCTTAATCATTGCCATTTTTTCCTACTACTATCTGTATCGTTGCACTCCAGCAGGGCAGACGCATTAAAAATTATTTTCCTGTAAAAGTTGTGACAAATATTTTTCATCCCATCCCGCTTTTAGTCTTTTCAGATTCATGCTTCCTTTTGTTGTTTTCTCATTCTTTAG
>NZ_JAPQKZ010000162.1:0-625 GCF_027257075.1 Bacteroides sp. LFL-34 | reverse complement strand
GAGGTTGTGTCAAAACGCTGACACAGCCTTTTTTTATGCGCAAAGCCCAGACTTTCTCAAGCCCGGGCTTTGTTATTACCCAAAGTTTTCGTATCTTTAGGTATAAAGTTTTTCGTTATGGCAAAGTTACATTTTCGTCCTTACATTCCCAACCAAACCGTTCTTTTTCCACAAAGAATTGATGAAAACATAGCTGCGACCGACCCGGTCCGCATCGTGAATGCTGTTATTGACAATCTCAATCTTGAGAGTTTCAAGAAGCTTTATAAGGAAACGGGCCGTTGTCCTTATCATCCTAAAATGATGCTTAAGGTGATAATCTACGCCTACATGAATAATATCTATTCTTGCCGTAAAATAGAGAAGCACCTCCTTCGTGACATTCATTATATTTGGCTTGCCGGTAATGAGCATCCGGATTTTATCACGATCAACCGTTTTCGTAACCGTGTAAAGGAGGAAATAAATAATGTATTTACCCAGTTGGTTCTTGTCCTTGCCGATAAAGGTTTCATCAGCCTTGATGTGGAGTATATCGACGGCACCAAGATTGAATCCAAAGCCAACAAATATACTTTTGTCTGGCGCAAGACAGTCGAACGGAACCGTACGAGACTAATGGATA
>NZ_JAPQKZ010000161.1:0-643 GCF_027257075.1 Bacteroides sp. LFL-34 | reverse complement strand
GCAACAGGCTCCCCAATCTGCCATATCCGAAGAAGAGCGGCAGAAGATAGAAGCGGAAAAAGCAGATAAGCGTAAAGCAAGAAAGAACAATGGGGCCAAACGTGACATGCATTATGAGATGGAGGAAGAAGAACATGTCGTTTATCCCGATGATCCCGATTTTGACATCAATAAGGCCCGGTTGTTTACCACTGTTCCCAGAATATGCGTCCGCTATGAATGTGTACCCATGCGCTTCATCAAGCATGTCTACAAGATACACACCTATACGCAAGAAGGTCGCCTGTTTGAGGGAAAAACACCGGCTTCGGCCTTCTTGAATTCCAGCTATGACGGTTCATTTATTGCCGGATTGATGGAATTACGTTATATACAATCGCTACCTGTTGAAAGAATCATCAACTACTTCGAGAGTCATGGCTTTACGCTGAAGAAACCTACGGCTCATAAGTTGATAGAGAAAGCCTCAGACCTCTTCGAAAATCTTTATAAGTGCATCCGGCAGACAGCTTTGAGTGATCCTTATAAGGCAGCCGATGAAACCTATTACAAAATACTCGTCCCGGAAAAGAACAGCAAGGGAAAAGGAGTCAGGAAGGGATACCTTTGGGTGGTTGTCGGCATAAACACCAGGATGATATAC
>NZ_JAPQKZ010000160.1:0-649 GCF_027257075.1 Bacteroides sp. LFL-34 | reverse complement strand
AGCCCAATAAGTGAATATGGAAAGCCATTCGATATATGTGCCTATATCATCCGCCTGAGTTTCATTGAAAATCCGAATGGCTCTACGATATGCAATTATGACTCTGCGAGCTAAAACGACTCCAAAAACGATTAACCAGACAGCTAAAGCAAATAAAGAGATTTTTTGCATGATTCCGCTTGGCAACAGGAACAACACAACTCCGGAAAGAGTTGAGAATATAATCCATAAAATGATATGTGTCCACACACGCCGTTTGGTAATGTAAAAACAATCAAGCAACATTATCAATGCCGAACTGAACAGAGAATAGCACAGGAAGTATGTGGACATGTTCATCAATATGGAAGAATCCGCATTTTTGAATCGAATACCAAAGAAGAAATGTACCGAATAATTTGCCGAAAGCAGCAGCATAGCTATACCCATAATCTGTCGGGAGCGGAGATAATTCTTGAAAATTTTCTTTTCAGGAGTCTTTGCAAACAAAAAATAAAAGCCGAAGAATAACATCAACGGCAGTGCGGCACAAAGTGAAAAACTGTATATAGATGGTTCCATTGTTATGCTTATTTGATTTTGATACAAAGTTACGTCTTTTTCTTCACAAATAGACACATAATCTATGATTTAACGTTATAGATTCGGT
>NZ_JAPQKZ010000159.1:0-669 GCF_027257075.1 Bacteroides sp. LFL-34 | reverse complement strand
TGATGTGGTGTCTTTAAAGTTACTAAAAAGCAAACATATCTACAACTTTTAATAGGATTAAGAAAGAAGAAGACAGTTGAAATAAAAAAGAGATTACCACCAAATTTGACGAAGAACCGGATTTTTCTTTTTCATTTCTCATGTTCTCATAATATACATAATAATCATCTGTGAATCAAATAGATAATACTATGAGAAATAAAACACAAAAGGGTATTTCTCATAGTATTGCCATGATTTAGTCCGTAAAATCGAGTATTTCTCATAGGGTTTAAACTATTTCTCATCTTATTTTGGCTATTTATCCTATAAAATTCTCAAGCTAGACTTTAAACTAAAGACCAAGATGAATATCAGACTGCACACCGCTTTACAATATATTATCAATGCTTATTGAAAGTATATAGAGCAGATATTCGCATATTTTCCTACCTGCATCTGTATCGTTCCACTCCAGTGAACAGGCCTGTGCACTAGAGTAGAAAGAACCGTCCACTAGAGTGGAACGATCTGTTCACTTGAGTGCAACGATACAGATAGTAGCAGGAAGCAGGGCAGACGCATTATATTTTTTACTATATTCTCCTTTGTTATTTCTTTGCTATACTACTGATTATTAATACACTATCATTTGTTTATATCGATTGTTTTTCTTATCTTTATAAGATA
>NZ_JAPQKZ010000158.1:0-694 GCF_027257075.1 Bacteroides sp. LFL-34 | reverse complement strand
CTTATCTTTATAAGATATATTAAAACATAAACTAACATGAAAATTGGCATAATTGACCTTTGTAAACAAATAGAAGATCCTAGGATGAACCGCAAAAAAGTACATAAAATGGAAACTATTATCTATATATCCATTGCTGCTGTAATCTGTGGCGCCCAATCCTGGAATGAGATTGAGGAATTTGGCAATGCGAAAATTGCTTTTTTCAAAAGTCGCATACCTGACCTGGAGTTCATCCCCAGTCATGATACTTTTAATAGATTCTTCAGTATAATAAAGCCCGAGTATTTTGAGTTGATCTTTCGTAACTGGGTAAAACAAGTCTGTCAGGAGGTGAAAGGCGTTGTAGCTATAGATGGCAAGCTCATGCGTGGTCCAAGCCAATGTGATGGAGAGCATACTACGGGAAAAGAAGGATTCAAATTATGGATGGTTTCCGCCTGGTCTGCCGCTAATGGAATTTCTTTAGGTCAGGTAAAAGTAGATGATAAAAGCAATGAGATTACAGCTATTCCATTGTTAATTAACTCTTTGGAACTAAGTGGTTGTATTGTTACAATTGACGCGATGGGATGCCAGAAAGATATAACCCAGACCATTATTGAGCATGATGCAAATTATATTATAGCTATAAAGGAGAATAAGAAAAAAAATTATCAACTAGCTAAACAAATCATTGACGATTATCAGGATA
>NZ_JAPQKZ010000157.1:0-711 GCF_027257075.1 Bacteroides sp. LFL-34 | reverse complement strand
AAAGCAATGAGATTACAGCTATTCCATTGTTAATTAACTCTTTGGAACTAAGTGGTTGTATTGTTACAATTGACGCGATGGGATGCCAGAAAGATATAACCCAGACCATTATTGAGCATAATGCAAATTATATTATAGCTATAAAGGAGAATAAGAAAAAAAATTATCAACTAGCTAAACAAATCATTGACGATTATCAGGATAGAGATGAAATAACCAATAGAGTCACCAGGCATGTGTCGGAAAACACCGGACATGGAAGGATTGAGACAAGAACATGTACTGTAGTCAGTTATGGATCTATTATGGAGAAAATGTTTAAGAAGAAACTTGTGGGGTTGAAGTCTATTGTAGGGATAAAGTCGGAGAGAACAATAGTAGCAACAGGAGAATATACTCAAGAGGTCAGATACTATGTAACTTCACTTGATAATACCAAACCGGAGGAGATTGCATCTGCCATCAGGCAGCATTGGTCTATTGAGAATAATCTTCATTGGCAACTGGATGTTACCTTTCGAGAAGACTACAGTAAAAAGGTGAAAAATGCAGCCAGAAACTTTTCGGTGGCAACAAAAATGGCACTTACCATACTAAAGAATGAGAAAACAACAAAAGGAAGCATGAATCTGAAAAGACTAAAAGCGGGATGGGATGAAAAATATTTGTCACAACTTTTACAGGAAAATAATTTTTAATGCGTCTGCCCTG
>NZ_JAPQKZ010000156.1:0-721 GCF_027257075.1 Bacteroides sp. LFL-34 | reverse complement strand
AAAAAAAAGCATCCGTCCTAATTACAGCGAACATAATCGTAACTAATTTCGCTCTAACTGCATTCAGAACCGACATCTTATTTTTTCCCTCTTCGACCTTTCTGTCATAATATTTCTTCAATGGACTATTTTTCACTTGTGAAACAGATAGTGCCGCCATATGTAGCAAATGCTTGATGCTCTTGTCAGCCCTATTAGATACTCTATTTTTAGAACGTTGGCTACTTCCTGACACATAGACGAACGGAACAACTCCTGCATGACAGCAAAACTTCCTGGGATCAGTAAAAGAAGTGAAAGCATCTGTTTCCATGATCATCTTCAGTGCAACACGTTCCCCAACTCCATCCACAGACATGAGTAAATCCATTTGATGAGCAATGACAGGTGCCTGATTTATAAGTTCTTTTATTTCAAGGTCTATTTGTGCTATGTAATCCGTAAATGTATTGATAATCCCTTCAACTCTATTGCATTTAGCAATATATATTGAGTGTTCCATATAGTCTACCTGATCTTTTAGCTGGGATTGATATTTAGCCCTATCTGCAACAAGCATACTGCGTTCTGTTGATAAGTTTTTGAGTTTTTGTATTATAAGCTCTGATGCGGTATACGGTTGTAGGCAATCATTATATCTTTCTGCATACATTGCTATTCGGCAGGCATCTATTTTATCATTTTTGCCACGAGGTATTCCATGACAATATTTTATTTTAGC
>NZ_JAPQKZ010000155.1:0-721 GCF_027257075.1 Bacteroides sp. LFL-34 | reverse complement strand
CTTTGCCGTCGGCTTTCCGAACGTGTCGGGCGGCTATGAAACCCGAAGCCGCCGTTTCAAGGGTTGCGTACCACCAAAGGACGTGTCGCTGGTCAAGGCGGGGGACATCCCGGCGGACGTGTGCAGCGTGTTCGAGGGCTTTATGGACTTCCTGTCCGCCGTCACGCTCGGTTTGGCAACGGGTGACTGCCTTGTGCTGAACTCCGTCGCCAACGTGGAAAAGGCTTTGAAACATCTGGACGGGTACGAGCGCATCGACTGTTACCTCGACCGAGACGAAGCCGGACGCAGGGCAATGGAAGCCCTGCGGACACGCTACGGAGGAAAGGTGACAGACCGTTCCGGCATCTATCAAGGCTGCAAGGACTTGAACGAGTACCTGCAACAAGTATCAAGAAAACAACAAAAGAACAACAATCTAAAAATCAAAGAATAATGAACATACTGAACAACAAGAACAAGAGAACATCAATCTTCAAGGCGTTGGCACTCTGCCTGTTCGCCGCAGTGTCATTCACATTCGTATCGTGCGACGACGATATGGACATCCAGCAATCCTATCCCTTCACGGTGGAAACCATGCCCGTGCCGAACAAGGTCACAAAGGGGCAGACGGTGGAAATCCGCTGTGAGCTGAAGAAAACGGGCGATTTCGCCAATACCCTCTATACCATCCGGTATTTCCAGTTCGAGGGTGAGGGCACACTGAAAATGGACAACG
>NZ_JAPQKZ010000154.1:0-749 GCF_027257075.1 Bacteroides sp. LFL-34 | reverse complement strand
TCGGCATTCAGGTAGCCCAGACCGAGGTTGAAATCAAGAGCCAGTGCCTTGTTCAGCCGCAGCTGATAGCCGGCGGTGATGCCGCCACCCATCAGGTCGCCCTGTTTGCCTGTTTCGGAGAGCTTGTAGTTGAACTGTCCGGCCTTGAACAGCGCGCCCAGATACCAGGCTTTCTTCTCACCCATATAGTAACGCACTTCCGGAGCCACTTCCCAGAGTGCATAGCGGTGGTCCTTGTCGCTCCACGTCCATGAAGTCCACGAGCCGTTTACGGCAATGCCCCACGATGGGCAGATGCGCCATTCCACGCCAAGATCTGGTGTCAGGGTAGCCCAGCGCAGCAGGTTGGCACGCAGGGAGAGATGATAATCAGTTGTGATTTTGGTTTCCGACGGCGTGTCGGCAAGTGTATTTTGTTGAGCGGCTTTCTCGGCTTCTGCCTTTTCAGCGGCAAGTCGGGCTTCTTCCGCCTTGTGCTGCTCTTCGGCAAGCCGTTCCTGTTCGGCACGCTTCTCGGCTTCCAGTCGTTCGGTTTCCGCCTTGCGTCGTGCTTCCGCATCCGTCGCGGCAGTTCCCTTTACCGGTACCGTCAGGCGCACGGTGACAAAATCACCCTCAGTCGCATGGTTGCGGGTAATGAAATTCTCCTCTTTTATTTCCGCACGGATAATCAGTTCGGATTTCACACGGTTGGCACGGATCTTCGCCGTGGCAAGGTTCTCGGCTTCACTGCCCAGTGAATTACAGTA
>NZ_JAPQKZ010000153.1:0-785 GCF_027257075.1 Bacteroides sp. LFL-34 | reverse complement strand
TGTTGAAACACGCTTTGCACAACACCTGTCCCGACATGATGAAAAGTATTGGCAAAGATGAGAACGGCAACGACATCAAGGTGCGTGACAGCGAGGGCATACAGCTCGCCAACGCCAAGATTGACGAAATCCGCAACGGGTTCTCGGAATGGTTGGAAGAGCAGTCGCCGCAGTTCAAGGAACGGCTCGTGACAATGTATAACCGCAAGTTCAACTGTTTCGTGCGCCCGAAGTATGACGGTTCGCACCAGACGTTTCCCGACCTCAATCTGAAAGGATTGGCAAGCCGGGGTATTCAAAGCGTTTATCCGTCGCAGAAGGATTGCGTCTGGATGATAAAACAGAATGGCGGCGGAATATGCGACCATGAAGTCGGAACAGGTAAAACACTGATAATGTGTATTGCAGCGCATGAAATGAAGCGTCTGAACTTGGCGCACAAGCCGATGATTATTGGTCTGAAAGCCAATGTCGCGGAGATTGCCGCCACTTATCAAGCTGCCTATCCGAATGCCCGCATCCTCTACGCTTCGGAAAAGGATTTCTCGACCGCCAACCGTGTGCGTTTCTTCAACAACATCAAAAACAATGACTATGATTGCGTCATCATGTCGCATGACCAGTTCGGCAAGATACCGCAGTCACCGGAGTTGCAGCAACGCATCCTGCAAGCGGAGCTTGACACGGTGGAGGAAAACCTCGAAGTCTTACGGCAGCAAGGCAAGAACGTGTCGCGGGCGATGCTGAAAGGATTGGAGAAGCGCAAGCACAACCTTGTGGCGAAG
>NZ_JAPQKZ010000152.1:0-790 GCF_027257075.1 Bacteroides sp. LFL-34 | reverse complement strand
CAGTTCGCAATTTTAAATATGGGAGTTAATTTTCCCAATGGAAGTGTGGGAAAATGCAAATATGACCTGTTTGATTTACATATAATTCAAGGAGTTGAACCATTGACAAACAGGTAGTTCTTGATTTTTAAGAATACTCAAAGTTACTCATAATAAACAAGGTAAAAAAATAAACAATACTCAATTTCTAATATTACTACTTAGCATATCTTTATATGGCAGTATAATACTCTCCTTTCTATTATAGTGCATAGTAATACATAGGCACGCAATAAAGTATAGGTACTTATATATAATACCCCCTACCTATAAAAATAGGAGCTTAAATATATATCAGCTTACTTCTCCTATGATTTACAGAATTGAAAGTTACATGAACACGTGAAGAGTAGTTCTAACAACCCCCTAGGGTAGTTGGAAGAAAAGTGAAATATCTATTCTCCACGTAATCAATTTATAAATCATTTAAAATTTTATTCGTTATGAGAAATCTACAAATTATTGGCAATGTGCCACAGGTAAGAAGAGAAAGTAACTTTGGTGAATATGCAGAAGAAGCAACAATAATCGAAGAACAACCAAAAGTTAAAAAAGAGAATCCTCATTTCTTGGAAGCTAATACACTAGAGGTAACAATGCAACATTTAAAAGAAGATTGTATTACACCCGTATTCGCCAAAGACAATGAGCTTACAATTCCTCACCCTGCATTTATTGATACTGTTTATGACGCTGCAAATACGTTTTTCAGTGGTGAAAGCATTGATAAGCCCGATATTCGTGTAAGTCA
>NZ_JAPQKZ010000151.1:0-799 GCF_027257075.1 Bacteroides sp. LFL-34 | reverse complement strand
AAAGGGGCAGACGGTGGAAATCCGCTGTGAGCTGAAGAAAACGGGCGATTTCGCCAATACCCTCTATACCATCCGGTATTTCCAGTTCGAGGGTGAGGGCACACTGAAAATGGACAACGACATCACTTTCCTGCCCAATGACCGCTACCTGCTCGAAAACGAGAAGTTCCGGCTGTACTACACGGCGCAAGGTGACGAGGCGCACAACTTCATCGTGGTAGTGGAGGACAATTTCGGCAACTCCTATGAGTTGGAATTTGACTTCAACAACCGAAACGTGAAGGATGACGGGGTTATCACTGTTGTCCCCATCGGGAACTTCAAGCCCCTTACACGATGATGCGTGTATTCATGGCTATCCTCTGTTCGCTTCTGGCGGTCTGTTCCGTGTCCGCACGGAACAGACGCCATGAGGGAACGGACGGGCAGGCGGCTATCTACCGGCTGCCACCATTTGAGAGGGCGGTGCGATGCACGAAGTATTTTGAGGGCTGGCATTCGGAAAAACATCACCCGTATGTAGGATATGGACATCGGTTGCAGCCGGGGGAAAGGTATTCGGCACGCACCATGACGAAGCGGCAGGCGGACGCGCTTCTGCGAAAAGACCTGCGGAAGTTCTGCGCGATGTTCCAGCAGTTCGGGAAGGATTCGCTTCTGTTATCCGAAATTTCGGATAACAGAAGTTATCCAAACCCCAGCATTATCCTAAAAATACAGTTTTTTATTCTGTAAATCATTCTGTTATAGGATGAATAGGTTTGGATAATACATTCCTATATCTTTGCTAATGGCACTA
>NZ_JAPQKZ010000150.1:0-802 GCF_027257075.1 Bacteroides sp. LFL-34 | reverse complement strand
GCAAGCGGCATACGGGCGGTTTCCGCTATGAATCTCGCCTGCGCCATGAAATCCCCGCTTCGGGTAAACTCCCCGACAAGCGTGAAGATGTCGCCGCCCTTGCCCAAGCCGAAGTCGTACCAGAGCTGTTTCGCCACGTTCACACGGAAGGAGGGCGTGCGTTCACTGCGGTATGGCGCACGATACCACAGCTCGTTTCCGCTCCTTCGGACAGGCTCATGTCCCAGCCGTGCGAGAAAGTCCGCAATGGGTATCTGCCTCATATTCTCAATGTCCGTCCGTTCCATGCGACGTGTCAGTTGATGATTATCTTGACGCCCGCCCCGAACTGCGTATGGAACTTCCGTGTGTCGCCACCCCACAGCAGGCGCTCCCGGAGGTTGGCGAGCAGGGCGATACGGTCAGCCACGTAAAACTCCACATCGAGCGTCAGCGCACCGCCGTAGATGAAGGCGTCCCGGTCATGGAGCGTGGAGCCGTCATGCAGCACTTTCTCGCCCCAATTCACCGACTCATATCCGGCGAGAGCCGAAGCCCCCGCATAGACGAACACTATTTTACGGGCGTCGGAGAGTATCTTGAAATAATAACCGCCCTCCGCCGTGAACTGCGCCACAGGTATGGCGGTATCCTTGTACGGGTTGTTCTTCAAGAGGTATTCGCCACCGAACACCCACTTGTTACCGTTCTTCGTGTAGGTGGAGAGAGCCGCCCCGAAACTGTAACCGCCATTGTTGCCACTTAAACGCATACCGTCCACAAGGTTAGCTCTCAATTCGATGCCCTGCATCTTCGGCAGGCA
>NZ_JAPQKZ010000149.1:0-816 GCF_027257075.1 Bacteroides sp. LFL-34 | reverse complement strand
GAAGTTACGAAAAGAGTGTAATTTATTGGAAATGAGCATTGGGTAATCGCTCATAATAGTAATAGGTTACGAATTAGTTAGTTATCTACTGCATTATTCTTCTGTGCGTTGCGTAACCTTCAAAGAACTCTTCGTATGCAAAAGTAACAATAAAACGGGAGATTTAGAAATGAATCTCCTGATTTTTTCTTCTCACACAAGTTTTTCCGTAAAAGCGATTTTATCCGTCAGCACACCATCGCCCAAAAAGATTTTGAACGAACGTGTGCCGACTGCCGCATAAGCGGAGAAAAGGGCTTTGCCTCACGCCTAAACAATAGTTTAGACTGATGAGACAAGGCCCCTTTCTTTTGTGCTTATGCCAAAGAGGTGCTTTTACGGGGTTTTGACGATTTTTCTTTTTTCGTTGTCCTTTTGAGCCGGAAGCGGAAAGCCGTGTATGACCGCACATTCCATAAATGGAACAAGCCGTCACTCACGGCAGACAAACCGGGAAGAATGATTTTATCCATCCGACCAAACACGTTTGGCCAAACAGATAAAAACATACTTCCTTGCCGATGGTTTGCTCGGTTTCACGCTACCGGCTATGTTCTTTTCTGTTGGGGATGTCTTTTTCACGGATTTCTCTTTTGAAGTTTTCCTGTCTAATCTGCCTCCACTTCCGTTTACCTCCATTTTCGCGCCTTTCAGTGAGCCGCATCAGGCAGTCATTTTCGTGCTGGGTGCAAAGGTAACTCCGGGATTGTACGGGAAAGCAAGGTCAAGCCTCCTGTTTTCTGGAAAAATCTCCAGCCTTTCGGGTAGTATTTTTCC
>NZ_JAPQKZ010000148.1:0-818 GCF_027257075.1 Bacteroides sp. LFL-34 | reverse complement strand
GCAGCCGCCTTAATCTTGTCAAGGTGGACGGCGTGGATTCAACGGATGAGAAGGTCATCGGTAAGCGTTTGCAGGAAATCGCCAAGAACGCCACGACTGGTGGACTGTACAAGGCTGTCGGGGAACTTTACGGCTTTCCGATAAAGGTGGTCAGCGAGAGGACACTCAAAGAAGGTCTGGAGTTCACCGACAACCGCTTCGTGGTGGAGGGGAACTACAAGTACACCTACAACAACGGGCATCTGGCGATGGCAGACCCGATTGCTGCCGCACGAAACTTTCTGAACGCATTGGAGAGGATTCCGACCATCATCGACCAGTACAAGTCTAAGAACGAAGTGCTGGAAAAGGAGATTCCGCAGTTGCAGGAGATAGCGGGCAAGGTGTGGAAGAAGGAGGACGAGCTGAAACAGCTTAAGTCCGAACTCGCCGCACTGGACCGCAAGATACAGCTTGAGCTGGCTCCTCCGGATCAGGAAAACACGGAAGAGAACCGGCAAGGCAACGAGAAAAAACAGACGGAACAACAGCCGGAAAGCCCGCACGTGGACTTTGTACGCAGTCATTTAATTATAGGGAGACCCGGTTTATCGGAATCCAAAGGTGTAAAACTTTAATATCGAAGTCTTGACAGAAAAAGCCAGTGGTTGAATTTTTCACCACTGGCTTTAATTCTAATAATTTATTCAATCTAATATGACCGAATCTATAACGTTAAATCATAGATTATGTGTCTATTTGTGAAGAAAAAGACGTAACTTTGTATCAAAATCAAATAAGCATAACAATGGAACCATCTATATACAGTTTTTCACTTT
>NZ_JAPQKZ010000147.1:0-822 GCF_027257075.1 Bacteroides sp. LFL-34 | reverse complement strand
GCTGTCTTGTCACGTTTGGTTCCTATACGGTTCATGTGCTGTCCCATAGGACAAACGTAATAATCCTCTTGGGCATTGTAATGGAGACTTTCGGCATGGAACGGGTTGGGAGTATAACGGGGACGCTGTTCTTTATGGAAGTAATTGTACTTGATGAAGGCTTCTATCCCATTCTCCTGCATGAACCGGTAATTTTCTTCCGAACCGTAACCGGAGTCTGCCACACAGATATTCGGTAAACGGTTATAGCGGTACTGGAAAGAGTGGAAAAAAGGTATGAGGGTCAGTGTATCGGTAGGGTTGGGAAACAGACGGAAGTCTGTGATGAATTGGTTTTCAGTACCTATTTGCAGATTATATCCGGGTTTGGTCTGCCCGTTCTTCATGGCATCTTCTTTCATGCGCATGAATGTGGCACCAGGATCGGTCTTGGAATAGGAGTTACGTTCTCCAAGGGTATCAAGGTGATTATCGTATTCTATCAGCTTGTCACGATACCCTTCAAGTTCCATGACCTGCTTCTTCTTTTTGCGCAGGGCTTTCTTTTCTTCCTTATCCTTTGTTGCAGGCTGGCGTTCCAGGGCTTCTTTAAGTTCATCCACTATGTCAGAGAGCATGCAGGGAGTAAACTCCACGGATGTGTCTTTTATAGAGTTCTCCTGTGCAATGGCTTCATCCACCTGCTCCAAGAGAATACGGATTTTATCCATTAGTCTCGTACGGTTCCGTTCGACTGTCTTGCGCCAGACAAAAGTATATTTGTTGGCTTTGGATTCAATCTTGGTGCCGTCGATATACTCCACATCAAGGCTGATGAAACCT
>NZ_JAPQKZ010000146.1:0-832 GCF_027257075.1 Bacteroides sp. LFL-34 | reverse complement strand
GCGTTTTATAAAAATTGTCGTTTGAGCACTTTTCAAATTGTCGTTTGAGCACTTTTTTTGTCGAATTAGCACTTTTTTGTCGCTTGAGCACTTTTTGAAAATGAGCTTCTGAGACCTTTTTCATCGGCTTTTTACCACACAAATTATTCCAGATTTGCTTTTTTCCACTTGCCAGGCGTACATCCTTCCTTCTCTGTAAATGATTTGATAAAGTTACTGCGGGAAAGAAAACCGGAAGACTCAGCCAGCTTCTGTATATTGATTTCCGGATGCTCCTTCAGTATGTTTTTCGCATACTCCAACCGGAGACCGGTTATCCATTCGCGGAATGTCATTTTATACGTAGTCTTGATATAAGCGGAAAGATAGGTACGGTTCGTATGAAGTATTTCGGACAGTTCTTTTATGGTAAGTCCCTGCTGGACATAGCCGTCTGTCTTTATCCAGTTGGCCACTTTCTCTATAATTTCTGTATAGGACACTGGAACTTCTTTCTCAGAAACTATTTCAGGTTCTGTTTCCGTATCTGCCAGAAGTTCTTCTTCAGATTGTATATCTTGCTCAAAAGCATTTTCCACCTGTTCATAGAACAGCAGGTAGTTCTGATAGCTGTAGAAAAGATAGCTGTAGAACGGTATTGACGACAAAATCCAGATAAAAACATATTTGTCTGGCAGAAATGTCAGCAATCCGCATCCGACACCGAAGATAACAGCCCAATAAGTGAATATGGAAAGCCATTCGATATATGTGCCTATATCATCCGCCTGAGTTTCATTGAAAATCCGAATGGCTCTACGATATGCAATTATGACTCTGCGAGCTAAAACGA
>NZ_JAPQKZ010000145.1:0-854 GCF_027257075.1 Bacteroides sp. LFL-34 | reverse complement strand
TTATCCAAACCAAAATATTATCCCAACTTGACTTTTTATTGTATTGAATATCAGTAAATTGTTATATTTTAGTAGCAGATAATAAAGAGTGATTGTTCCATTATTCAAGAACAGTCCCTCATTTATTACTAAGTATTATCTCAATCCAAGAACTGTTGCTAATGAATCTTTATTTCTGATTTTCTTATATTTCTTTTCAACGCCTAAAGTCAGATTGTCTTCCATAGAGCATAAAGCTTGTACCATTTGTTCTGATGAAACTCC
Source organism: Bacteroides sp. LFL-34 (assembly GCF_027257075.1). Classification (NCBI taxonomy): domain Bacteria; kingdom Pseudomonadati; phylum Bacteroidota; class Bacteroidia; order Bacteroidales; family Bacteroidaceae; genus Bacteroides; species Bacteroides sp. LFL-34. Next base: position 590 of record NZ_JAPQKZ010000145.1, on the reverse strand, counting down.
TACGTATTTCATTGTCGTTTCGATGCTCTCATGCCCCAATAGTTTTTGTATCTGCGCCAAGTTTACACCGTCTTCCAACCAATGGGTAGCCCGTGCATGCCGAAAACTATGGCAATGAAAATCCGCAGGAATTTCAAGTAGCCCCTGAGACGCAATTCTAACATACATTTTCAACCGCTTGCTAATCGCTTCTGAAGTGATTTTTTTGTTTGCATGGCCATATATGGGGAAAAATACAAAATCAGAAGGTAACGGATTGGCCGGATGGAACAACTTCACATAATGTTTCAGTATTTTTACCATGCTGTTCAACAAATAAATGGTACGTTGTTTATTCCCTTTACCCAAAACAAGAATGTAACTTTTCGTTTCATCCAGGTGCAGTGCCGACAGCCTTAATGATAATATTTCATCTATTCTTGTTCCGGTACTATATAAAAGATTGAACAAGGCAAAATCCCTCTTACCTATCAATGTCCGTGTATTGATGCTTGCAAAAATCCGTTTGATTGTATCTTTTGTGATTACTTCCACTTGTTTTTTAGGTTGCTGCATTCTTTTTATTTCAGCGGCATCACAATCATATTTTA
>NZ_JAPQKZ010000144.1:0-900 GCF_027257075.1 Bacteroides sp. LFL-34 | reverse complement strand
TGACCTTATTCAAATACCTATTAGTCTTAATTGTATCACTACTTCATAAGACAAGTATTGACGGTTCTATTTTTTTACTTGTACTACTTGTATTGTTTATCAATATTTCAAAGAACTTGTTGCTTTCGTTTTAAAAGCGGGTGCAAAGGTAAGGGCTTTATTTTTAACTACCAAACTTTTTCGGAAGTTTTTTTAGTTTTTCTTTTTACTCGATTTCTCTGGCTCTCTATGCGAAAGGGAAAAAATGTATGAAAGAATAACTCTTGCCAATTTTCTTTGCGAATCGGACTGCAAAGATAAGAACTTTAGTTATTATAATCCAAACTTTTTCGGAAGTTTTTTGTTCTTTTCTTTAAGTGGGATTCCACTTTTTCACTAAGTCAATTTGTCAAGGCTTTCTTCTCTTGGAAAGCGGGTGCAAAAGTACGCCCTTTTGATATATACTCCAAATATATCAAACTATTTTTTCTAATTATTTTTGAATACATTTGCTAAAGTGCTGACGCATAACGATGTTGGAGAACATATTTTTTATGTATAGGGAAATTGTGCGCGGAAACGATGAGAGGGATACACATTATTATATCACACGCGGGCGCGTAGGTGCGCCGGGAATCAGTTTGCGTTAGGGAGCAATTAAAGAATCAGTTCATTAAAATAAGAGGAAAGAAAGATAGATATAAGAGATAGTGGTTTTATAGTGGATTCCATTCCTTAGTTTGATTCATTAATATGATACTTGTATGAGAATGATGCGTAGAAACTTCACTTTGCTGAAAAGGATTTTTGGTTCTTCGTCAAATTTGGTGGTACTTCTTCTATTGTGAATAAATAATCTTCGCTCTCAGTAGTTTAATTCCTGCCCTATTGTACATCTGTCTTTTTACCGCTTTAATTTTA
>NZ_JAPQKZ010000143.1:0-902 GCF_027257075.1 Bacteroides sp. LFL-34 | reverse complement strand
GAAAGGTAGACAAGGTTGAACTAGTCCTATAGCTCAGTTGGTTAGAGCGCTACACTGATAATGTAGAGGTCGGCAGTTCAACTCTGCCTGGGACTACCAAGCTCAAGAATGAGGAACAGCGAAAGCTGAAAGCTAAAAGCTAAAAAACGATATTCTTGAACAACCTCTTGGGGGATTAGCTCAGCTGGCTAGAGCATCTGCCTTGCACGCAGAGGGTCAACGGTTCGAATCCGTTATTCTCCACGATCTCTGAAAAGAGAAAACGATCTTTGACATGATGTACAAAAAGTAAAATTAAAAGTAAGAGCTAAAAGTATATATCAAACCGTACGTGTTCGAATATGCAATATTGACAGCCGGAAGCAATTCCCAAGTCAATACCAGTATGAGAATAAAACGTTTGAAAGAAAGTAAGCAAGGGCGCATGGCGGATGCCTTGGCTCTCGGAGGCGATGAAGGACGTGATAAGCTGCGATAAGCTTCGGGTAGGTGCAAATAACCTTTGATCCGAAGATTTCCGAATGGGACAACCCGGCATTCTGAAGGAATGTCATCCATCCTAGATGGAAGCTAACGCAGGGAACTGAAACATCTTAGTACCTGCAGGAAAAGAAAATAATAATGATTCCCCAAGTAGTGGCGAGCGAACGGGGATTAGCCCAAACCAATGTTGTTACGGCAATATTGGGGTTGTAGGACCACGATGTCGCAAGAAATTTAGTGAGAAGAATTCTTTGGAAAATGAAACCATAGACGGTGATAGTCCGGTATTCGAAGCTAAACGAAGCGTAGTGGTATCCTGAGTAGCGCGGGACACGAGGAATCTTGCGTGAATCTGCCGGGACCATCCGGTAAGGCTAAATACTCCCGAGAGACCGATAGCGAACCAGTACTGTGAAGGA
>NZ_JAPQKZ010000142.1:0-948 GCF_027257075.1 Bacteroides sp. LFL-34 | reverse complement strand
TGACGTTAGAGGGTTGCACTATCGGTGAATGGGCTGACGGCGGCGGCGAGAGCGGCACAGCCGAGGATTTGGGCTACATCTACGACAGCAACACCAAGACCTACACGGTCTATAACGCCGACGGCCTGCTGGCATGGAACGAAGCCTCACAAAAAGATGAATCGATAAATTGCACCCTCGCCGCTGACATCGACCTGACGGGTAAGGAATGGACACGGTCAGGCATATTTACATTCTACTCCGGCGTCTTTAATGGGCAGGGACACCGCATTACAGGATTTAACTCTTCAGCAATGAATAATACTGGATTTTTGGGTTCACTCTTAAGTGAACGTGGAGTGATAAAGAACCTACAACTCATAGATGTGAATCTGTATGGCAGTAGTGGAAATACTGCTGGAATAGTGGGCCGAAATCATGGCCAAATCATTGCCTGCTCTGTGACGGGAAAAATTTCTGCATCATATGGTGGAACTTGTGGTATAGCCGAATCAAATTATGGCGATATCATCGCTTGCTGGTTCGACGGCACATTGAAAGAGTCTAACAATGGAGCTATAGTGCGTTATAACTACGCTGATATAACTTCCTGTTATTGGGGAGGCAATGCCGGGCAAGGAGTATTCCGTATTGAAGAAGGAACGGTAGATGCCACGAAGGTGGACGGCGCGACCGTGAAATGGCAGACAGCCGTCGACGGCATGAACACCGCCCTCACCGCTGGCGACTACCAGTGGATACTCGGCACCGACGGTCTGCCCGTATTACAAAAGAGACAATAACGAACCCTAAACGACACGCATCATGAAACGAGCAACCATCCATACATCCGCAGCCATCGCCCTGCTGCTCGGCCTTGCCGCCTGCACGCAGGACGAACTTGCCGACGATAACCGTCTGCCCGAAGGAGAATACCCCGTAGTCATCCGTGCCACCGGACTGTCCGTA
>NZ_JAPQKZ010000141.1:0-964 GCF_027257075.1 Bacteroides sp. LFL-34 | reverse complement strand
CCGTTCTTCGTGTAGGTGGAGAGAGCCGCCCCGAAACTGTAACCGCCATTGTTGCCACTTAAACGCATACCGTCCACAAGGTTAGCTCTCAATTCGATGCCCTGCATCTTCGGCAGGCACCGCTGGGCGTGCGCCTGCCCCGTGAAGAGGGCAAGCGATGCGATGATGATTGCGATGTGCTTTCTCATGGTCAGCGCACTTGAAGTTCGTTGATGGTACCCGCACGTACCAAGTCCTCGTTCTCAATCACGAAGGACTGATGACGGCCTCCGTTCTTCTCGTTCAGCTCCACCACGAGGCACTTGCCGTCGGGGATGGTGAACTTCGCCATCGTGAATACCGTGCGCTCGCTCTTTCTGCCCGGCACACAGGTGGCATAGTTCTGCGCACGGAGCGGCAGGATGATCTGCTCCTGCACGGCGGTACGCTTCGCCACCTTCTTGTCCACGATTTTCCACGTGATATAGTCCACATCGAAAGGCACGTTGCTTTGGTTCCTGATTTCCGTGTGGAAATAGAGAAGTCCGTTGTGCGTGTAGATGCCTTTCAGAAGGTACTGGATGCCGAAACGCTTGCAGCCGATGTGTTTCACCTCACGCTTGTTCTGCTTGTAAATGGACTTCATGATAAGGCGCACCAGCATGGGACTTTCGCTACCCAGCTCTTTCAGATAGATTTCCTGCGCGTTGTTCGGACGGTTCACCGCCTCGCCGTCATGGATGAAGTCGCACATCTCCACGTTGAGCAGCAGCGGTTCGGCGGCGTACTTCACGTTGAAGGTGTAGAAACTCCCGTCCTCCGTTATCACGGACATATTGGTTTCGTTCGGGAAGTTCCTCACGGTCGCTTTCACGCGGATGACGTTCTCCGCTCCGTCGGCTTTACCCGCAATCAGGTCGGGCGAGCCTAAATCGACGTAGCGCACCTCCGAGGGGAAAATGACGTGGACGGTCTTGTCGTAGGT
>NZ_JAPQKZ010000140.1:0-973 GCF_027257075.1 Bacteroides sp. LFL-34 | reverse complement strand
GCGGAACGCAAGAATCGCCGTCTTGACACGCCGCTGCGCAAGGTGGACGCCTCTGCGGGCGACGTGAAGAAGCAGGTGGGGAATATCGTTAAGGCTTTGAACGGGCAATACCGTTTCCAAACGATGGGAGAATACCGTGCCCTCCTTTCCTTATATAATATGACAGTGGAGGAAGCACATGGCAATGTGCGCAGACGTGAGTATCACGGGCTGGTCTATTCCGTCACGGACGACAAGGGCAACAAGGTCGGCAATCCTTTCAAGTCCTCGCTGTTCGGGAAGTCCGTCGGCTATGAAGCCGTACAGAAGAAGTTTGCCCGTTCCAAGCAGGAGTTTAAGGAGAGGAAACTTGCCGACATGACGAAACGCACCGTCCTTTCCGTGCTGGAAGGCACGTATGACAAGGAGAAGTTTGTAGCCACCCTCAAAGGAAAGGGCATCGACACCGTACTACGCTACACGGAGGAAGGGCGCATCTACGGAGCCACGTTCATCGACCACCGTACGGGCTGCGTGCTGAACGGCTCACGCATGGGCAAGGAACTTTCCGCCAACGCCTTGCAGGAACACTTCACGCAGCCTTACGCTGGACAGCCGTCGATTCCGCTTTCCGTTATGGTGGAGGGACAAGAGGACAAACAAGGATATTCCGGAGGGGAATACGAGAACCATTCGGGTGGTATGAACCTGTTTGCCCCCGAAGGTCCGGCAGTGGACGCCGAGGAGGAAGCCTTCATCCGGGCGATGCAGCGCAAGAAGAAAAAGAAGAAGCGCAAGGGCTTGGGAATGTAATCGAAAATATCAACAATCAAAAAAATCAATGTATGTCACAACAAGAAGACGATTTGAGGGCGTTGGCGAAAATCATGGATTTTCTGCGTGCCGTGAGTATTATTTTAGTGGTCATGAACGTGTACTGGTTCTGTTATGAAGCCATACGGCTCTGGGGTGTGGACATCGGTGTGGTGGACAG
>NZ_JAPQKZ010000139.1:0-981 GCF_027257075.1 Bacteroides sp. LFL-34 | reverse complement strand
ATTGAAAGTAGACTACAATTGTTCTTTAGCCGATGTTTGCCGCGATCAGCATACCACTTTTGGTGGTATGAGTTCCTGGATGTCCAGACGGGGCTATAGCGTTAAACAAGCCAAGGCAGATGTGGTCCGTGATTATTATGGCGGCGTTGAACCCTCCCAACCGACAACTTCCTCTCCTTCATTCACTCAAATATCACCCGCCATGTTGTCGGAAGAAGAGTTTAGTCTTGCCGGGATCACAATCACCTTTAACAGTGGAACCACCATTTCGGTCAAACGGGCCACACCCGGTGGTGTTATTAAAATGTTGCGCGATTACGAAAGAACGGAGGGAGATCCATGTATTCTCTAACATCAGCCAATCGCTACTATCTGTACCAGGGCTTTGTTCGTATGAACCTTGGCATTGACGGTTTATTCAAAATTATACGATCGGAAATGAAGGACTTGTCTCCCGTTTCCGGAGATATCTTTTTATTCTTTGGTAAAAACCGACAAAGTGTAAAAATACTGCGTTGGGATGGCGATGGCTTTCTTCTGTACTACAAGCGCCTCGAAGGTGGAAGTTTTGAGTTACCGACATTTAACCCCAATACAGGTAATTACGAGATTTCTTATCAGGTTTTGTCTTTTATCTTAAATGGAGTGTCATTAAAGTCTGTACGGTTGAGAAAACGTTTTAGGATCTAATTCAACATTTTGATTATTAGTTATTTGCGCTAAGGATATCATCCGGTTTATTTGGCCAATTCGTTGATTTTTTATATCTTTATGCCATGAAAAAGGATGAGATCATAGAGTTATTGAAGGAACAAATCAAGGGATTACGAGATGACAACAACAGACTCTTGGACCAAATAGATGCTTTGATAAAGGAGGTTTCTTCCCTTAAAGAGGCACTCCTTCAAAAAGGCGAATCTCTTAGCAAGCAACAGCGCCTTACTAAGGGACTCGCCAAACTTGTATCCAACACATCCGAAC
>NZ_JAPQKZ010000138.1:0-982 GCF_027257075.1 Bacteroides sp. LFL-34 | reverse complement strand
GCGGAACGCAAGAATCGCCGTCTTGACACGCCGCTGCGCAAGGTGGACGCCTCTGCGGGCGACGTGAAGAAGCAGGTGGGGAATATCGTTAAGGCTTTGAACGGGCAATACCGTTTCCAGACGATGGGCGAATACCGCGCCCTCCTTTCCTTATATAATATGACGGTGGAGGAAGCGCGGGGTAACGTGCGCGGACGGGAATATAATGGGCTGGTCTATTCCGTCACGGACGGCAAAGGCAACAAGGTCGGCAATCCTTTCAAGTCCTCGCTGTTCGGGAAGTCCGTCGGCTTTGATGCCGTACAGAGAAAGTTTGCCCGTTCCAAGCAGGAGATTAAGGACATGAAACTTGCCGACATGACAAAATGCACCGTCCTTTCCGTGCTGCAAAGTACGTATGACAAGGAGAGGTTCATAGCCACGCTCAAGGAGAAAGGTATTGACACCGTGCTGCGCTATACGGAGGAAGGACGCATCTGCGGGGCCACGTTCATCGACCACCGAACAGGATGCGTGTTGAACGGCTCACGCATGGGCAGGGAATTGTCCGCCAACGCCTTGCAGGAACACTTCACGCTGCCATACGCCGGACAGCCGCCGGTTCCGCTTTCCATTACCACGGAGGGTCAGGAGGAAACGCAAGCTCTGTCCACTTCCGAATACGGAAGGGACTTGGACGGCATGGGCTTGTTCTCTCCCGAAGGCCCGGCAGTGGACGCCGAGGAGGAAGCCTTCATCCGGGCGATGCAGCGCAGGAAGAAAAAGAAGAAGCGCAAGGGCTTGGGAATGTAATCAGTCAGACAAAGTATCAACAATCAAAACAATTTCAAGGTATGTCACAACAAGAAGACGATTTGAGGGCATTGGCGAAAATCATGGATTTTCTGCGTGCCGTGAGTATTATTTTAGTGGTCATGAACGTGTACTGGTTCTGTTATGAAGCCATACGGCTCTGGGGTGTGGACATCGGTGTGGTGGACAG
>NZ_JAPQKZ010000137.1:0-1028 GCF_027257075.1 Bacteroides sp. LFL-34 | reverse complement strand
TGGAATATAGCAACTTGTTGCCAAATGCATGAGGAAAAAGCAGCATAGCCAAAAGAAAATATAGCAGAACTGTAAAATATAAAAGAGGTTGTGCCAACGTTTTGACACAACCTCTTTTACATATTAATACCGTTTCTTATGCTGCCGGATCCGGTGCTTCACCACCACCTTCGTTTCCACCTTCTCCGTTGCTTCCATTTCCATTGTCAGGCGTACTTGACACCATTGCCTTTTGACACCAACTATATGAATTTATAAGTATCAAGAGTTCTGGGTTCAGTTGTAATTCTTGGGGATTGGGGGGATTTGATTCAGGGCAATCACATCCCTAAAAATTGATTCATTCCTGCACTGTTTTGAATAAAATAATGGAGTATTCTGGAAACGTTGTGGTAAATCTGAAAAAGATGATTGAGTTTTTAAGATTCCCCGTTATCTTTTTATTACAAGATATGGGTCAAGGGTGAGGGATGGTGAGGGTAGATTTATAACCTTTTATTTTATTATTTTCTATACTATCTCCTTTTTTATCTTCAAAAAAAATACGAAAGTTATAAATCTACCCTCACCATCCCTCACCCTTGACCCATTCATTAGCGCACCGTTTAACTCGTTTCTATGCAATTATGAATATATTTTATTCATTACCAATATTAAGAATCAGCCTTCTTATTACTGATAAACTACCGTCTTATCGTATACTTTATTTCTATTTATTAATCGCCTACTATGGTTGTCTATCTGGATGACTATAGTAGGCTGATTAGACAACAATAGTCGACTAGGTGGACAACTCTAGTCGGCTTCTTAGATACAAGCTGTTCAATTTGCTAAGATTGACAATGTCGATGCGAAGGTTACGGGCTGTGAAAGTATAAACTGTGGGGATTGTGAAGGCGTGAAGAGCGTAAAGGTAAGCGTCTCCGCGATTCTATCTTGTCGGCCTTTTTTCATTCTTATATTTTTGCTATGTATAAAAATGAAGCATTATGGATTTAGCAGAAAATCGATTTGGAAAAACTTGGAAA
>NZ_JAPQKZ010000136.1:0-1042 GCF_027257075.1 Bacteroides sp. LFL-34 | reverse complement strand
GCCTTGCAGAACGCAGGCTCAGAGTGGCGTTACGAACTTAATGGAGCATTGCCTACCTTGAGGAAGCAGTAAACCGTCGGGCGGAAAAAGTTCCGCCCGCAACGGAAAGAACCGAAGTAATAAAATAACAGATATAGTGAAGACAAAAATTTTAGCACTTGCAGCGCTCGTCCTCTCACTGGCAGCCTGTACGCAGGACGAACTGGCAGACAATAACCGTCTGCCCGAAGGTGAATACCCCGTACTCATCCGTGCCACCGGATTGTCCGTAGAGGCAACGCCGCAGGCAGCCCCTTCCACCCGGGCCACCGTGGACGGCGACTGGCAGGGTGTCACTTCCGTGGCACTCAAGTTGGGTGATGCGGTAAAGGAATACACCGTAACGGCTTCTACCGATTTCAAAAGTGCCACACTCTCACGCGAGAACGACCCACACTACTGGACAAGCCGCGACCCGATTACCGTATCGGCATGGTGGCCCTTCGATAATGCCGACATCACCCAGATGCCTGCAGTGAAGGTGGCTGAAGACCAGAGCCAATTGGCTGACTTTCAGAACAGCGACTTCATCTCCGCTGAAAACAAGACGGTGAAATTTGACGACCCGACACTTGGATTTACCCACCGCACGGCACGCGTGACAATCGAGCTGAAGCCCGGCACGGGATTCACGAGCGTCGCCGGTGCCACGGTGAGCCTCGTGAGCCTGTCCGCCGATAACGGCAACCCGACCGCCATCAAGACTTACAACGCAAGCGGCAACACCTATGAGGCACTGACCGCCCCACAGACCGTTGCGGCAGGCAAGCAGTTCATCCGGGTGGAACTCGGCGGCGGCACCTTCTACTTCTGCCCGCAGAACAACGTCGTATTAGAAGCGGGTAGCCGCTATATCTACACCGTCAAGGTGAACGCCACCGGCTTGACGTTAGAGGGTTGCACTATCGGTGAATGGGCTGACGGCGGCGGCGAGAGCGGCACAGCCGAGGATTTGGGCTACATCTACGACAGCAACACCAAGACCTACACGGTCTATAACGCC
>NZ_JAPQKZ010000135.1:0-1155 GCF_027257075.1 Bacteroides sp. LFL-34 | reverse complement strand
CTTGAGTTCAACTTATAAATGCAACTTTTTGGGTGCGGATAATAAGCAATAAAAACATTTATTTTTCAGAGAGGAAAGAGAGACAATGTCCCCCTTTCTCTCACTCTGAATGGATAAAGTTTGCTATCTTTGCTTTAATTGTCCGTCCAAAGAAAAAAAAGTTGCAGATGAGCAAACATATAACCGAGGAACAAAGGTATGCAATTTCTATGATGTTGCAAATACCGATGAGCAAAAAAGCAATAGCGGAAGCTATCGGAGTAGATAAAAGCACTGTTTACAGGGAGATAAAGCGCAATTGCGACGCCCGAAGTGGTAGCTATAGCATGGAGCTTGCCCAGCGAAAAGCAGACAGGCGCAAGCAGCAAAAACATCGCAAGGAAGTGCTTACACCGGCAATGAGAAAACGGATAATAAAGCTGTTGAAGAAAGGATTCAGCCCGGAGCAGATTGTCGGCAGGAGCCGCTTGGAGGGAATTGCGATGGTATCTCACGAAACGATATATCGCTGGATTTGGGAGGATAAGCGGCGGGGTGGCAAACTGCACAAATATCTTCGCAGACAAGGTCGCAGGTATGCCAAACGTGGTTCTAAAAATGCAGGGCGAGGATTTATCCCAGGCAGGGTGGATATTGATGAGCGTCCCGAGATAGTGGAACTGAAGGAGAGATTTGGTGATTTAGAGATAGATACAATTATTGGTAAGAACCACAAAGGTGCCATTCTTACCATTAACGACAGAGCAACAAGCAGGGTCTGGATACGCAAGTTGTCGGGAAAAGAAGCCATCCCGGTAGCTAAGATTGCAGTATGGGCACTGCGGAAAGTGAAAAACTTAATACACACAATTACGGCTGACAATGGAAAGGAGTTTGCAAAGCACGAGGAAATTGCGCAAAAATTGGAAATAAAATTCTATTTTTGCAAACCATACCACTCATGGGAACGTGGTGCCAATGAAAACACCAACGGGCTTATCAGGCAGTATATCCCAAAGGGTAAGGACTTTAGTGAAGTAACCAACAAACAGATTAAGTGGATTGAAAATAAACTCAATAATCGACCTCGTAAAAGACTTGGATACCTCACGCCAAACGAAAAATTTAAACAAATTATTAATCAGAATTCTGTTGCATTTGCAAGTTGAATTCAGC
>NZ_JAPQKZ010000134.1:0-1181 GCF_027257075.1 Bacteroides sp. LFL-34 | reverse complement strand
CGGGCGGCTGGCGGGAAAGAGCGTGGAGCGGAACACCGCCTTTTTATCCGCCACCAGTTCCTTTTTGTAGCGTTTGGTATCGGGGATAAAGGTTTTCATCAGCGGCAGTTCCAGTTCCTTAATGGTCTTGTCGTAGGCGGTGTAAAGGTCTGTTTTCTCCCTACCGTCCACCATGTTCCAAAAGAGGTACAGCCCTGCAAGTCGGCAGGCTTCATTCTTCACTAATAGCTTTTGGATAGCCATTGCGAACGACAGGCTGCTTTCCAGCACCACCTTGTCGGCTGAAATGGGGGTGAAAATGTAGTCCATGCCCGCAAGGGAGTTTATCACGCCCTCGCTGTTCACCGTGCCGGGCAGGTCGAAAAACACTATATCCGGCACGTGTCCGGCGGCTATATATCCGTCAGCCGTTGCAATCGCCTTTTCGGGCGAACTGCACAGTACCGGGTAGGCTTTCTTCCCCAGCCGGGTGAACTGTTCATACGCCATGCGCTTGTAATCTTCATCCGCCCCGACCTGCTCGGCATCCCGCTTGCGCATCCCGGCAATGGAGTGCTGGGGGTAGTCGCAATCGACCACCGCCACATTGTAGCCTTTGAGGTAGTATAGGTAACTCGCCGCCAGCACGGTAAAGGTGGTTTTGCCGACCCCGCCCTTTTGTGTGGAAAAGGCGACATAAAGGGGTGTTTTCTCGTTTTCCATATTGCTTCCGTTCATTATTGGTTGATAGATTTGTTTATTGCTTTCAATCATTCTTTCCATATTGCAATCTTGAAATATTGAAAGACTGTTTTATTTCAATCTTGTTTTCCTGCTTTCATTCTTTCTTGAAATATTGAAATCCTGCAATCATGTTTTATTGAAATCCTGCTTTCAATCATTCTTTCCTGATTGGAATATTTCTTTCAATCTTGCTTTCAATATTGAAATCCGATGCAAAAAAAGGGAGAAAAAACGTCCCCTGAAAACCTTGTCCCGATTTGTCCTGCGCTGTCCCGTTTTGTCCACCAACCACCTATTTTACAGCATTATAAATCACCGTTACTTTGCAGCGGAGTAACGAACCGCAGGGGGCGCAGGTGTAAAACAGGGCTGGTGAATGGCTGGGCTTACCGTTCCACGCTAACCCCAATCCGTCCGTGACGGATTTCGATTTTCGTCAGAAAATAGCAAGGTGTGTT
>NZ_JAPQKZ010000133.1:0-1262 GCF_027257075.1 Bacteroides sp. LFL-34 | reverse complement strand
TACTTCGGTTCTTTCCGTTGCGGGCGGAACTTTTTCCGCCCGACGGTTTACTGCTTCCTCAAGGTAGGCAATGCTCCATTAAGTTCGTAACGCCACTCTGAGCCTGCGTTCTGCAAGGCGGTGTTCATGGCATCGACGGCTTTCTGCCAGGTAACGTAAGTGCCGTCCACCTTCGTGGATTCGGGGGCGGTCTTATAGCCTCGTTCCTGATTGTTCTTCCAATAGCAGGCGGTCACGGTGGTGTAGCTATCTCCAAACAAGCCGCCGATATGCACATTGCCGGTGCTGCTACCCGTACTGGTTACGTTGCCCGTGGCATAGCAGGCAAGGACGCGGCTTCCTCCGTTTAATCCCACTACACCGCCGCCAAAGTTATTCTTTTGGGAAGCTATTTCTAAGGTCACGTTGCCTGTGGCATAGCAAGCTGTCATGGTGCCCCATTTTTCTCCTGCCACACCGCCGACATAGTGCTTTCCCTTCACAGTGGCAGAGGAGCTGCATCCGATGATGGAACCGGCCTTTTGTGAACCCACCACACCGCCGACACAATCTGTGCCGCTGACGCTACCCGACACCGAGCAGTTTTCAATGGTGCCCCAGCTATATCCTACCACGCCGCCAGTACAGCCAAACATGTGATTGCTTGTTATCTGTATGCCTTCCATCACCACGTTCTTCACCATACCAGCTCTATTGAGATAGCCGAACAGACCCACAAATTGGTCATTTGTCGTAACGGTCAACCCCGTGATGGTATGGCCGCCGCCGTCGAAAGTGCCTTTGTATGAGTTATCGAAGCTTGTGCCTATCGGCGTCCAGCCTTTGCCCGTCAGATCAATGTTTTTGTCGAGGGTAATGTTAATGTCGGTCTTACCTCCGTTCACTAATTCGGCTACATTCATCAGGCCATCGGCGGAGGTCACGGTGTAGCTGCCGTCGCTCTCTATGGTATAGCCCAGGTCTTTTGCCGCAGCGAGGGAGACGGTGTAGGTATATTCACCGCCCGCCTGCCAGTCGGTAGCATTCTTCATCTTATAAACGAAGGTTTTGCCGTTAGTGAAGGTGCACGTAATGAAGGTCCTGCCAGCTGCCACACTTTGCGGGGCTACGAGGGCGATGTAGGTGTTGCTGCCCTTGTCATACGGGGTGATTTTATCTGGATTGTCATTCTCGGTGGAGAGACCCGTCAGCTGCACGGATGCCAGCCCCTCGGTGTAGTCCGTCAGAACGACGGTCACCCGCGCCGTGCGGTGGGTGAAGCG
>NZ_JAPQKZ010000132.1:0-1324 GCF_027257075.1 Bacteroides sp. LFL-34 | reverse complement strand
ATCACTAGTGTCCACTAAAAATTTTTTGGTCACTAGTCGGTTAAAAATTAAATAAATTCGATTCACTTGAATCATTTAGCTCTTTGATATTTTTGAAATTCGATTTGTCGAACAAATCTCTAAGATGAGTTTTATCGGTTAGCGAGATGCCGAGTATTTGCAAGGTTTCGTAGATGCTTCGCTCTAATTTCATATCGTGTTGTACTATCGCCACAAGGCAGTAAGTAATTATGGCACAATATATTTGTATGCGTACAGCATTCTCCGAAGTTCCCCAAAACCTCTTTATCTTAAGGTGTTGTTTAATCCATTTGAAAAACAGCTCCACACTCCATCTATTTCGGTATAACCGAGAAATCAGCTCAGCCGAAGCGTCAAGATTGTTCGTCAGGAAAATGTATCGTGTGCCACTTTCGGGGTCTTCAACAATGAGCTTTCTAAGTTCATCGGGGTAATCCTTGGAACTTTTATAAACCGTAAAACATCCGATGACATCAGAAATGACACCTTCAGGCAATCTTCGCTTCCACGTTTTGGGCTTGATGCGTACATTGGTTTTGGCTCGTACAACGAAGAAAGCACCTATGCGGTCTATCGTATACAAGTTGCCAAAATCGTTGTAACCACGGTCAAATATATAATGCGCACCACGTTCATAAGGAATCACAGACATCGCTTTTGTATCGTGAATATTAGCAGGAGTAATATGCACAAATGCAGGAACTTCCGCTTCCACATCGTAGAGCGTATGCATCTTGATTCCGCCTTTATGCTTGCGGAATTTAGCCCACTCGAACACTGACAGACAAAGGTCAATCGTGGTGGAATCAAAAGCATAGACATGACCGTCAAGCTCAAAGATTCTTTCGATTCTACGCTTGCGCGCTTCGGCTATCATGAAGGTTGCATATTCCTGGAAGATGCGATAGTCACGTTGCTCGTTAGCCTTGCTAAGATTGCTTCGTGTTACGGACTTGCCGATTCCCAGATGATAGAGTTTTCCGGTGTGAGCCTCCAGTGACACGATGAGGTCTCTTAAACTCTCACGGTTGGAAAGTTGACCGAACATCATCGTAAGCAACTGATTCCAACAGGTATAGCTTTTAATGTATTTGTTGCCTTCATACTTCTTGACGATACGCAAGAACTTGAACTCATCAAGAAATGTGACTAATTGAGAAAAAACATATTTGTCTTTATTCATAACAGTCTGATTCAGACTGCAAAAGTAATTTCAAATCGTTGCGCACCAAATACCATTACAACAAACTGAATTTCAACAATTTCAAAGAACGACTATGATTTTTTAGTGGACACTAATGAT
>NZ_JAPQKZ010000131.1:0-1326 GCF_027257075.1 Bacteroides sp. LFL-34 | reverse complement strand
CCGTTCTTCGTGTAGGTGGAGAGAGCCGCCCCGAAACTGTAACCGCCATTGTTGCCACTTAAACGCATACCGTCCACAAGGTTAGCTCTCAATTCGATGCCCTGCATCTTCGGCAGGCATCGCTGGGCGTGCGCCTGCCCCGTGAACAGGGCAAGCGACACGATGATTATTGCGATGTACTTTCTCATGGTCAGCGCACTTGAAGTTCGTTGATGGTATTGGCACGTACCAAGTCCTCGTTTTCAATCACGAAAGACTGGTGACGCCCCCCGTTCTTCTCGTTGAGTTCCACCACGAGGCATTTGTCGTCGGGAATGGTGAACTTCGCCATCGTGAATACCGTGCGCTCGCTCTTCTTGCCCGGCACGAGTGTGGCGTAATTCTGCGCACGGAGCGGCAGGATAATCTGCTCCTGCACGGCGGTACGCTTCGCCACCTTCTTGTCCACGATTTTCCATGTGATGTAGTCCACATCGAAAGGCACGTTGCTCTGGTTCTTTATCTCCGTGTGGAAATAGAGTAACCCATTATGCGTGTAGATACCTTTCAGCAGGTACTGGATGCCGAATCGCTTGCAGCCGATGTGCTTCACCTCACGCTTGTTCTGCTTGTGGATGGACTTCATGATAAGGCGCACCAGCATCGGGCTTTCGCTGCCCAGTTCCTTCAGGTAGATTTCCTGCGCGTTGTTCGGGCGGTTCACCTTCTCTCCGTCATGGATGAAGTCGCACATCTCCACGTTGAGAAGCAGCGGTTCGGAGGCGTACTTCACGTTAAAAGTATAGAAACTCCCGTCCTCCGTGATTACCGACATATTGGTTTCGTTCGGGAAGTTACGCACGGTAGCTTTCACGCGGATGACGTTCTCCGCTCCGTCGGCTTTACCCGCAATCAGGTCGGGCGAGCCTAAATCGACGTAGCGCACCTCCGAGGGGAAAATGACGTGGACGGTCTTGTCGTAGGTCACTTCCAATCCGTGCGGGGGAACCATGCGGTCGAAGGTCAGCTTCTTTGTCAGCCCGTGATACAGATCGCCGTCCGCCTCCTTCTGCGGATAGACCTCCTTTGTCAAGGTCGGTTGTTGGCTTTGCCTTCCTCCTCCTTGCGAGGCATAGTCAAGCGAGCTTGTCTCTGCTCTCGCTTCGTTCGTCGGTTCACTTCCGTTGTTCTCTCCAACGGTTACGTTCTCCTGCGCGTTGGCAGTTATGATGCCCATAGCGAGGGCAAACATGATGATTACTTTTTTCATTCTACTTTGGATTTTAGTGGTAAATAAAAATTTGGTTGTTGTTTTTTTAGTCGTTGATTGTTATTGTTTTCAATCTC
>NZ_JAPQKZ010000130.1:0-1330 GCF_027257075.1 Bacteroides sp. LFL-34 | reverse complement strand
CTTCCATGCGGAAACACCGGATCACTATGCTCTAGTTTCCTACCTGATCGACTTGTCTGTCTCCCAGTCAAGCGCCCTTATGCCATTACACTCTACGGACGGTTACCAATCGTCCTGAGGGCACCTTTAGAAGCCTCCGTTACACTTTTGGAGGCGACCACCCCAGTCAAACTACCCACCAAACAGTGTCCTCGCAACTACGAGTTAGAACTCAAATAATCAAAGGGCCGTATTTCAACAGCGACTCCACAAATACTGGCGTACCTGCTTCGAAGTCTCCGGCCTATCCTACACATCAATTACCCAAATTCAATGTTAAGCTATAGTAAAGGTTCACGGGGTCTTTTCGTCCCATCGCGGGTAATCGGCATCTTCACCGATACTACAATTTCACTGAGCTCACGGTTGAGACAGTGTCCAGATCATTACACCATTCGTGCAGGTCGGAACTTACCCGACAAGGAATTTCGCTACCTTAGGACCGTTATAGTTACGGCCGCCGTTTACTGGGGCTTCAATTCAATGCTTCTCTTGCGATGACATCTCCTCTTAACCTTCCAGCACCGGGCAGGTGTCAGGCTGTATACGTAATCTTTCAATTTGGCACAGCCCTGTGTTTTTGTTAAACAGTTGCCTGGACCTATTCTCTGCGCCCAACTCTCGTTGGGACCCTTTATCCCGAAGTTACAGGGTCAATTTGCCTAGTTCCTTAACCGTGAATCACTCAAGCGCCTTAGTATATTCAACCCGACTACGTGTGTCCGTTTGCGGTACGGGTACCTTAAAGATTAAGTTTAGCGGATTTTCTTGGGAGTATGTTTACACGCACTATTGGATTGTTCCGAAGAACGTTCCATACTATCAGGTTCGACTCTCTTTGTGGATTTGCCTGCAAAGATCAACATCTACACCCTTCAACGGACTATTCCGTCAGTCCGCGGCGCTATCACTGCTCCGTCTCCACGTCACTCCTTAAGGTAGTACAGGAATATTAACCTGTTCTGCCATCGGCCTCACCGTTCGGCTGAGCCTTAGGACCCGACTAACCCTGATCCGATTAGCGTTGATCAGGAAACCTTAGTCTTTCGGCGAGGGGGTTTCTCACCCCCTTTATCGTTACTTATACCTACATTTGCTTTTCCACACGCTCCAGCAAAGCTCACGCTTCACCTTCGACGCTGAGTGGAATGCTCCCCTACCGATGTTTACACATCCCATAGCTTCGGTAAATTGCTTAATGCCCGATTATTATCCACGCCAAACTCCTCGACTAGTGAGCTGTTACGCACTCTTTAAATGAATGGCTGCTTCCAAGCCAACATCCTAGCTG
>NZ_JAPQKZ010000129.1:0-1335 GCF_027257075.1 Bacteroides sp. LFL-34 | reverse complement strand
GGGTAACTTTTCGCCAAAGATACGATTTTTTCCAGTTCCGGCAGGCTGTACCCGTTGAAATATTGGCTTTTGACCCGGTTGTAGATGTCCTGCCCGGTTGTTCCGGGTATGCGCTTCATATCCTTTATCGCATCGAGCAGCCGCAAGTACGGGACAAGGCTTTCATCCGGATAGACCATGCAGTAGGCTTTCACGCACTCTATATCCAAGTTCTTGAAACGGAAACGGCGAACCGGGTTAGGAGTGGCTATCGTTATGGTTGTGGCTACCTGTTCGGTCAGCCCCATTTTGTTATAGATGTAAGCCCCCGTGATATAGCCGTTCAGTTTTTCAGTCAGGTAGCGGAACTGTTCATCCTGATAGACAGGCAGCTTTCCCAGCCCCAGCACTGATTTCTTGGGACGGTAGTACGCCCCCTTTTCAACCCGTACCAGTACCCCTTTGCGGCTCTGTTCGGAAAGTAGCACCGCAACATTGGCGGTCTTTTCCGTTTCAAACGATAAATCCCGGAACGTGAATATACGCCCGGTATCTATCCGTTCAATCTGCCCAAGTATCTCTTTTCTGAATGAAGCCATATTTATGTCCTTTGTTTCTATATGCAAAGATAGTATATTATGTAATCACCTGCAAAAACATAACAAAGATTTTGCCGAAGATGTTTTCTTTTTGTCGTGTCACCTGATAATAGGAGAATAACGGAAACTCAATCAAAGGCTTGCCATACGCTTCATAAACGCTTCACAAATGGCTCACAAGTATAATGCGATTTTTGTAAAACTGTTGATTATAAGCCGAAAACAATATATACAAATGGCTCACAAATGGCTCGTTTAAAGCAAGCGATTAACTTCGGTCTGTACCCGTTTTAAATCTCCAACCAACAGTTGGAGATTTACCGCACCCGGATAATTTCAAGCTCCGCAGGACAAATTCGGGCATCCCTTGCCCCCGTTTTTAGTCGCTATCTGTAGACTGGACTATTATTATACCATTCAATAATCAAATCATTATCGTTATTATGGACATTTAAAGTGAAAAAGATATTCCTATAATGATTAAAGCAATAGATGCAAATATGTATCTATATCTTTTTGTAGAAAACATTGCTCCTATACAAGAGATAGATACAGCAAATTGCATACATTTTAAACTTAACTCTGTAGTCTTAAATATACACATAGACAAAAAAGATAATGCCAAAACAAATAGTATAGCATTCAATATATATTTCAGTTTCATATTCCTTTGATTTACATTGACCTTATTAGCAGTAGCATATAAATTGCTCATCCTAACCCAATAACCAATCCTATACAAAAGAACAAGGTGAAT
>NZ_JAPQKZ010000128.1:0-1341 GCF_027257075.1 Bacteroides sp. LFL-34 | reverse complement strand
ACACCAATTGAAAAATACAGGGAACTGCTTCCTGACAGATGGGAAAAGGCTAATGACTAAAAAGGGATCATTAGCCTTTTTATTTTAATACACTATATAGAATCGCGGAGACGCTTACGCGTAAAGAAAAGACTTTTCTTTATTTGTTCACAGAAAACACCTATCAAACAGATGATTACCATCCGTGAAGGATGTGAAGGTGGAGAACTAAACTTTATTGGGACTTTGGTAATTTTCAACACAATTAGTTCTAAACTGCACGGTTTTTAGTTAAATGAGAATTTAATACAGACAGAAGAACATAAGAACAAAAAATAAAATAGCAGTTCAACAAGCAACAGAAATAAGCTTCAAAGCGCAGCATTTATGTTCTTTTGTTCTTATGTCTAAAAATAAATGATTATTTAGCTCATTTTTGCACCGGGAATGAGTCTATTTTTAAGGGTGTGATTGCCCTGAATCAAATCCCTAAAATTTTCAGACTGAGCCGAGTTCTGGTGGAATCACTCATATGTGAGGTGGATGTTGCTCATTCTTTTTCAGGTAAAGACACTAATTTATGCATTAAATGAGAAAATACGATATCCCCCCTTTATATTTTCTTTTAAAAACGATACCTTTGAAGTGTTTTCTTTCTTTTTTATCAAGTATGGATTGATTTCCGGCAAGTTCTCCTATATTTCCCGAATTAATATTCATTAACTTATTTGCCGTAATACTTTTTAATACCTCTTGTGTATTAGCTAATAGATATTGAACTATTAACTTTAAAGACTAATATTATGGAAAAAGATTCTCCTTTTTCATCCACCGGCAGAAGGTGTATTGTAACCCTAATGTGCATATTTGTCACTGCTTTTGTTTATGCACAACAGCAAAAAATATCGGTTAGTATCAAAGAGCTTCCTCTTAAAGAGGCTATCAGTCAGATAGCAGAGAAGGCATTGATGAATGTAGCCTATAGCAAAGAATTTGTGGATACGAGTAGGAAAGTGTCATTGGAGGTAAAAGACACAGATGTAAACAAAGCACTAACTCTTTTGCTAAAAGGGACTAACATTGGGTTCCGTTTCCTGGATGACAGTATTTTATTTTAGATTTTTATCGGTTTGACTTAACCGATTGAGAAATAAACTATTAGCGAATTATTTGAGAAATAGAGGTAACGATTTGGCAACTGTGCGAATTTCAGCGTTTTGCGTTGTATGCTGTCAAATAACTCTCTTGAGTTCAACTTATAAATGCAACTTTTTGGGTGCGGATAATAAGCAATAAAAACATTTATTTTTCAGAGAGGAAAGAGAGACAATGTCCCCCTTTCTCTCACTCTGAATGGATAAA
>NZ_JAPQKZ010000127.1:0-1412 GCF_027257075.1 Bacteroides sp. LFL-34 | reverse complement strand
ATGTTTTAATATATCTTATAAAGATAAGGAAAATAATCGACATTAGCAAATGATAATATGTTAATAACCAACAATATAGTAAGGAAATTACAAACGAGAATATAGTAAAAAATATAATGCGTCTGCCCTGTTGCACTCCAGTGAACAGATCGTTGCACTCGAGTAGACGGTTCTTTCTACTCTAGTGCACAGGCCTGTTCACTGGAGTGCAACGATGCAGATGCAGGTAGGAAAATATGCGAATGTCTGCTCTATATACTTTCAATAAGCACTGATAATGTATTGTAAAGCAGTGTCTAGTCTGGTATTCAACTTGGTCTTTAGTTTAGGATCTAGCTTGAGAATTTATAGGATAAATAGTCAAAATACTATGAGAAATGATTTGAAAGTTTATGAGAAATGCACTGTTTTCAGTATAAAACGTTGGTAATACTATGAGAAATGCCTTTTTTATTTTATTTCTCATAGTGTTATATTGATGATTTACAGTTGATTATTGTGCAAGCTATGAGAATATGAGAAATGAAAATGAGAAATCATTTCTAGTGGCGCTGCGTCGCTGAATATCCTGTATTCTGCTGGTCATGCCCAATTAACCATTCCAATTAATCCATCCCCTTTAATAATCTCCTTTTGTAATTTCCCTTTGTGGTATGTCCCTAGTATTCTTTTTACATTTGGTTCATTTTCTTGCTTTCCTTCTATATTGTCTTCTTGTCTCTTTCTTCCTGTTGTCTTTTTCTCATCTGTAATTCGACTGTAATTTTGTTATTTCTTTTTTCTGCATCTTTTTCTCTCTTGCGTGCGCCTACGCGCCCGCGTGTGATATAACAATGTATCCCATGTGTACCGTTTTCGCCCGCAATCCACTCATGATAAAAAAATATGTTCTACAACATCATTATCTTTCAGCGCTTTAGCAGATTCTTTCAAAAAAACTTCGAAAAAATAGTTTAATATATTTGGATTGTATACCAAAAGGGCGTACTTTTGCACCCGCTTTCCAAGAGAAGAAAGCCTTGCAGAATTGACATAGTGAAAAAGCGAGATTGCGCTTAAAGAAAAGAACAAAAAAACTTCCAAAAAGTTTTGGATTATAATAAATAAAGTTCTTATCTTTGCAGTCCGATTCGCAAAGAAAACGGCCTTTGTTTTTCTTTTATACATTCTTTCCCTTTCGCATAGAGAGTCTGAGAAATGAGTGAAAAGAAAAAATAAAAAAACTTCCGAAAAAGTTTGGTAGTTAAAAATAAAGCCTTTACCTTTGCACCCGCTTTTGAAACGAAAGCAGCAAGTTCTTTGAAATATTGATAAACAATACAAGTAGTACAAGTAAAAAAATAGAACCGTCAATACTTGTCCGAGAGAGTAGCGATACGATTGAAGATAATAGGTATTTGAATAAGGTCAAT
>NZ_JAPQKZ010000126.1:0-1493 GCF_027257075.1 Bacteroides sp. LFL-34 | reverse complement strand
ATGAAGCGCATACCCGGAACAACCGGGCAGGACATCTACAACCGGGTCAAAAGCCAATATTTCAACGGGTACAGCCTGCCGGAACTGGAAAAAATCGTATCTTTGGCGAAAAGTTACCCGCCACGTGTCAGAAAGGTGGTGGCGGATATACTGGGCGACATCAGACAAACCGTATTGCAAACGGAAATGGCAAAGACCATTCTTCCCACGACACGGTTCAACTTGGATTATAAAACAGCATAGGACAGAAATATGAATTTACATTCGGACAAGGAAGCGTTCAAGGAAATCATCGCACTGGCGGCTGACCATTTCGGCTACGAGCAGTCGCACGTGGAAAAGGATTACTGGGTATCGAAGATACTGCGGGATATTTCCATGTCCGAATATGCGGATAAGACCTACTTCAAAGGCGGAACTTCACTTTCCAAAGCCTACGGGCTGATAGAACGTTTCTCGGAAGATTTGGACTTGTTCGTGTTCACGGGTGATAAAGGTGCGTCCAAGCAGGCAGAAAAGACATTGAACAAGAAACTTTCCAAATACATAGCCGAACTCAATAGTGACATATACAAGGAAGATTTGTCGGAAACGGGCGGTAATTACCGTAAACTGTATTTCTCGTATGACAATGTATTTCAAGGCGTGGGACTGAAAGAACATTTGGAAGTAGAGATAAAATCCTGTGACCTGCCGGACAAAAAACTGATGTTCTACCCGGCGGACAAGCGGGTTATCAAACCGATTGTGACCGCCTTTCTTGAAAGCATCGGGCAAGAGGAACTGATAAGCACCTACGGGCTGGAAAGTTTTGAAACGCAGTGTATCAACCCCCGAAAGACTATCTGCGACAAGGTTTCAAGGCTGGTAAAGCTGTCTTACAATGAGGATGCAGCCGCACTGTTGGCAAAGCATATCCGTGACGTTTACGACTTGTCGGCACTCTACCACAATCAGGAATATAACGATTACCTACATTCGGAAGATTTCTTGGATGCCATGTACCGGGTGACGATAGAGGACGGACTAAATAAAAACTCCCGTTCGCACTTGTCGCTGGCTGATGCACCGATATTCAAGGATGCCGAAGCGGTCATGGCGTTACCCGAAGTGGCTACGGCGTACACTACCGATTTGAAGAAACTGACTTTCGACAAAAGCAAGATGCCGCCGATAGGCAAGGCTGTGGAAGCATTGAAGAACCTGCACGAAATATTAGTGCGTTTTGAAGCCTACCGCACCAAAAAGCAAAATGAAGAACAACCGTAAAGCTACATCGGCTGTTCTTCACTCCATACATTATTATATATAGCTATTCTTCCTCCTTAATCAAGTGGCATAACTCCGGGTCGTTCTTAATCCGGGTTATCTCGTCCTCGACTATCTGCCTGACTTCCTGACGGATGCGGTCATAGTTGGCTTGTATCTCCTCCTGCATCCGGTCGTTGCCGTCCTTGTCGGTGAAGTCGATAATCTGCGGCAACTTCACGTAA
>NZ_JAPQKZ010000125.1:0-1494 GCF_027257075.1 Bacteroides sp. LFL-34 | reverse complement strand
GCGTCACTTCCGTGGCACTCAAGACGGGCGATGCGGTAAAGGAATACACCGTAACGGCTTCTACCGATTTCAAGAGTGCCACACTCTCACGCGAGAACGACCCGCACTACTGGACCAGCCGCGACCCGATTACCGTATCGGCATGGTGGCCCTTCGATAATGCCGACATCACCCAGATGCCTGCCGTGAAGGTGGCTGAAGACCAGAGCCAATTGGCTGACTTCCAGAACAGCGACTTCATCTCTGCCGAAAACCAGACGGTGAAATTTGACGACCCGACACTTGAATTTACCCACCGCACGGCACGCGTGGCAATCGATCTGAAGCCCGGCACGGGATTCACGAGCGTCGCCGGTGCCACGGTGAGCCTCGTAAGCCTGTCTGCCGATAACGGCAACCCGACCGCCATCAAGACTTACAATGCAAGCGGCAACACCTACGAGGCACTGACCGCCCCGCAGACCGTTGCGGCAGGCAAGCAGTTCATCCGGGTGGAACTCGGCAGCGGCACCTTCTACTTCCGTCCGCAGAACAACGTCGTGTTGGCAGCAGGCAGTCGCTATAAATATACCGTTAAGGTGAACGCCACTGGCCTGACATTAGATGGCTGCACTATCGGTGACTGGGCTGACGGTGGCAGCGAGAGCGGTGAGGCTGAGGATTTGGGTTATTCTATACAGAACGACGGCAGTTACACGGTCTATAACGCCGACGGCTTGCTGGCATGGAACAAAGCCGTACAAAAAGATGAATCGATAAATTGCACCCTCACCGCCGACATCGACCTGACGGGTAGGGAATGGACACGGATAGGCACATGGCCAGGCTACTCCGGCGTCTTTAATGGGCAGGGACACCGCATTACGGGATTAAACTTTTCAGCAGAGACTACTGAACTTTTTGGATTATTAAATGAACGTGGAGTGATAAAGAACTTACAACTCATAGATGTGAATCTGTATGGCAATAGTGGATCAGCAGCTGGAATAGTGGAGCAAAATAATGGCCAAATCATTGCCTGCTCTGTGACGGGAAAAATTTCTGCATATGGTAGAACTTGTGGTATAGCCGATTTAAATTATGGCAGAATCACCGCTTGCTGGTTCGACGGCACATTGAAAGAGTATGAATCCGGAGCTATAGTGCGTTATAACTACAAAATTATAACTTCCTGTTATTGGGGAGGCAATGTCGGGCAAGGAGTATTCCATAATCATGGAGAAAAGGTAGATGCCACGAAGGTGGACGGCGCGACAGTGAAATGGCAGACAGCCGTCGACGGCATGAACACCGCCCTCACCGCTGGCGACTACCAGTGGGTACTCGGCACCGACGGTCTGCCCGTATTGCAAAAGAAACAATAACGAACCCTAAACAACACGCATCATGAAACGAACAATCATCCATACATCTGCAGCCATAGCCCTGCTGCTCGGCATTGCCGCCTGCACGCAGGACGAAGCGGGCTTCCTGCCGGAAGGGGCGGAAGGCACA
>NZ_JAPQKZ010000124.1:0-1747 GCF_027257075.1 Bacteroides sp. LFL-34 | reverse complement strand
TGCTGAGGACTCTAGAGAGACTGCCGTCGTAAGATGTGAGGAAGGTGGGGATGACGTCAAATCAGCACGGCCCTTACGTCCGGGGCTACACACGTGTTACAATGGGGGGTACAGAAGGCAGCTACCTGGTGACAGGATGCTAATCCCAAAAACCTCTCTCAGTTCGGATCGAAGTCTGCAACCCGACTTCGTGAAGCTGGATTCGCTAGTAATCGCGCATCAGCCATGGCGCGGTGAATACGTTCCCGGGCCTTGTACACACCGCCCGTCAAGCCATGAAAGCCGGGGGTACCTGAAGTACGTAACCGCAAGGAGCGTCCTAGGGTAAAACTGGTAATTGGGGCTAAGTCGTAACAAGGTAGCCGTACCGGAAGGTGCGGCTGGAACACCTCCTTTCTGGAGCGATGCCGTAACTGTCACAAAACGTGGCAGCCACTAAAAGACTTTAAAGGTTCTGTTTTTTGTACTACTGGTACTTGTTTATTTATAACATATAGATCAACCATCTATAGAAGTATAGATAGAGATAAACAAGAGAAAAAAGAAGCCGAGTCTAGACGAAAGGTAGACAAGGTTGAACTAGTCCTATAGCTCAGTTGGTTAGAGCGCTACACTGATAATGTAGAGGTCGGCAGTTCAACTCTGCCTGGGACTACCAAGCTCAAGAATGAGGAACAGGGAAAGCTAAAAGCTAAAAAACAAAATTCTTGAATAACCTCTTGGGGGATTAGCTCAGCTGGCTAGAGCATCTGCCTTGCACGCAGAGGGTCAACGGTTCGAATCCGTTATTCTCCACGATCTCTGAAAAAGAGAAACGATCTTTGACATGATGTACAAAAAGTAAAATTTTAGTAAGAGCTAAAAGTATATATCAAACCGTACGTGTTCGAGTACGCAATATTGATAGAAGGAAGCAATTCCACTACCAATACCAGTACGAGAATAAAACGTTTGAAAGAAAGTAAGCAAGGGCGCATGGCGGATGCCTTGGCTCTCGGAGGCGATGAAGGACGTGATAAGCTGCGATAAGCTTCGGGCAGGTGCAAATAACCTTTGATCCGAAGATTTCCGAATGGGACAACCCGTCATTCTGAAGGAATGACATCTTGCATAGCAAGAGGCTAACGCAGGGAACTGAAACATCTTAGTACCTGTAGGAAAAGAAAATAATAATGATTCCCCTAGTAGTGGCGAGCGAACGGGGATTAGCCCAAACCAATGTTGTTACGGCAATATTGGGGTTGTAGGACCACGATGTCGCAAGAAATTTAGTGAGAAGAACCCTTTGGAAAATGGGACCATAGACGGTGATAGTCCGGTATTCGAAGCTAAATGAAGCGTAGTGGTATCCTGAGTAGCGCGGGACACGAGGAATCTTGCGTGAATCTGCCGGGACCATCCGGTAAGGCTAAATACTCCCGAGAGACCGATAGCGAACCAGTACTGTGAAGGAAAGGTGAAAAGCACTTCGAATAGAAGAGTGAAATAGTCCCTGAAACCGTGCGCCTACAAGCGGTCGGAGCTGCTTCAGCAGTGACGGCGTGCCTTTTGCATAATGAACCTACGAGTTACTTTTTCCGGCAAGGTTAAGGATCTTGAGATCCGCAGCCGAAGCGAAAGCGAGTCTTAACAGGGCGATTAGTCGGAAGGAGTAGACGCGAAACCAAGTGATCTACCCTTGGTCAGGTTGAAGGTTAGGTAACACTAACTGGAGGACCGAACCGATAAGCGTTGAAAAGCTTCCGGA
>NZ_JAPQKZ010000123.1:0-1799 GCF_027257075.1 Bacteroides sp. LFL-34 | reverse complement strand
ACCTTTGTGAACAATGCCCCGGGATGGTTCTTCACCTATACGGAACAGGTGACCATCGAGAAAGACAAGGACTATCCGCTGACCGCCGCAATGAAGCAGCAGGTACGCGAACTGACGCTTGTCGTCGAACCTACTGGTGATGCCGCCGGACGCATCACGGAGATTGTTGCCCATCTGACGGGTGCAGCCCGAACACTCGACTTCGCTACCGATACCTACGGAGCCGCTTCGAACGTCGTGCTGCCCTTCACCAAGATTACCGAAGGTGACGATGCCGGCAAGTGGAAAGCCACGGTGCGGCTGTTGGGTGTGACCGGCACGGAACAACTGCTGACGGGTGAAATCCGCTATGCGGACGGCAACCCGACCCCCACGATGCTGAAAAGCGACCTCACGGAAGCCCTCAAGGAGTTCAATACCGGAAAGGGCGCATCGCTGACCCTCGGCGGAACGCTGGTTGAGACTCCCGAAGGCATGGAAGTGGACGGAGCCGAAATCAACGGCTGGGAAGAAGTGAAAGGTGATGATGTAAATGCCGATTTGTAACTAATATAATGACAGATATAATGAAGACAAGATTTTTTGCACTTGCGACGCTCGTCCTCGCACTGGCAGCCTGCAACAACGACAACGAGAACCTGAACGGTGACCCCGTGGCCGCCCGGTTTACCGCCGACATCGCCCCCGCCACCCGCGCCAGCGGAACCACCTGGGACAACGGCGACCGTATCGGCATCACCGACATCGGCAACGATTCCCAGTACGGCAACGTGCCTTTCATCCTGAAAAACGGGAAATTTGAGGCAGAAGGAAAGGTTATCTATATCGAAGATACAAAGACCCATACTTTCCGCGCCTACTATCCGTACAACGCGGCGGGAGGCATCCTCACAGCCACGACCGATGCCACGGCGCAGCAGAACCAGCCTGCCATCGACTTTCTCTTTGCTTCAGGAGCCACGGGAGACAAAAACAACCCGGTAGTAAGCTTCACCGACAAAACCGCCAAAGGCGGTGAAGACAACTCCTTCCACCACCGCATGAGCCAGATAACCCTTACCTTCGAGGCGGGCGACGGCGTGGATTTCAGCGTGGTCAAGCCTGAACGTTACACGCTGGCCGGATTGTTACTCACCGGTACGTTCAACACGGCCGACGGTATTGCCACCGCAGACAACGGGGCACAGACCGGAGAACTGACCATGAATCTGGCAGACGGCAATCTCACGTCATCGATCATCCTCTTCCCGCAGACAGTTGCATCACTGCCGTTGGTTGTGAATTACAAAGGTCAGGAATATCATGCCACACTCAACATGCCCGAAGGCGCACTGCTGGCGGGCAACAACTATACCTATACCGTCAAGGTACGCAACAAAGTCCTTGAAGTCAGCGAAGCCACCATTGCAAAGTGGAACGATATAGACGGTGGAGATGTGGGTGCTGACCTGTAGGATTTTAATAATTAATCGATTAGAATGAAGAATTATGAGCCATAGATTATTTATCCCCGCAGCCATCGCCCTGCTGCTCGGCCTTGCCGCCTGCACGCAGGACGAACTTGCCGACGATAACCGTCTGCCCGAAGGAGAATACCCCGTAGTCATCCGTGCCACCGGACTGTCCGTAGAAGCAACGCCGCTGGCAGCCCCTTCCACTCGTGCCGCTGTGGACGGCGATTGGCAGGGCGTCACTTCCGTGGCACTCAAGATGGGCGATGCGGTAAAGGAATACACCGTAACGGCTTCTACCGATTTCAAGAGTGCCACGCTTTCACGCGAGAACGACCCGTACTACTG
>NZ_JAPQKZ010000122.1:0-1815 GCF_027257075.1 Bacteroides sp. LFL-34 | reverse complement strand
GCATTCAATATATATTTCAGTTTCATATTCCTTTGATTTACATTGACCTTATTAGCAGTAGCATATAAATTGCTCATCCTAACCCAATAACCAATCCTATACAAAAGAACAAGGTGAATCTCTTTTCCTTGTGTTTCAGCCCATAGACCAGCCCGATAATAGCACATAAAGGAATATTAGATGAATCTGCATTTTTTCCTTTATTTACAAGGTATTTATGACTTTCTTTGCTCAATTTGCAAATCTCACGGTTCTCATTGTTCTGTTGTAGCATACATTTATGCAACTTAATGTTCCCATGATTCAGTTTAATCTATTTTCTCTAATTCAATTGTAGCTACTTTCTCTTTATCTGGACTAATTTCATTCTGTATAATGGTTATATGTTTTTGGGTATAGCTTTTGATAATCCAAGGGGCTCCACCCAAATATAAAGCATTGCTATTAAATGTGATATATTTCCCTTCTATTGTATAAGTAATATCAATTTCATCGTAACCTTCCCAATTTACTTTCCCTTTCCGAGTATCTACAAATTGCATACCGACCCCCATATTTTGTACTGTCCAAGCCTCACAATGCCCTGTTCCACGCCATGAAGTCTGATAAAGTGCTTCGGGGGTTAATTCATTTGTCTGTTCATTATCATCGTCGCAGCTTATAAAGCTGAATGTACAGAGGAATAGCATAAGTATTCCAAGAATTTCTTTTGTTTTCATATTCTTTTTTTTAATCTCTTGTTTAACTCATTCAATCTTTATTTTGTCTCTTCGTTGAACCAACCAAAGATAAGACAAAGATAAAAAGAAGAATTCTTTGGCAGATTAAGATACTCTTGGAATATTGTTATGAATGTAAATTTCTAAACCTATGTTTATTTTTTGTTGTCAAAACTTTGCTTGCGTCTGATTCGGCTCATGTGTATGGGTGTAATTTTAAGGTAGGATGCTATTTCTTTTAGTGATACCATTTGAAGGATTGCAGGGCATTTTTTTAAAAGTTGGAGGTAACGCTCTTCCGGTGTGAATCTGAATAAATCCAAATAACGTGAATATGATTGGAAAAACATCTGTTCGGCTGCGATACGGGCTATCCGTTGGTTTTCATTATTTTCCTTGAATTTTTGCTGTAAGAATGTAGAAGAACAGATGTAAATCTCGCACGGGATTATCGCCTGTATATTCAATTCTGATTTCATGCCATATAAGCAAGTGGGATAATCGGCTATAAATTCATTTGGAAAGGAAAAACCGACATTATACGGCTTGTTTTCTGTCCGGTTGGTGCAACTGTATTTGACTACGCCTGATAAGATAAACCCGAAGAAAGAACAGGCATCACCTTCATGGAGAATAAACTCATTCTTTTTATAATGTCGTAACTCTCCATGTTTCAGACACAACTCCTTGAAGAAGTCTATGTCTATGTTACTCATATATGAATTGAATTCGGCTATCATTTGTATATAAGAGAAATGTATAAAAAATATCTGAATTTCCATGTTTGGAGTTTAGTCTGTTTTTTGTCTATATATCCAAACCGTACTAAACTTTTTTCTGTTGACTGCAAGATATAAGTACTGGCGAAAAGAGTAAGAATAAAAGGTATTTCTTTTTGACAGTATTACTTTTAATAATTTGAGGAGGAAATAATACTCTAAGTAAAGGCTTATTCTACCGTCCGAGAGCTTATTTTGCTCCAGCTTGGGGTTTTCTTTCGTTTTATTTTCTAACATTGCCATTGTTTAGAGGTTTTATCTCGATTTAGGTGCCGTAACCGGGTAATTACACTAAATAGTTGATTTTCTTTTGTTTT
>NZ_JAPQKZ010000121.1:0-1839 GCF_027257075.1 Bacteroides sp. LFL-34 | reverse complement strand
GAAGGTGTGTCAAAATGCACACCTTCTGTTTTTTACGCACAAAGCCCCGACTTTCACAAGCTGGGGCTTTGTTATTACCTAAAGATTTTGTATCTTTAGGCATAAGAATTTCACTATGACAAAGATACATTTTCGTCCTTACAATCCCAACCAAACCGTTCTTTTTCCTCAAAGAATTGATGAGGATATTGCAGAAAACGATCCGGTGCGCATGGTTGACGCCCTGGTTGAGGGCTTGAATCTTGAAAGTTTCAGAAAGCTGTATAAGGAATGCGGGCGCAGCCCTTACCACCCCAGGATGATGCTCAAGGTCATTCTGTATGCCTATATGAACAACATCTACTCCTGCCGGAAAATTGAAAAGCTCCTTCACCGTGACATCCATTATATCTGGCTGGCCGGATATGAGAAACCGGATTTCATTACCATCAACCGTTTCCGCAACCGGGTGAAGAAGGAAATCAACGAGGTGTTTACGCAAACCGTAGTTCTTCTCTCTTCCAAAGGCTTCATCAGCCTGAATGTGGAATACATTGACGGGACAAAGATCGAATCCAAAGCCAACAAGTACACTTTCGTCTGGCGAAAAACGGTTGAGCGGAACCGTGAACGCCTGATGAAGAAGATACATGTCCTGTTAGGGCAGATAGACGATGTCATTGCCCGGGAGAAGTCATCAGAGAACAATGAGGAGGTTGGGTTCACTCCGGCCATGCTGACTGAAATGGCAGGAGAATTGCGTCATGCACTGGAACAGGTTTCCGAGCCATCCGCGAAAGAGGAAAAGACTGAACTGAAAAAGAAACGCAAACAGTTGAAGGAACTGGAAGAACACAGGGACAAACTGCAGGAATACGACTGCCATCTGGAAACGCTGCAAGAGAGGAATTCCTATTCCAAGACGGACAAGGACGCTACTTTTATGAGAATGAAGGAGGATGCCATGCGCAACGGACAGACGAAGCCCGGTTACAACCTTCAAATCGGCACCGAAAATCAGTTCATCACCGATTTTGCACTCTTCCCGAACCCTACGGATACACTGACCCTGATTCCTTTCCTGCAATCTTTTTCAAACAGGTATGACCGGATGGCCCATACGGTGGTTGCTGATTCCGGCTATGGCTCCGAAGAGAATTACCGCTTCATGTCCGAAAACGGCATGGAAGCCTACGTAAAGTACAACTATTTCCACATGGAGCAGCGGCCGAGATTCAAACCGGACCCGTTCAAGGCCGAAAACTTCTACTACAATGAAGAACATGACTTCTGCATCTGCCCTATGGGGCAAAGGATGCGGAGGATAGGCACCAGGAATGTGAAAACCGCATCCGGATATGTCAACGAAAATGCACGGTACAGAGCTGTCAGGTGTGAAGGCTGTCCCCTGCGATGCCGCTGTTTTAAAGCAAAAGGAAACAGGACGATAGAACTGAATCATAGGCTTAGACAATACAAGCGGAGAGCCAAAGAACTGCTCTGCTCTGAGAAAGGACTGAAACACAGAGGGCAGAGATGCATAGAACCGGAAGCCGTGTTCGGACAAATTAAAAACAATATGAACTACAAACGTTTCCGACATTTTGGAAAGGACAAGGTCTTCATGGACTTTGCCTTCCTAGCCATTGCCTTCAATATAAAAAAGATGTGTGCAAAACTGACAAAAAAGGGTATGAACTGGCTGATTAGACTGTTTTATGAGCTTACAACTGCTGTTTTTAGATGCTGGGAACACATAAATCAAAGAAATCTTCAAAAGATCGCAGCTTAAAGAAAGTGAACAGATTTGTATAGTGATGAACAAAAAAAGAGGTGCATCGTGCATTACGACACACCTCC
>NZ_JAPQKZ010000120.1:0-1958 GCF_027257075.1 Bacteroides sp. LFL-34 | reverse complement strand
GAATTTACCCACCGCACGGCACGCGTGACAATCGAACTGAAGCCCGGCACGGGATTCACGAGCGTCGCCGGTGCCACGGTGAGCCTCGTGAGCCTGTCCGCCGATAACGGCAACCCGACCGCCATCAAGACCTACAACGCAAGCGGCAACACCTACGAGGCACTAACCGCCCCGCAGACCGTTGCGGCAGGCAAACCGTTCGTCAAGGTGGAACTCGGCGGCGGCACCTTCTACTTCCGTCCGCAGAACAACGTCGTATTAGAAGCGGGCAGCCGCTATAAGTATACCGTTAAGGTGAACACCACTGGCTTGACGTTAGAAGGTTGCACCATCGGCAGCTGGGCTGACGGCGGCGGCGAGAGCGGCGCAGCCGAGGATTTGGGCTACATCTACGACAGCAACACCAAGACCTACACGGTCTATAACGCCGACGGCCTGATGAATATAGCCGAATTAGTGAACGGAGGTAAGACCGACATTAACATTACCCTCACCGCCGACATTGACCTCACAGGCAAAAACTGGACACCGATAGGCACAGACTACGACAACTCATACAAAGGCACCTTCGACGGTGGCGGCCATACCATTACGGGGCTGACCTTTACGACAAATGACGAATATGTGGGTCTGTTCGGCTGGCTCAATAGAGCTGGTACGGTGAAGAACGTGGTGATGGAGGGCGTACAGATAACAAGCCATCAAATATATGGCGGCAGTATTGGCGGCGTGGTAGGATATAGCTGGGGCACCATTGAAAACTGCTCGGTGTCGGGCAGCGTCAGCGGCACGGTGTATGTCGGCGGTGTGGTGGGTGCTCAAATAGGCGGTTCCATCACCGGATGCAGTTCCTCTGCCACAGTGAAGGGAACGGTCGATGTCGGCGGCGTGGCAGGTCAGACGAATTCGAGTGCCACCCTGACCGCTTGCTATGCCACGGGCAACGTGACCATAGAAATAAACCCCGCAAAGAATATCGCTGGCGGCAGTCTGGTGGGAATGAACGCAGGAAGCAGCCTCCTTGCCTGCTATGCCACGGGCAACGTAACCAGTACGGGTAGTAGCACTGGCAAAGTACATATCGGCGGCTTTTTGGGAAATAACTACACCACCGTGACTGCCTGCTATTGGAAGAACAATCATGAACAAGGCATCGGCTACAATAGGGAAAGCACCGGAGCCACGAAGGTGGACGGCTCTGTCGTTACCTGGCAGAAAGCCGTTGATGCCATGAACACCGCCTTGCAGAACGCAGGCTCAGAGTGGCGTTACGAACTTAAAGGAGCATTGCCTACCTTGAGGAAGCAGTAAACCGTCGGGCGGAAAAGTTCCGCCCACAACGGAAAGAACCAGAGTAATAAAACAACAGATATAATGAAGACAAGATTTTTTGCACTTGCAGCGCTCGCCCTCTTATTGGGCACCTGCACGCAGGACGAAGCAGGCTTCCTGCCGGAAGGGGCGGAAGGCACATCCATCGTCTTCACCGCCACGGGGCTGAACCCCGCTGCGACAGCCATCGCCGGCACCCGTGCCCCTGTGGATGGCAATTGGGAGGGTGTGCAGAGCGTGGCAGTCATGATGGACGGCACGGTGAAGGCATACGACGTGACGCCCTCCACCGCCGACCCCACCAGCGCCACGCTGACCTCCACCGACCCGTACTACTGGACCAACCACAAAGACATCACCGTTACGGCGTGGTGGCCCTACACCGCTGACGAGACAGCTCCGCCTGCTGTGAAGGTAAAAGCCAACCAAAGTGCCCAGAAAGACTTTGAGGGCAGCGACCTCATCGTAGCCGACGGACAGAAGGTGACCTACGGTAGCCCCACGCTACGCTTCACCCACCGCACGGCGCGGGTGACCGTCGTTCTGACGGACTACACCGAGGGGCTGGCATCCGTGCAGCTGACGGGTCTCTCCACCGAGAATGACAATCCAGATAAAATCACCCC
>NZ_JAPQKZ010000119.1:0-2037 GCF_027257075.1 Bacteroides sp. LFL-34 | reverse complement strand
TAGTGCCATTAGCAAAGATATAGGAATGTATTATCCAAACCTATTCATCCTATAACAGAATGATTTACAGAATAAAAAACTGTATTTTTAGGATAATGCTGGGGTTTGGATAACTGTTGCTGACGGTTTTGGCTTACAATGTCGGCCATAGCAGATTGTTAGGATATGGTAAACGCCCGAAGAGTAACCTTATCAAGAAAATCGAGTCCGGCGACAGAGATTTTTACGAAGAGTATATCTCGTACCGTTGCTACAAAGGCAAGCCTATTCCCAGCATCGAACGCCGCAGAAAAAGAGAGTTTCAATTGCTGTATATCCCGTAGCCGTTATTTAAAGAGCCTTCCCTTAAGCAATTGAGTGGAGGCTCTTATTGTATCATCTTAAACCAAATCACATTATGGCAACAATTAAAGTAAAACTACGTCCATCATCAGTCGCAGGGCGTGCAGGAACTGTATATTATCAAGTGACTCATCGTAGAGCGACACAACAGATAACAACCAATATCCGATTGCAGCCTGACGAATGGGATGCAATAGGTGAACAGGTTGTTGTAAGTGTTGCAGACAAGAGCATTATTCAGAATCGTATAGATAGTGATATTGCACTATTGAAACGAATTGTCAAAGACTTGGATAATAGCGGAGTAACCTATTCGGTTGGAGATATTATCAAACGCTACAAGTCTCCAGAATGTCATGTGTCTGTATTGGACTTTATGAAGAATCAGATACGGTTGATGCGTAATGCCAATCGTTTGGGTACAGCCCTGAACTATGAGAAAACGATGAAAAACTTCGCCGAGTTTCTTGGTGGAGTCAACTTGCCGTTTTCGGCAATGACGGAACAACTTATTGCGGACTACAATGCCTTCCTTGTGCAGCGAGGGATGGTTAGGAACTCTATTTCATTCTATATGCGTATAATGCGTGCCGTTTACAACAAGGCAGTTAGACACAAGTTTGTTGAACAATCACATCCGTTTACAGAGGTTTATACTGGTATAGATCGTACCCGCAAGCGTGCTGTTTCAGAGTCTGTAATATCGCAGTTATATAAACTGAAATTAACAGAAGATACTCCTCTTGCACTTGCAAGGGATATATTTATTTTCAGCTATTGTACCCGTGGAATGGCATTCGTAGATATTGCCTATTTGAAGAAAGAAAACATTCAAAACGGAGTGATATGTTATGCCCGTCGCAAAACGGGACAATTATTGAGTGTGCGTATAGAACCAAGTATCCAGCGTATAATTGACAGATATTCATCGGCATTATCGCCTTATGTTTTCCCTATTTTGACTTCTACGGACACAAAGGAGGCATACGAAGAGTATCAAGTCGCAATCAACAACCATAATAGACAGTTGAGACGA
Organism: Bacteroides sp. LFL-34; assembly: GCF_027257075.1. Classification (NCBI taxonomy): domain Bacteria; kingdom Pseudomonadati; phylum Bacteroidota; class Bacteroidia; order Bacteroidales; family Bacteroidaceae; genus Bacteroides; species Bacteroides sp. LFL-34. The sequence goes on along the minus strand of NZ_JAPQKZ010000119.1, from coordinate 659 downwards.
TTATCAAAGATGTTGCCTGCCGGTTGCAAATTGACATCATACACTTCTCGCCACAGTTGGGCTACCGCTGCGAGAAATCATAATGTTCCCATTTCTGTCATCAGTGCTGGTATGGGACATACCTCGGAACAGACAACGCAGATTTATCTAACAATGTTGGAAAACTCGGTGATAGATGATGCCAATCAAGGACTTATCAGGTCTTTATTGGAGTAGTTCCACGAAAGAACTATAATTGCAATGTAAGACCTTGATTAAAAATGTAATGCAAAATAAATAACTGACATTTTCATAACATTTTTAATCATAGCCTACTGATTTATAAAAATTTACAAGCTATACAAACATTCATCTTTTATCTTTATAAAATAACAAAATTTTCATAATTCGTTGAATATAAATTTATTTGGTGTCATCATTTAATTTTTTGAAGAAGAAAAAATAATCGCCTGTTTCTACCTTTCCTTGAACAATTTTTAGTAATTTTGCAAACGGAGTATAGTTCTTTCGTGGAACTATTAGAAATAAATGAATCAAAAAATTAAAATAAACAGATAGCTAAAAAGTAAATTTGAGAAAAGCGTAGCGATTCAACTGAAAGAGTGGTCGTTACGCTTTTGCTTTTGATGTGGAAAAGGTCGTTTGCAGACATCCAAAAG
>NZ_JAPQKZ010000118.1:0-2173 GCF_027257075.1 Bacteroides sp. LFL-34 | reverse complement strand
ACTAAAGAATGAGAAAACAACAAAAGGAAGCATGAATCTGAAAAGACTAAAAGCGGGATGGGATGAAAAATATTTGTCACAACTTTTACAGGAAAATAATTTTTAATGCGTCTGCCCTGCGGTAGAAAAATATGCGGATACCTGCTCTATATACTTCCAATAAGCACTGATGATATATTGTAAATAGGTGCATGGTCTGGTATTCAACTTGGTCTTTAGCTTAGGATCTAGCTTGAGAATTTATAGGATAAATAGTCAAAATACTATGAGAAATACCTTGATAAGTTATGAGAAATAGGTTGTTTTATGTACAAAATGCGGGTCATACTATGAGAAATGCCGTTTTGTATTTTTATTCTCATTGTGTTATATTGTTGATTTACAGAAGATTATTGTGCATGTTATGAGAATATGAGAAATGAAAATGAGAAATTGTTTCTAGTAGGATATTGGGTTTGTGTTTTTTATGCGATATAGACTGAATTAATTGATCTATCATGTTTTTCCTGTCAAAATTGTTTGTTTAATAGATATTTATTTCTACTTTTGTGATAACTTACTTTCGAGCGAAGGAAGTAGTTTTTTAATAATTTTATTGAGAACGGTTATTTGTTACATTCATATATAAAATCCGCTAAATTTTAACTTTCGTGAATGGAATGAATGACAGGTCTCACGCACTATTGTCTGTATAACCTTGTTATATATCCAATTGGGCGTGGGGCTATCATTCATGTTCACGAAAGGGGTCTTAGCGGATACCTATATATGGCATGAATAGATAGTTTCCACGCTCTCTTTTTTTATAACCCTCGCACCACCGGGAACTGATGCGGTAATAAACGCAACCTATGTACGGAGACTTTAATCGAATTGTTGTTCAGCTGACTCAGCATCCTGTTATGTACAAACCCCTCTCGGATTTAACCTATACGGAATGTGAACTAGCCTATGCTTTGATACGGGAGTTGATTGATTTGTCAATCGAAGGGGATTATACTTTATTGGACTATATCCAAATGGCCCGGCTGGAATACTATCTGGGTAAACTGTCTTGTAAGATAAGCTGTAGTAGGGAGGAGACTGCCCTTCATTATGCGGGCGCCCTTCATCTGTTAGAAAAAGGCGGCTTTGATTTGGGCATAAAGAAGTGGGTTGAACTTGTCAGCCTGCGAATAGAGAACTCTAAAAAAGAATGACATTCTGATTTTATAGTTAGAATCTGATTAGTACCCACTCTGTATTTATCCGATCTATACCTATGGAATAGCCAACCGTTAGACCGCTTAGAAAAAGTATTCTGACGGTTGATTCTAAATCCTCTTGCTTTTTTCTAATATCTATTTTCTTGTAGTTTTCTTTTTCGTCTTTTTCTTTTCATTCTCTTTTCACGCCTTCACGCGCCCGCGTGTGATATAATAATGTGTATCCCTCTCGTCGTTTCCGCGCACAATTTCCCTATACATAAAAAATATGTTCTACAACATCGTTATGCGTCAGCACTTTAGCAAATGTATTCAAAAATAATTAGAAAAAATAGTTTGATATATTTGGAGTGTATACCAAAAGGGCGTACTTTTGCACCCGCTTTCCAAGAGAAGAAAGCCTTGAAAAATTGACTTAGTGAAAAAGTGGAATCCCACTTAAAGAAAAGAACAAAAAACTTCCGAAAAAGTTTGGATTATAATAAATAAAGTTCTTATCTTTGCAGTCCGATTCGCAAAGAAAATTGGCAAGAGTTATTCTTTCATACATTCTTTCCCTTTCGCATAGAGAGCCAGAGAAATCGAGTAAAAAGAAAAAACTAAAAAAAACTTCCGAAAAAGTTTGGTGGTTAAAAATAAAGCCCTTACCTTTGCACCCGCTTTTAAAAACGAAAGCAACAAGTTCTTTGAAATATTGATAAACAATACAAGTAGTACAAGTAAAAAAATAGAACCGTCAATACTTGTCTTATTCAGTAGTGATACAATTAAGACTAATAGGTATTTGAATAAGGTCAATAAATTTACGGCGTCCTGAACAGAGCAAAAAGATCATCCTAATGGATGATAAAAAATACTTTTACAATGAAGAGTTTGATCCTGGCTCAGGATGAACGCTAGCTACAGGCTTAACACATGCAAGTCGAGGGGCAGCATTTTAGTTTGCTTGCAAACTGAAGATGGCGACC
>NZ_JAPQKZ010000117.1:0-2366 GCF_027257075.1 Bacteroides sp. LFL-34 | reverse complement strand
CAACACGCATCATGAAACGAACAATCATCCATACATCTGCAGCCATAGCCCTGCTGCTCGGCATTGCCGCCTGCACGCAGGACGAAGCGGGCTTCCTGCCGGAAGGGGCGGAAGGCACATCCATCGTCTTTACCGCCACGGGGCTGAACCCCGCTGCGACAGCCATCGCCAATACCCGTTCCACCGTGGACGGCGACTGGGAGGGTGTGCAGAGCGTGGCAGTCCTGATGGACGGTACGGTGAAGGCATACGACGTGACGCCCTCCACCGCCGACCCCACCAGCGCCACGCTGACCTCCACCGACCCGTACTACTGGACCAACCACAACGACATCACCGTCACAGCGTGGTGGCCCTACACCGCTGGCGAGACAACCCCACCTGCGGTAAAGGTAAAAGCCAACCAAAGTACCCAGAAAGACTTTGAGGGCAGCGACCTCATCGTAGCCGACGGGCAGACGGTGACCTACGGTAACCCCACGCTTCGCTTCACCCACCGCACGGCGCGAGTGACCATCGTTCTGACGGACTACACCGAGGGGCTGGCATCCGTGCGACTGACGGGCCTCTCCACCGAAGGCGACAACCCTGCCGAAATCACCCCGTATGACAAGGGCAGCAACACCTACACCGCCATCGTAGCCCCGCAAAGTGTGGCAGCTGGCACGACCTTTATTACCTGCACCTTCACTAACGGCAAGACCTTCGTTTATAAGATGAAGAATGCTACCGACTGGCAGGCGGGCGGTGAATATACCTACACCGTCTCCCTCGCTGCGGCAAGAGGCTATATAATAGAGGACGACGGCAGCTACACCGTGACCTCCGCCGATGGTCTGATGAATATAGCCGAATTAGTGAACGGAGGTAAGACCGACATAAACATTACCCTCGACACAGACATTGACCTCACAGGCAAAGACTGGACACCGATAGGCACAGACTACGACAACTCATACAAAGGCACCTTCGACGGTGGCGGCCATACCATTACGGGGCTGACCTTTACGACAAATGACGAATATGCGGGTCTGTTCGGCAGGCTCAATAGAGCTGGTACGGTGAAGAACGTGGTGATGGAGGGCGTACAGATAACAAGCAATCAAATAGATGGCGGCAGTATTGGCGGCGTGGTAGGATCTAGCTGGGGCACCATTGAAAACTGCTCGGTGTCGGGCAGCGTCAGCGGCACGGTGTATGTCGGCGGTGTGGTGGGTGTTCAAATAGGCGGTTCCATCACCGGATGCAGTTCCTCTGCCACAGTGAAGGGAATGGTCGATGTCGGCGGCGTGGCAGGTCAGACGAATTCGAGTGCCACCCTGACCGCTTGCTATGCCACGGGCAACGTGATCATAGAAATAAACCCCAAAAAGAATATCGCTGGCGGCAGTCTGGTGGGAATGAACGCAGGAATCAGCCTCCTTGCCTGCTATGCCACGGGCAACGTAACCAGTACGGGTAGTAGCACCGGCAAAGTACATATCGGCGGCTTTTTGGGAAATAACTACACCACCGTGACCGCCTGCTATTGGAAGAACAATCATGAACAAGGCATCGGCTACAATAAAGAAAACATCGTCCCCGAAGCCACGAAGGTGGACGGCACTGGCGTTACCTGGAAGAATGCCGTTGATGCCATGAACACCGCCTTGCAGAACGCAGGCTCAAAGTGGCGTTACGAACTTAACGGAGCATTGCCCACCTTGAGGAAGCAGTAAACCGTCGGGCGGAAAAAGTTCTGCCCGCAACGGAAAGAACCAGAGTAATAAAACAACAGATATTATGAGGATAAGATTTTTTGCACTTGCAGCGCTCGCCCTCTCACTCGCCGCCTGCACGCAGGACGAAGCGGGCTTTCTGCCGGAAGGGGCGGAAGGCACACCCATCGTCTTCACCGCCACGGGGCTGAATCCCGCCGCGAAAGCCATCGCCGGCACCCGTGCCCCCGCGGATGGCAATTGGGAGGGTGTGCAGAGCGTGGCAGTGCTGATGGACGGCATGGTGAAGACGTACGACGTGACGCCCTCCACCGCCGACCCCACCAGCGCCACGCTGACCTCCACCGACCCGTACTACTGGACCAACCACAACGACATCACCGTCACAGCGTGGTGGCCCTACACCGAGGGCGAGACAACCCCTTCTGCTGTGAAGGTAAAAGCCAACCAAAGTGCCCGGAAAGACTTCGAGGGCAGCGACCTCATCGTAGCCGACGGACAGACGGTGACCTATGGTAGCCCCACGCTCCGCTTCACCCACCGCACGGCGCGGGTGACCGTCGTTCTGACGGACTACACCGAGGGGCTGGCATCCGTGCAGCTGACGGGTCTCTCCACCGAGAATGACAATCCAGATAAAATCACCCC
>NZ_JAPQKZ010000116.1:0-2388 GCF_027257075.1 Bacteroides sp. LFL-34 | reverse complement strand
CAGTAGTACGGGTCGTTCTCGCGTGAAAGCGTGGCACTCTTGAAATCGGTAGAAGCCGTTACGGTGTATTCCTTTACCGCATCGCCCATCTTGAGTGCCACGGAAGTGACGCCCTGCCAGTCGCCGTCCACAGCGGCACGGGTGGAAGGGACTGCCAGCGGCGTTGCTTCTACGGACAGTCCGGTGGCACGGATGACGACGGGGTATTCACCTTCGGGCAGACGGTTATCGCCAGCAAGTTCGTCCTGCGTGCAGGCGGCGAGGGCGAACAGCAGTGCGGTGGCTGCGGGGATAAATAATCTATGTCTCATAATTCTTCATTCTAATCGATTAATTATTAAAATCCTACAGGTCAGCGCCCACATCTCCACCGTCTATATCGTTCCACTTTGCAATGGTGGCTTCGCTGACTTCAAGGACTTTGTTGCGTACCTTGACGGTATAGGTGTAGTTGTTGCCCGCCAGCAGTGCGCCTTCGGGCACGGTGAGTGTGGCATGATATTCCTGACCTTTGTAATTCACAACCAACGGCAGGGATGCAACTGTCTGCGGGAAGAGGATGATCGATGACGTGAGAACGCCGTCTGCCAAATTCATGGCCAGTTCTCCGGTCTGTGCCCCGTTGTCTGCGGTGGCAATACCGTCGGCCGTGTTGAACGTACCGGTGAGTAACAATCCGTCCAGCGTGTAACGTTCAGGCTTGACCACGCTGAAATTCACGCCGTCGCCCGCCTCGAAGGTAAGGGTTATCCGGCTCATGCGGTGGTGGAAGGAGTTGTCTTCACCGCCTTTGGCGGTTTTGTCGGTGAAGCTTACTACCGGGTTGTTTTTGTCTCCCGTGGCTCCTGAAGCAAAGAGGAAGTCGATGGCAGGCTGGTTCTGCTGCGCCGTGGCATCGGTCGTGGCTGTGAGGATGCCTCCCACCGCGTTGTACGGATAGTAGGCGCGGAAAGTATGGGTCTTTGTATCTTCGATATAGATAACCTTTCCTTCTGCCTCAAATTTCCCGTTTTTCAGGATGAAAGGCACGTTGCCGTACTGGGAATCGTTGCCGATGTCGGTGATGCCGATACGGTCGCCGGCAGTCCAGGTGGTTCCGCTGGCGCGGGTGGCGGGGGCGATGTCGGCGGTAAACCGGGCGGCCACGGGGTCACCGTTCAGGTTCTCGTTGTCGTTGTTGCAGGCTACCAGTGCGAGGGCGAGCATCGCAAGTGCAAAAAATCTTGTCTTCATTATATCTATAATTTTATTATTTACAAATCAGCATTTACATCATCACCTTTCACTTCTTCCCAGCCGTTGATTTCGGCTCCGTCCACTTCCATGCCTTCGGGAGTCTCAACCAGCGTTCCGCCGAGGGTCAGCGATGCGCCCTTTCTGGTATTGAACTCCTTGAGGGCTTCCGTGAGGTCGCTTTTCAGCGTGGTGGGGCTCGGGTTGCCGTCAGCATAGCGGATTTCACCCGTCAGCAGTTGTTCCGTGCCGGTCACACCCAGCAGCCGCACCGTGGCTTTCCACTTGCCGGCATCGTCACCTTCGGTAATCTTGGTGAAGGGCAGCACGACGTTTGAAGCGGCTCCGTAGGTATCGGTAGCGAAGTCGAGTGTTCCGGCTGCACCCGTCAGATGGGCAACAATCTCCGTGATGCGTCCGGCGGCATCCCCCGTCGGTTTGATGATGAGCGTCAGTTCGCGTACCTGCTGCTTCATTGCGGCGGTCAGCGGATAGTCCTTGTCTTTCTCGATGGTCACCTGTTCCGTATAGGTGAAGAACCATCCCGGGGCATTGTTCACAAAGGTATCCGTGCCTGCCCGGGTTCCCGTGGCTGCGGCAATGGTGGCTGTGGTGCCGTTCACCGTGATTCCTTCAGCCGGGTTCCACACCGCAAGGGTGTAGCTGCCCGGAGCAAACAGATGGTCGGGGGCATGGGTGGCGGAAGTCTCCGTACCCGTATAGTCACCCATGGTGACCGTCCACGTGGCAGGTATGTCGATACCCTCACCGCGGGCCGACCAGTCGGCTGTCACCGCAATCTTCCCGCTGTCGGGGTGTGGCGTGTCATAGAGCGTGTCCTTCACGCAGGAAGAGAGCAGCACGGCGGCTGCCATTCCCATCATATTTATATATTGTCTTGCTTTCATATTCTATTCCTCCGTGTTAGAATAACTTCCATACCAATGTCACACCGGCATTGATGGGGCCCCACCAGTCCTTTGTTTCGTTGCCGCGGCGTACACGTACACCGTCGATGACTTCATATTTTTCGAAATCGGCATTCAGGTAGCCCAGACCGAGGTTGAAATCAAGAGCCAGTGCCTTGTTCAGCCGCAGCTGATAGCCGGCGGTGATGCCGCCACCCATCAGGTCGCCCTGTTTGCCTGTTTCGGA
>NZ_JAPQKZ010000115.1:0-2462 GCF_027257075.1 Bacteroides sp. LFL-34 | reverse complement strand
GAAGCGGTTGATTTCACGGTTCTCCCGTTCCAGCAACTCCAAGTCGCGCCATTCTCCGAGCCACGTGCAGATGATGCCGCCCACCAGCAGGACTATCAACAGATAGCCTGCGGCAAGCATCTTGCGGAAATGCTTGGTAGTGGTAACGAATTGTTCGCTCATTTGCTGTTTGTGTAAATACCGTTATTTAAAATACGCATATAGGTCGTGGAACTTCGCAGGTTCATGGATGAGAATGGCGGCCATGCTGCCTATGACCGCCACCAGAATTATATATCCGAATAGAATTCTACTCCTCAATGAAACAACCATTCTTCCCTTATTTACAATTGTTATAATTATTAAGGCATCTGACCACCGGCGATAGGTGGAATTTCTGTTAGTATGGGATTTCTCGGGATTGAGTTAAAAATTCTTTGGCCACGTATGGCTTGACTTGGAGGAGCGTTTTCATTTACATCAAGCCGATAACATCTATCGTTAAATGTTATAATTCCCCAAATACCAATGGTTCCTGGGATTCTCGCCAATCCTTCAGTAGGTTTAAAAAGAACAACATTATCTATTATTAGATTTTTAACCGCCCGATTCCATGATGTTTTAATACTATTGTTAGGCGTTGGAATATGAGCAACATACCTAATGCCATTGTGCCTAAAACTGGCCATATAACACCCCGAAAAACCTGAACTTAAAGTATCTATGCCATTTGAAGCAACGACTGCTATTCTATCCGCAATATATATGACACAGGCGTAGTCTAATCTAAGAAAACGATAGTTACGGGTATATCCTTTTATTTGAAATGTCAAATTACTTTGCGTGAAAATCGGAGGGGTCAAACCTACATTATAAATATTTTGATAATGAAACCGTGCAATATTTGTCATTACTGCTTGACTGTTTGGCAATCTTAATGCTTGAATCAAATTCATATATTTACTTACTGTTACTTTCGTTTGTTATAGGCTCGATACATGATGCCATTATATCCATCAGTTTAGACAGACCTTCGGTCTGCGGCTGCTGACTGGCTGTCACATGTATCTGGTATTTTGCCGTTTGGTTGGTCATGCGGGTGTTCTCGCGGGCGGTCGTGACTTTGCCGCTGATTTCCGCATTTATAAACCAATGTTTTGCAGAAGCTTTTGCCTCTACTTCTGCGTTGGTAGTGCTTTTTACGTTTGATGTATCGGTAACCTCCATCTGGAAATCGACATCCACGCGATCTATGAGCAGGGAAGGAATAGGCACCAATCCTATAAACGGAGCCTTGACACTTTGTGACATTGTTGTCATTTTTCCATCCTGCTGTATCGGTCTTTCGACATCGAATTCCAATATACGCGCTTTATTGCCGCTTTTACCATCAAATGCAATTTGCTGGTAGAAATTCCATGCTGTCGCTGCCAATTCCTGTTGTGCTTCGGCTGCTGCAATAAGTGGAGCTGCAATAAGTTCCCGCATGGGAAGCCCCTTGAATTTGTCAGTCACGTTTGAATCTGCTTTAAGAACTGGAGAAGTTTCTCTGTTTTGAGTCTCTTCCAATGCAGCGGAGATAATTTCTTTCGCCTGTCCGCTTACATTTTCATTCAAGTTTTCCGCATTTTCTTGTTGCCCTTGGTTCTTTATTTCTTCTGCCATAACATTTGAATTTTAAAATTGTTAGATATTTTTTACAAAATCGTCAATGATTCGGGAAATACTCTCCGGAGTCTCCTGAACTTTAAAATTGACGCAAACCTCCATGATATCATCTGTATCTGGTTTTATGTTGCTCATCTGCATCTGGAGATTGGCTCTGTGCGGACTGGATAACAGCAAGTTGTTTTCCGGAATCTGTGATTCCACGCTTCCGACCTTCGCCTTGAACTTTATCTGCACATTATCCATTGCAAGATAATGATGGGATATCAAGGCTATAAGTGGAATATCAATAGTCTTGTCTCCAACCATGATTTTTTTTGATTGGAACGTATTTGCGTTATTTGCATTTGTTCCTTCAAAAAGTCTGGTCAGATTTTGTATCTGATGATTCTGTAATGTATCTTGTGCACTGTTTACGGCGTACTGCAAACCATTCATAATATCAGAGAATGAATTGGTTTGAACACTGTCCGGCTCATCGTCATTATTTTTCTTGCCTCTGTGAAAAAGTCCCATGTTTTTAACTTAAATACTTGATTTGTTGTCTTTAATGAGCACCAATCTTGACAATGTCCGGCTTACAGCTTCCATATTTACACTGGAGACTATATTATTATTGACAATGCCTTGATGCCAAAACCAATATGGTGGATTCTCCGTGTGTTCCATCACGTCCTCCTTTCTTTATTGGGGTTATACTTCGGTTCTTTCCGTTGCGGGCGGAACTTTTTCCGCCCGACGGTTTACTGCTTCCTCAAGGTAGGCAATGCTCCATTAAGTTCGTAACGCCACTCTGAGCCTGCGTTCTGCAAGGC
>NZ_JAPQKZ010000114.1:0-2557 GCF_027257075.1 Bacteroides sp. LFL-34 | reverse complement strand
CAACACGCATCATGAAACGAACAATCATCCATACATCTGCAGCCATAGCCCTGCTGCTCGGCATTGCCGCCTGCACGCAGGACGAAGCGGGCTTCCTGCCGGAAGGGGCGGAAGGCACACCCATCGTCTTTACCGCCACGGGGCTGAACCCCGCTGCGACAGCCATCGCCAATACCCGTTCCACCGTGGACGGCGACTGGGAGGGTGTGCAGAGCGTGGCAGTCCTGATGGACGGCACGGTGAAGACGTACAACGTGACGCCCTCCACCGCCGACCCCGCCAGCGCCACGCTGACCTCCACCGACCCGCACTACTGGACCAACCGCAAAGACATCACCGTCACAGCGTGGTGGCCCTACACCGCTGGCGAGACAACCCCTTCTGCTGTGAAGGTAAAAGCCAACCAAAGTGCCCGGAAAGACTTCGAGGGCAGCGACCTCATCGTAGCCGACGGACAGACGGTGACCTACGGTAGCCCCACGCTCCGCTTCACCCACCGCACGGCGCGAGTGACCATCGTTCTGACGGACTACACCGAGGGGCTGGCATCCGTGCAGCTGACGGGGCTCTCCACCGAAGGCGACAACCCAGCCGAAATCACCCCGTATGACAAGGGCAGCAACACCTACACCGCTCTTGTAGCCCCGCAAAGTGTGGCAGCTGGCACGACCTTCATTACCAGCACCTTCACTAACGGCAAGACCTTCGTTTATAAGATGAAGAATGCTACCGACTGGCAGGCGGGCGGTGAATATACCTACACAGTCTCCCTCACTGCGGCAAAAGACCCGGGATATACCATAGAGGGCAACGGCAGCTACACCGTGACATCCGCCGATGGCCTGATGCATGTAGCCGATTTAGTGAACGGAGGTAAGACCGACATTAACATTACCCTCGACAAAAACATTGACCTCACGGGCAAAGGCTGGACGCCGATAGGCACAAGCTTCAAAAACTCATACACGGGCACCTTTGACGGCGGCGGCCATACCATCACGGGGCTGACCGTTACGACAAATGACAAATATGCGGGTCTGTTCGGCTATATCGGTAATGCCGGTACGGTGAAGAACGTGGTGATGGAGGGCGTACTGATAACAAGCAATAACGGGTCGAGCCAGGCTGGCGGCGTGGCAGGATTTAGCCGGGGCACTATTGAAAACTGCTCGGTGTCGGGCAGCGTCAGCGGCACGGTGTACGTCGGCGGTGTGGTGGGTGCTCAATGGGGCGGTTCCATCACCGGATGCAGTTCATCTGCCACAGTGAAGGGAATGGTCGATGTCGGCGGCGTGGCAGGTCAGACGAATTCGAATGCCACCATGACCGCTTGCTATGCCACGGGCAACGTGACCTTAGAAATAGCCTCCCAAAATAATATCGATGTCGGCGGTGCGGTGGGATTCAACGGAGGAAGCCGCATCCTTGCCTGCTATGCCACGGGCAACGTAACCAGTACAGGTAGTAGCACCGTCAATGTGTATATCGGCGGCTTTTGTGGATATAACTCCACCACCGTGACCGCCTGCTATTGGAAGAACAATCAGGAACAAGGCATCGGCTACAAAAAGGTAGGCACCGCCCCCGAAGCTACGAAGGTGGACGGCACCAGCGTTACCTGGCAGAAAGCCGTCGATGCCATGAACACCGCCTTGCAGAACGCAGGTTCAGAGTGGCGTTACGAACTCACCGGAGCATTGCCCACCTTGAGGAAGCAGTAAACGTCGGGCGGAAAAAGTTCCGTCCGCAACGGAAAGAACCGAAGTATAACCCCAATAAAGAAAGGAGGACGTGATGGAACACACGGAGTAATACTGGTGTCATTGCAGATATAAATTTTAGCCCTTCCTATTCTTATGCGCAGTCAGGAACAGGTCGGTGGTCTATTGGTCTTAATTATAGAGGCCTTGAAATTTATACCATTCATTGCCAATCCGGATGTGGTGCTATAGATATAAATAAATTGGTATCATCCGCAAATCACCCATTTATTATTGGTGGGGACATGAATATGACTCCAAGCGAATTATCAGAATATTTACACAGGTACCAAGAGTAGGCCGGGAAATAGTGCTAATTTTGCATGTTGTGGTATGCCAACACATATTTCAAGTCGAGAATTAGATTATTTCCTTATCGATAGCAGATTACAGCTAAGAACATGTGTACTAAGATATCATATGAAGGGTGGGGATCACTATCCTGTGATATTGATATTTAGTTAACCAATTATATTTTTCATCAACAAACAGTGTCGCTGCGATATAAAATATTTTTCGGCTATGCCATACTTATGGCGGTCATCGGTAGCATGGCCGCCATTCTCATCCATGAACCTGCGAAGTTCCACGACCTATATGCGTATGTTGAATAACGGTATTTACACAAACAGCAAATGAGCGAACAATTCGTTACCACTACCAAGCATTTCCGCAAGCTGCTTGCCGCAGGCTATCTGTTGATAGTCCTGCTGGTGGGCGGCATCATCTGCACGTGGCTCGGAGAATGGCGCGACTTGGAGTTGCTGGAACGGGAGAACCGTGAAATCAACCGCTTC
>NZ_JAPQKZ010000113.1:0-2902 GCF_027257075.1 Bacteroides sp. LFL-34 | reverse complement strand
AAAGCTATGGAAGAGGGGAAAGACCTACTCAAGCAAATCACCAGAAGCAGAGGTTTCGGCATGGGTATGTAACCCCCCCCGCCCCCAAAGGGGGAGCGACCAAACGGCAGCTTCACTCAATGGAGTGTTACGCCGTTCGGGTTCGGAAGAAATTTTGCAGGGTTCGAAAAACGGTTGTGTGCTTATTCGAAAAAAAGTTTATGGTGTGGGCGCTCGTCGGGACGGGTGGTCCCGCCCCTTGCCGCTGGGCGCTCCCCGACCGATGATTTTTTAAGTAGTTGATTATATGCCGTTTTTAGGGTATAATAAGAACTTAAGAAATAGAATAAGTTAAGTAGTTGATACTCAATATAGGGTATTTTCCATATTGGAAAATCTGATTTTCCATATTAGAAAGTCACTCTTTCCTATTAGATATTAAAAAGGAAAATATATTTTGCTTTTTTATTGTATTAATGGAAATTTAAATATTCCTTTGTGGAAAATCAAATTATACTTTTTCACCGATATATAGAAAGTCAAATTTGCCTAAATAGAATGTTTATGGAAAATAAGAAAGTACTCAAATTAACCGATTTTCAAAAAAACGAAGAAAACCCCTTTATGAAACAAGCAATTGAAGGGATTGAAAATCACGTTGTTAAGAAATACAAAAGTAGTACGGGAAGTGATAAAAAAGCTGTAGTTGCTGTTGCTGATACAGATACAGGAGAAGTATTCAAAACCTCGTTTATCCGACAAATAGAAGTAGATGAAGAGCAATTTGCAAAACTATACCTTGCGAATTTTGCCGCTTTTTTCAATCTATCACAATCAGCTATTCGGGTTTTCGGGTATATTCTAACTTGCATGAAGCCTAAGAATGATATGATAATTTTCGATAGGCGAAAATGCTTAGAATACACCCAATACAAATCAGACAAAGCCATATACAAAGGATTGGCAGAGCTCGTACAAAGTGAAATCATAGCAAGAGGTCCAAACGAATATAATTGGTTCATTAATCCGTTGATTGTCTTTAATGGGGATAGGGTTTCATTTACAAAAACATACGTTCGGAAAAAGACTTTAGCTGCCCAAAAGAAAGAAGAAGCAGAGAAACGACAGTTATCACTTGGTTTTGATGAACTGTAACACTCCATTGAGTGAAGCTGCCGTTTGGTCGCTCCCCCTTTGGGGGCGGGGGGGGATAGATAAAGTTCCTCTATGTAAAGTTATAATGGGGGATGAAAGGCAAGGTTCGCTAACCTTACCCCGATTGTTTATGCTTCCCAGCATTCAATCTATCCCCGTTTATGGGTTTCTCTTTCACCCTACAAAGATAACCTCATGGGGGAAAAATGTCCAAGAATATGGGGTAAAAACTATCAAGTCGGTAGAAAATAAGTATCTTTGAAGTACATTTTTAGTAGAGGTACTGGTATGCCTAGACGAAGCAGATAGGCAAAAATAAAGCCGCTGGGGATGTCGGATGTCCGTCAATTAACTCCAGCGGCTTGTATTTTGGTAACTCTCCCGTATCGGTCAGCTACCGTTTGGTCAGCAACAAAGGTAGTACTTTATTGTCGCAAATCCAAATGTTTTCCCCTTTATTTGTGCATTTACAAAACATTCACTAACTTCGCACCTATGCAGTATGGTGATAGCACACTAGCACCCTAAAGGGTACGTGTGTAAGGGGACAAGCCCCCTTAACCCCCTGTCAGCCGGCTGTCACCGGCTGTTATCGATTGTCACAAAAATGTTAACTTATGGGAGCAACAAGTATTCATGTACAAGCAGTGAAGCCGGGGAGCGAGATTCACAACTTTAGGAAAAAAGAGTTGGACTATGTTCGTCCGGAACTTAGTCATTTGAATGAAAGCTGGGTTGGAGATAGCATCTCCCATCGGCTGGAGAGTGCGAAACAGAGATATTTCGATACGGTTGGGCAGAAGATGCAGACTAAAGCAGCACCCATACGGGAGGGGGTAATAGTAATCAAGCAAGAAACCACCATGCAGGAACTCCAGCAATTCGCTGCGGTCTGCAAGGAACGTTTCGGTATTGAAGCGTTTCAAATCCATATACACAAGGACGAAGGATACATGAACGCAAAGCAATGGACACCTAACCTTCACGCCCATGTAGTTTTCGATTGGACGCAGCCGAACGGGAAGAGTGTGCGTTTATCGCGTGATGACATGGCAGAACTCCAAACCATAGCATCTGAAGCACTGGGCATGGAACGTGGTGTTTCTTCTGATCGCAAACACTTATCGGCTATGCAGTACAAGACCGAATGTGCGAAAGAACAGCTTCAGGAACTATCCAACGATATATCCAGTGCGTTAGACAAGCACAAGGACGTGCAAAACCAGCTTCTTCAGCTTCAGAAAGAACTACGTTCCATTGAAACAAAGAAAAACGTCCAAAAACTCATTTCTAAGGCTTCAGAGAAGTTTTACGGCTTGATAGGGAAAACGGTTAACGATAGGGAAAAAGATGCCTTAAAAGCCAAAATAAAGGCTTTAGAGGGGGAAAATGAACAGCTATCCGATAGACTGGGAAAGGCTATACTTGAAAAAGAGCGAAACGGCACAAAGGTATTCAAAGCCGAGAACGACAAGGAGTATTATAGACAGCAAATGGACAATGCAAGGACAACCAGTAACCGACTAAGAACGGAGAACCAAGAACTAAAGACCGAAACCAAGGAATTGAAAAAAGAACTTGGTAAGATGAAAGACTTGTTCAATTCCGAACAACTGGAGGCTTTAAGGCATCATTTCCCAAACATATCAAAAGCTATGGAAGAGGGGAAAGACCTACTCAAGCAAATCACCAGAAGCAGAGGTTTCGGCATGGGTATGTAACCCCCCCCGCCCCCAAAGGGGGAGCGACCAAACGGCAGCTTCACTCA
>NZ_JAPQKZ010000112.1:0-2979 GCF_027257075.1 Bacteroides sp. LFL-34 | reverse complement strand
TTATCCAAACCCCAGCATTATCCTAAAAATACAGTTTTTTATTCTGTAAATCATTCTGTTATAGGATGAATAGGTTTGGATAATACATTCCTATATCTTTGCTAATGGCACTAAAGCCAATAGGAAGAATATGAATATAGCACAGTTAAAATTAAGCCAGAAGAAGTTACTGGACAACCTCGTTTCCCGTGGTTATGACATTCAGTACATCAAAGGAGTAAAATTTGTTTTAAGACTTCTTTTTGAACATGAAGGATGTTTTCATTCGTATGAACAATTTGCAGAAAAGTTTATCCGTACAAGGGGATATACAAAAGCGACATTGGATCTTAGGATGATGCATTTACGTACTATCCAAGCATATGATGAATTTGGGCACTACCCGGACAAGAAGTCCTTTGTTCCGTTATGCTATCCTTCCAGGTATAATATGCTTAACCCCAGTTTTCAGAAAGTTATAGACATTTACCGGAAACGTGCCGCAGAACATAAAAAGAAGTCCACAGTAAAAATGGAAACCAATACCGTTACAATGTTCCTTTTTGAGATGCAAAAGTTCCACGTCTCTTCATTGGATGAAATCAAAGAAGAACATGTTTTGTCCTTTTTCCTTAAAGAAGAACAGCAAAAGCGTTCAAGGACATATTGCGGTCACATAGCGTCAGCCCTTAAAGAGTTGGGGGATTTATACGACATGAAAAAAGTATTAGGTTATTTCCCTGATTTGAAATATGAAAGGAAAAACTTCAACTATCTTAAGGATGATGAAATCAATGTGATAAAAAATGCTTTGTCAGACTCTAACAATATTTTGACTTTCAGGGAAAAAGCTATAGTTTCATTGGCCTTATATACTGGCATAAGAGGATGCGACATTGCCAACTTGAAATTGACAGACATAGATTGGAAGAAGGAACGAGTCAGCTTCGTCCAGGAAAAGACTGGTAATCCGATAGTGTTGCCCCTTCTTCCTCATGTTGGAAACTCATTGTTTGATTACATACGTAATGAACGGGACAATGAGGCCGGATCCGTGTATCTGTTTCCCAACAAGAAGAATGCGACAGAAAGGTTGGAGAACAAAAGTATCGGCACCATTGTCAATACAGTCTTTGAGAAACTAAACCTTAGAAAAGGTGAATTCGGGCGTGGAGTCAGCGTATTTCGGCACAACCTCGCCTCTAAATTACTTGGTAAAGGTACCGAGATTAGGGTCATCAGCCATATTTTAGGACATATCTGTTCTTCATCTATAGTCCCATATATAGATGCTGACATCCCTCATCTGAGAGAATGCGGAATCAATATTGAATGTTATCCAATAAGAAAGGAGTTGTTCGAATGAAAACAGATTCACATCTACCCCAATTTGCAGATTTGATGTCTGAATATGTCAATTTCATCTCTGGTATCGGAAAATGTGACTATATAACCCGCATATACCTGAACTCTTTCGCCAAGTACTGTATGAATCATGGCGGAGTGCTGTCGGATGATATTATCTCCGGATGGGCATCAAGGACAGATAAGGAAAGCTATTATACAAACCGTAACCGATGCATTATTTTGAGGCGCTTCATCCGTTATATCCGGTCGAAATATGGGGCACCGTTCAAATTGCCATCATATCCTCCGGACATAAAATACACACCTAAGCCAAAGCGTATTCTTGTTTCAGAACAGCCATACTCTTATTCCGCAATATCCCATATAGTCAAGAAATATGAACTTTACAAAAGAGCCTCTGGAAAATTCAGTAGGCGGACAATGGACAAGATTCGCCGTTTCAATGACTTCTGCGCCCATAATTATCCGTCAGCTGAAGCTCTTACAGAAGAAATTGTCCTTGATTATTGCAAGAAGAAAAAAACGGAATCCGCAAAGTCATGCAATAACAGAATTGTAGGTGTCAGAGGATTTCTGAAATATGCGAATAGCCGTGGTTTCGTAAATATTCCTCTTCCATCCACCATTCCAAGAGTCAATGTCACATCATTCGAACCACATCCGTTTACTCCAGAAGAGCTTGCAAGATTCTTTAATGAAGCGGACAATCTCGAACCTCCAATAAATTGCCGTGACATGAGGGCTGCGCTTATGAAAGTGGAAGTTCCGGTCTTTTTCCGACTTTTGTACAGTACAGGGATGCGTACAACAGAAGCCCGTCTGCTCAGAGTAGAAGACGTGGACTTGCAATCCGGTGTTATAAATATAAGATACACAAAGAGCATAGATGAACATCGGGTTGCCTTGCACGAATCCATGTGGTCGCTATTGCAGATGTATAATGTCAAAATGGAAAATCTCATGCCCGGAAGAAAGATATTCTTTCCTAACGAGTACGACAAACCATATTCCGGAGAATGGGTAACGGCAAGTTTTAAGAAAGTATGGAAGAAAGTCAGTACGGCACACGCAAGAGCATATGATTTTCGCAGTCACTATGCGGTCGTGAACATAAACGGTTGGGATCACTGCGGCATTGAATGGATGGACAAACTCTTATATCTCAGCCGTTCCATGGGACACCGTTACATTCAAAACACATTATATTATTACAGGCTTGTACCGCTGTTTGCACACCAGTTGGAAAATCTGACAGGAGGTGGGTATGAAGAACTTTTACCTGATTTAAACGACTATTTTGAATATGAAGACTAAAGCAGAACATTCAATTATCGCCGATGCCATCCATGAGTGGCATACGGTTTATCTTCCGTGTATAAGGAATCTGAGCCATAACGCTTTAAAATCATACGGAGAGGGAATGGGAATCTATATAGATTTCCTTGAATCCTCGAAGGGAGTCACCTCAAATACCATTTGTGGGGAATGCTTCCGTAAGGACTGGATTGAAGAATGGATTGCGTGGCTGAAAGAAGTAAGAAAATGCAGCCCGCAAACATGCAATCATCGTCTCTCCATATTGAAAAATTTCCTCCGTTTCCTTGCGCACAAGAAAATCCAATTCATAAAATA
>NZ_JAPQKZ010000111.1:0-3062 GCF_027257075.1 Bacteroides sp. LFL-34 | reverse complement strand
ACGAAAAACTTTATACCTAAAGATACGAAAACTTTGGGTAATAACAAAGCCCGGGCTTGAGAAAGTCTGGGCTTTGCGCATAAAAAAAGGCTGTGTCAGCGTTTTGACACAACCTCTTTGCCTATTGATAAAACTGAAAAATGAAATTAACTGTTTAATCTAAAATTTATATGGATATAGTTATGGTTTAGCGGAAGTCTTTTAGTTCTTCCTGTAATTTCTGACGGGTAAAGAAGATCCGACTTTTTACGGTACCTAACGGAAGATTCAGTTTTTCTGCAATTTCACGGTATTTGAATCCGGAAACGTGCATGGCGAACGGAACCCTGTATTCTTTCGGAAGAGCATTGACTACACGGTGCATCTCTTTCAGGTCGTATGTCCTTTCAGTACTTTCAAACCCTGCATCTTGCGGCAAATTAAGATGATAAAGGTTATCGGTCTTGTCAACAAATGTCTGGTCGCGAACTACCTTACGATAATTATTGATAAAGATATTGCGCATGATGGTGTACATCCATCCTTTGAAATTTGTATCGGGTGTATATTTATCTTCATTATCTAATGCTTTCAATGAGGTTTCCTGCAGCAAATCGTTTGCTTCTTCGCGGTCTGTTGTCAGTTTGTATGCGAAACGTAGTAATTCTTCCTGAACTCCTACCAAATCTTTTCTGAAGCTTAAACTTTTCATATGTGTTGTTTTTAAAATGTGAGTATTCGTTGTAAAAATTTTGATGATGCAAGTTTAAGATATTTTGTCGACCTTGGTAGGGGAGAATCAGACGTAATTTAGGGGAATTTCTATCAACAGATAGTTTTTAGGTCCTTTTTGATAGTTTCTGGGTGGTATTTTATATCTTTTACGGGGATCTCAAAAAATGGATAACGATAAATTCTCTAAAAAACGATCACTTAGTATGTTAATTCCTATTTTATTTATTATCTTTGCAACCAAATTTTCTACCAATAATGAAAATTAAGGAAATAGTAAGCGCCCTTGAACGATTCGCGCCTCTGCCATTGCAAGACGGATTTGATAATGCCGGCCTGCAAATCGGATTGACAGAAGCGGAAGCAACAGGGGCTTTGTTGTGTCTTGACGTTACCGAAGCTGTGTTGGATGAAGCTATCGCGCTGGGGTACAATCTCGTTATATCGCACCATCCGCTCATTTTCAAGGGCTATAAATCTATCACGGGCAAAGATTACGTGGAACGCTGCATACTGAAAGCAATAAAGAATGATATTGTGATCTATTCAGCACATACTAATCTTGATAATGCACAAGGTGGAGTTAATTATAAGATAGCAGAGAAAATAGGGTTGAAGAATCTGAAAGTGCTCGAACCGAAAGAGAACTGTCTGATTAAGCTGGTGACTTTCGTGCCGGATGCACAAGCCGATAGTGTGCGCGAAGTGTTGTTTGCAGCCGGACGCGGAAATATAGGTAACTATGATTCATGCAGTTACAATCTGAAAGGAGAGGGAACCTTCCGGGCAAAAGAGGGAACGCATCCTTTCTGTGGAACAATCGGTGAACTGCATCATGAAAATGAAGTGAGGATTGAAACCATTCTTCCTATATATAAAAAAGCGGAAGTTATAAAGGCTTTATTGTCTGTACATCCTTATGAGGAACCGGCATTTGACTTGTATCCGTTGCAGAATGACTGGTTGCAGGCAGGTTCGGGAATTGTAGGTGAATTGGATGAATCGGAAACGGAACTCGAGTTTCTGAAACGCATCAAGAAAATCTTTGAAGTGGGTTGTGTACGTCATAACAAACTGACGGGGAGAGAAATACAGAAGGTTGCCTTATGTGGTGGTGCCGGAGCTTTCCTGCTTCCACAGGCAATTCGGACGGGTGCGGATGTCTTTATTACGGGAGAAATCAAATATCATGATTATTTCGGCCACGAGGGTGATATTCTGATGGCAGAGATTGGTCATTACGAAAGCGAACAATATACAAAAGAAATTTTTTATTCCATAATCCGGGATTTATTTCCTAATTTTGCACTCCAATTGAGTAAAATAAATACGAATCCCATAAAATATTTATAAGTAAAATGGCTAGAGAAGCAAAAAAAGATCCGAATGAGTTGACGGTAGAACAGAAACTGAAGACACTGTTCCAACTGCAAACGATGTTGTCTAAGATTGATGAAATCAAGACATTGAGAGGTGAACTTCCGTTGGAAGTGCAAGACCTTGAAGATGAAATTGCTGGTTTGAGTACCCGTATCGACAAGATCAAAGCTGAAGTGGATGAACTGAAATCTGCTATTGCCGGCAAGAGAGTAGAAATTGAAACAGCAAAGGCTTCAGTAGAAAAATATAAGTCACAACAAGACAATGTTCGCAATAACCGTGAATATGATTTCTTGACGAAAGAAATCGAATTCCAGACATTGGAAATCGAACTTTGCGAAAAGAGAATTAAGGAATATTCTGCTGATAAAGAAGAAAAAGAGGCTGAAGTAACGAAGAACGATCAGATTCTTAACGAAAGACTGAAAGACCTTGAGCAGAAGAAGAGCGAACTGGACGAAATTATCTCTGAAACCAAACAGGAAGAAGAGAAATTGAGAGACAAAGCTAAAGATTTGGAAACTAAGATCGAACCGCGTCTGTTGCAGTCTTTCAAACGTATCCGTAAGAACTCTCGCAACGGATTGGGTATTGTATACGTACAGCGTGACGCTTGTGGTGGTTGCTTTAACAAGATTCCGCCCCAGAGACAACTGGATATCCGTTCTCGTAAGAAAGTAATCGTTTGTGAATATTGCGGACGTATTATGATTGACCCGGAATTGGCTGGCGTACAAATCGAACACAAGGTGGAAGAAGCTCCGGTAGCTACTACCAAAAGAGCTATCAGAAGAAAAACTGCTGAATAAGAAGAGCAGTGAAGTAAGTAAAGTTACTTTTTTGATATATAATAGAAGGTGTGTCAAAATGCACACCTTCTGTTTTTTACGCACAAAGCCCCGACTTTCACAAGCTGGGGCTTTGTTATTACCTAAAGATTTTGTATCTTTAGGCATAAGAATTTCACTATG
>NZ_JAPQKZ010000110.1:0-3174 GCF_027257075.1 Bacteroides sp. LFL-34 | reverse complement strand
TGGAATATAGCAACTTGTTGCCAAATGCATGAGGAAAAAGCAGCATAGCCAAAAGAAAATATAGCAGAACTGTAAAATATAAAAGAGGTTGTGCCAACGTTTTGACACAACCTCATTCGGTTCTTCCATATATGGAAATATATGTTTTGATAATGTGTTATTATGTCTTGATTTTTATATAACTCATATTGCTTTTTTCTTTTTCTGTTCCTCAAAGATACAAAATAAAAAGAGGAAAGTCAATAGCTAATCTTATTTTAATGGAAGTATAAGCAGAAAACGTGCACCATTGGTGTAGCTCTTGTCTACTTTGACTTCTCCATGTAATCGTTCGGCTATGGTGCGGCATATATTCAGTCCCAGTCCTGATCCCTGTTTGAACTCATCCAACTTCTTGAAGCGTTCGAATACACTATCCATCTTGTCGGCAGGGATGCCCGGCCCGGTGTCGCTGACAGAGAACGTGATTCTGTCGGGATACTCGGTCAGTGAACAATGCAGATGGATTTCCCCTTTTTCTGTGTGCTTCTCTGCGTTGGTAAGGAAGTTGATAAGCACTTGTTGCAGGCGTTGTTCATCTGTGGTGATCTGGAAATCGTCTGCCACTTCGGAGGTATAATAAAGCTTCACTCCTTCCGCTTTTCGATCCATTACGGTAGAGAGTATGAGCCTGCACATTTCGTTGCAATGGCAGGAAGTCAGGTTCATGGTGTATTTGCCGCTTTCCAGTGCGGAAAGGTCAAGAATATCGTTGACAAGCGTGGTGAGCAGTTCGGAGTTGTGTTGGACGAGCGAGCTGAATTCTAGCTTTTCCTCATCTTCCAATGGCAGATCCGGGTTGGATAATAATTGTGAGAATCCTACGATGGCATTGAGCGGGGTACGGATTTCGTGGCTCATGTTCTGCATGAAATGAGTCTTCATCTTGTCTGCCTGTTCGGCACGGTCGCGGGCAATCGTCAGTTCTTCGTTCTTCTCTTGCAGTTGTCTGATTGATTTTCTGCGTAGATAAAGGTAGAGCGTGAGGGCTATGGCAAAGAAACAGAAGAATATCAGGATGAATTTCAATATCATCAGCTGGCGTTCGGATTCTGCCTGTTTAGCTACCATAAGACTCTGTGTACGTTCGGTTTCCGCTTTGAATTGTGCGAGCTCCAGGTTACGGTTTTTTAGTAGTAGCTCGTTATTTTCGGCGTTCATCTTCTCGATTTCCACTTGCGATTTCGTTTGCTGCAGTTCGAGCGTTGTCTTTTGCAGGTTTAATTGTGTGTTTTCCAGTTGCAAGGCTTGCGCTTTTCTTTTCAGTTGTTCGTTGCCGATACGCACATTCAGTTCCGACAGGTCGGCAGTCTGTATGAGTTGGTTCAGAGAATCCTGTAAACTCTGGAGCTTCTGAAGCGCTTGGTAAGCGTCTTTGTACTTCTGCTCTTTTGCGTAAATATTTGCCTGAAAAGCTATTCTCTCATGTAAGATAGAGGTGGAGTCGGCGAGAGCATGCGCTTTATCATATTGTTGGTTGAGTATATAATTGTATATCTTCAACTTATTCAGTTCATTCCTTCTGGTTTCACCATGTTTTTCGGTCGCTTTTAAACATTCCTGATAATAGCTTTTGAACTCTTCCTCCCTGTCGAGCGCGTATAAAAGTGTGCATTTGCGCAGCATACAGGCGTATTTGTTGGTTGAAGTCTTGGCACATTTGATCCCTTTCTCAGCATTCTCGTAGGCTGCTTCATATTGCTTCAGGTTTTGTTGGAGCATGGATATGTTCCAGTATATATAAGACAAATCCTGTTCAGGGAGCTTCTCCTGTGTGTATACCAGTGATTGTTGGTAGTAATCCAGTGCCGTCCGGTATTCTCTGCGCGCAAAGTAAATGTTTCCCATCATTCGCAGGCAAGTGGAGATACCGTAGGGATAGTCGTCGGCAAATGCCTGTTCTTTAGTCAATTCAGCCTCCTGGAGCGCACGCAGGGTATTACCTGTGTTCATCAGGTAATTAACTTTGTAGATGCTGCCAAAGTAGTAATATTGCAGGTAGTTGTTCTTTCGGGATATCTCCTGAAGCCTGCTGATTGCTTTCTCCAGTAATTCCGTTTTCCCATTATTGAAATAGTAGATTACCGGAATGGTAAGAGCGAGGCATTGTGCCTTTTTATCGTTGATCCGGATGGCTTTGGTATAGATAGTATCAGCTATTTCCAGTCCGGTTGCGTTGTTACGGTGTTTAGTTGCCTCCTCATAAAGTAGATAAAGAGAGTGGTCTATCTTGTACGGATTGTCCTGCGCCTTGGTTGGAAGGAGAGATCCGATAAAGGTGAACAACAAACATATACTGATGTACCTGACTATTTTCATCTTGATAACTATGGATTTACAGTGTTCTTATTGTTTATTTATGGCATTGTTATATTCGTATTCTTTGGCGGGAATCACCCACATCCAGTTGTTGGCGTCTTCCGGGTTGATAGTTACGGCTGCGTTGGTCATGTAGTTTCCTCCATCTTCGAAGGTGTGGCGTACGATGGTGTCTTTGCGCCGTTTGAAGTCAAACCAGCTGAATCCTTCGCCCCATAGTTCGATGCGGCGGTAGAACTTTATTTCGTCGAGCAGTGCCTGACCGCTCTTGTCGCAAGTATATTGAGGGTCGCGTCCGCTGTCGCGGATCAGTTCTTTCAGTAATTGCCTTGCTTCCGCTTCTTTTGGAGGCGTCAGGTGACAGTTGGCTTCTGCTTCGATGAGATACATCTCCGAACTGCGGAAAAGGTTGAAAGGCATGGCGCCTACTTTGTCGATACACTTAAATTTGAACGACATATAAGCGTATATTTTTGCCGAAGTATTCAAGTCGGGATACACCCCTTGGGCGTAACTGGTGAGTGCACTTCCGCCCAGACCATTGTTTGTTATACCACCCGTGTTATAAGTATATTCGAGCGGATCGAGAAAAAGTCCCCTGCGGATATCACTTTCCGGTAATGCGTCGTACAGTTCACGGTTGATACAGGCCGGATAAGTGCATACAAGAGTAGAGGAGGAGTTGTATGCAAGGCGTGCGGCAACCTTAGATTTGCAGCATCAAAATATTTATCTTTGAATTGATATTGAAAGGAAAGCAAAAGGAAAACCATCAGCGGCAATAGAAGTCAAGTCTAAGTCCCTATTCGGTCCTTT
>NZ_JAPQKZ010000109.1:0-3668 GCF_027257075.1 Bacteroides sp. LFL-34 | reverse complement strand
CCTCGACTATCTGCCTGACTTCCTGACGGATGCGGTCATAGTTGGCTTGTATCTCCTCCTGCATCCGGTCGTTGCCGTCCTTGTCGGTGAAGTCGATAATCTGCGGCAACTTCACGTAACGGGCGGTTTCCCGCTTCACCTTTTCATTGTCCACCACGATTTCGCAGTGGAAAATCTTCTGCTCTATCCGTTCATCGAAATTGTCCGCTATTGCCCCCACGAACATACCTTGCGTGAGGTTGGATATTTTGCTGGCGGGTATCAGGCTGTCCATTTGGGTGCTTATCGAGGTGGATTTTTCCCGTTGGTTGATTGTCATGCTCTGCCGTTTCTGCAACACCTTTCCGAAACGCTCGGAAAGGATTTTCGCCGTTTCACCGACTACCTGACCGCTGAACACGTTGCCCACAGTATTTTGGATTACCCGGCTTTCCTTGTCCCCGTAGTCACGGGTAAGCTGGCTGTAATCCTGAAAGCCCAGCAGAACCGCTACCTTGTTGCTTCGTGCCGTAGCAATCAAATTGTCAAGTCCACGAAAATAAATCGTTGGCAACTCGTCTATAATCACCGAACTTTTAAGCTGACCTTTCTTGTTTATCAGCTTCACGATACGGGAATTATACAGTCCCAATGCTGCCGAGTAGATATTTTGGCGGTCAGGATTGTTGCCGACAACCAAGATTTTAGGCTCTTTCGGGTTGTTGATGTCCAGTGAAAAATCATCACCTGTCATAACCCAGTAAAGGGCGGGTGAAATCATCCTTGAAAGCGGGATTTTCGCACTGGCAATCTGCCCCTGCAACTGTTCTTGGGCGTCCGATTCCCAAGCATCTACGAACGGGGAAAGGTAATTTTCCAGTTCGGGGTAGCTGCGCAAAATGGTGAATACATCGGCGTATTTCTTGTTCAACAGTTCTATGGCATGGGGGAACGTGCAATACTTACCGCCTTGATAGATACGGAGATACCAAATTATAGCCGCCAAAAGGATAATCGGACTTTCCACGAAGAAATCGCCCTGCTTGCTTATCCAACTTCGATTGAGGTTAAGCATTATCGTGTAGCTTGCTTCGTAGGCATCCGCAATGTCCGACATGAAGCTGGCATTTATCGGGTTGCATCGGTGGCTCTTGCGTGGGTCGTCAAAATTGATAACGTAAAATTTCGGCTTAACCTTGTAGCCGTCCAAGTGGTTAAGTAAATGATTGTAAGCGATTTCCGAAAGGTCAGGAAACTTATAATCATACAGGTAGAGCGCAAAACCTTTCTCGATTTGCTGTTTTATGTAATTATTTACTACTGCGTATGACTTCCCGCTGCCCGGCGTTCCTAACACGATGCTCGCACGAAAAACGTTTACAACGTTAATATAGCCATTGTTCCACTTCTTCTTATAGTAGAACCGGGTAGGCAGATTTACCGAATACTCGTTCTCGATAAGCCTTGTTTCCTGCTGGAAACTTTCGTTCTCGGTATTAAAGACATCATCCATGAGGTTGTTTTTCAACAACCGGGACATCCACGTACCCGCCATGAGCATACAGATATAGCCCACCGAAAGCGTGGCGATATAAAACACGGCATCCGCCGTATGTGGCAGCGGAAGTTCCAGCAGCCACCAGTTCAGGAAAAACAACACGACACCCGCCGCAAGGCTGCAATGTATCTTCGTCCACGTTATCTTTTCCTCTTTCACGCCCTTAGTGCCGATGCACGACAGGGCGAGGAACACCACCGCAAAAAGTTTTGTCCAAAGAACGGACGAGAACAGCCCGGTGGTGCGCTGGAAGTTCCACAGTATCTTGTCTATCACTTCAAAGGTCACTCCCCATTCTTTCAGGGTGGAGTAACAGAACCAGTACACGTTTATTCCCACGAATAGAATACTGACAGCCCGCATAAAGTCCATGACCCTTGCAAGCCCTCTCAAATCATCCTCTTGCTGCATAATTGTATGTTTTTAAGTTAGTCGATGTGCCTTGTGCGCTTCTTTTTCTTCTTTCTCTTTTGGCGGGCGGTGTCCTGCGGCTCGTCACCGCCTGATGCACCGCCGCCCAGCAAACCGCCGAAAGCACCCAGCACGGAAGCCACGCCCGAAACGATGTCGGCTTTCGGCGTGAAGCCCTGCTGTTCCTGATGCGTGGGCTGGTCTTGCTGCGGTGCTGCCACTTCGGGCTGGTGTATCTTTCCGGTTTCGCCCGAAAAACGTTCGTTGAACACGTTCGCCGAATACTCCTTGCCCAAGCGTGAACCGTTCAGCACCACCCGGCTGTCATGGTCGATGAACGTAACGCCATAGATGCGCCCGCTGTCGTTCTGACGGAATACCACGTCAATGCCCCGCTTCCTTAGCTGCTGTTCCAGTTCCTTGCGGCTGTGGGCGGTCTGCATGGCAGTGGCTACAATCTTCCGGGTGCGCTCTTTCAGTTTCCCGTTCCTGATTGCTTCGCCCGATTTCTCCATTCTGCGCTGCACCGCTTCATAACCTACCGACTTGCCGATGCGGGAAGCCTTTACCGGGTTGCCTGTCTTTTCGCCCTTGTCGTTCATGGCGGAATAGACAATGCCCTGATAGGGCTTGCCGTTTATCTCGCCTTTGACTTCCTCGGCGCACACGTTGTAAGCGGCAAGCAAAGCCTTATATTCCCCGAACGACTGGAAGCGGTAGCCGTAACAAGCCGCTTTCACGGTGTTGCCGATTTGGTGCTTCACGTCCCCGGCGGCATAGTCCACCTTTTTAAGTTCCGGACGTTCGGCACGTTCCTTTCGCTCTGCCGGGTGCAGCCCGTATTTCTTTTCCAGTTCACGGGTGATCTGCTTGCTGCGCCGATGCTCGAACCTGTCATTCAGCGGTCTGCCGTTCTCGTCCACCCGCAACCCCACGATGTGGATATGGTGGCGGTCGATGTCGGTATGCTTGTACACCAAATAAGGCTGGTCGCCATAGCCCAACTTCCGCATATACTCCCGTGCGATGTCGGAAAGCTGCTGGTCGGTCAGCACGTCTTCCGGGTGCGGGTTTATGGAAATATGAAGTATCGGCTTCTTGGTGGAAAGCTGGACGGGCATCTGCATTTCAAAGCTGCGCATACACTCGCCGATAGAGAAATTCCCGTCCTCGCTCAACAGCATTTTGTTGGAAAAAAGCACCTTTGCTTCCTCGCTGTCCACCTTGTTTTGGTTGTACGCCAGTGCGCCGAACATATTGCCGCCAGTGCTTATTTTGGCAACCATAGTTCCTTGCACTCGTTTGTCAGGTCGATAACCTGACGGTTTAACATAGATAATTCAGTGGTCGCCTTTTCCAGTTTATAGAGAAAAGCCAGTGCCTTTTTCTCCGAAAAATTGCTATGCAACGCCTTTACAACTTGGTTATAATTGACCGCCACGGCTCTGAACTGGGCGTAAAATTCGGTCAGCCGGGCGCAATACTCGACCGCCGACTTATCCACTTTCACCACCCGGAACGGCTCGCCGAATAGTCGGGCAGCGATGAACCGGGACTTGCTCGTGACGCCCGACTGCTCCCACTGCGAGAGGAAACGGGCGTTCTCCCGGTCGTTCAGGTAAAGGACATGGCGATGCTTCGCCGGGTCTGCGAGGGCGGGGCGACCGCCCTTGTTGGTTCTTCTTGTTTCCATGCTTCTTTGGATTAAAAAATTACGACT
>NZ_JAPQKZ010000108.1:0-3858 GCF_027257075.1 Bacteroides sp. LFL-34 | reverse complement strand
CCTCGACTATCTGCCTGACTTCCTGACGGATGCGGTCATAGTTGGCTTGTATCTCCTCCTGCATCCGGTCGTTGCCGTCCTTGTCGGTGAAGTCGATAATCTGCGGCAACTTCACGTAATGGGCGGTTTCCCGCTTCACCTTTTCGTTGTCCACCACGATTTCGCAGTGGAAAATCTTCTGCTCTATCCGTTCATCGAAGTTGTCCGCCACAGCACCCACGAACATACCTTGCGTGAGGTTGGATATTTTGCTGGCGGGTATCAGGCTGTCCATTTGGGTGCTTATCGAGGTGGATTTTTCCCGTTGGTTTATCGTCATGCTCTGCCGTTTCTGCAACACCTTTCCGAAACGCTCGGAAAGGATTTTCGCCGTTTCACCGACTACTTGACCGCTGAACACGTTACCCACAGTATTTTGGATAACCCGGCTTTCCTTGTCCCCGTAATCACGGGTAAGCTGGCTGTAATCCTGAAAGCCTAACAGAACCGCAACCTTGTTGCTTCGGGCGGTGGCAATCAAATTATCCAACCCCCGAAAATATATAGTTGGTAATTCATCTATTATCACCGAACTTTTAAGCTGACCTTTCTTGTTTATCAGCTTCACGATACGGGAATTATATAATCCCAGTGCTGCCGAGTAGATATTTTGGCGGTCAGGATTGTTGCCGACAACCAGTATTTTAGGCTCTTTCGGGTTGTTGATGTCAAGTGAAAAATCATCGCCCGTCATTACCCAGTAAAGGGCGGGTGAAATCATCCTTGAAAGCGGGATTTTTGCACTGGCAATCTGCCCCTGCAACTGTTCAACTGCCGAACTTTCCCAAGCGTCCACGAACGGGGAAAGGTAATTTTCCAGTTCGGGATAACTGCGCAAAATCGTGAATACATCAGCGTATTTCTTGTTCAACAGTTCTATGGCATGGGGAAACGTGCAATACCTGCCGCCTTGATAGATGCGCAAATACCAAATAATGGCTGCAAGCAGGATAATCGGGCTTTCCACGAAGAAGTCGCCCTGCTTGCTTATCCAGCTTCGATTGAGGTTAAGCATAATCGTGTAGCTGGCTTCATAAGCATCCGCAATGTCCGACATGAAGCTGGCGTTTATAGGGTTACATCGGTGGCTCTTGCGTGGGTCGTCAAAGTTGATAACGTAAAATTTCGGCTTGACCTTGTAGCCGTCCAAGTGGTTAAGCAAATGATTGTAAGCGATTTCCGAAAGGTCAGGAAACTTATAATCATACAGGTAGAGCGCAAAACCTTTCTCGATTTGCTGTTTTATGTAATTATTTACTACTGCGTATGACTTCCCGCTGCCCGGCGTTCCTAACACGATGCTCGCACGAAAAACGTTTACAACGTTAATATAGCCATTGTTCCACTTCTTCTTATAGTAGAACCGGGTAGGCAGATTTACAGAATACTCGTTCTCGATAAGCCTTGTTTCCTGCTGGAAACTTTCGTTCTCGGTATTAAAGACATCATCCATGAGGTTGTTTTTCAATAACCGGGACATCCACGTACCCGCCATGAGCATACAGATATAGCCCGCCGACAGCGTGGCGATATAAAACACAGTGTCCGCCGTATGTGGCAGCGGAAGTTCCAGCAGCCACCAGTTCAGGAAAAACAACACGACACCCGCCGCAAGGCTGCAATGTATCTTCGCCCACGTTATCTTTTCCTCTTTCACGCCCTTAGTGCCGATACACGACAGGGCGAGGAACACCACCGAAAATAGTTTTGTCCATAAGATAGACGAGAACAGCCCGGTGGTGCGCTGGAAGTTCCACAGTATCTTGTCTATCACCTCAAACGTCACTCCCCATTCTTTCAGGGTGGAGTAACAGAACCAGTACACGTTTATTCCCACGAATAGAATACTGACAGCCCGCATAAAGTCCATGACCCTTGCAAGCCCTCTCAAATCATCTTCCTGTTGCATGATTGTAATGTTTTTAAGTTAGTTGATGCGCCTTGTGCGCTTCTTTTTCTTCTTTCTCTTTTGGCGGTCGGTGTCCTGCGGCTCGTCACCGCCTGATGCACCGCCGCCCAGCAAACCGCCGAAAGCACCCAGCACGGAAGCCATGCCCGAAACGATGTCGGCTTTCGGCGTGAAGCCCGGCTGTTCCTGATGCGTGGGCTGGTCTTGCTGCGGTGCTGCCACTTCGGACTGGTGTATCTTTCCGGTTTCGCCCGAAAAACGTTCGTTGAACACGTTCGCCGAATACTCCTTACCCAAGCGTGAACCGTTCAGCACCACCCGGCTGTCGTGGTCGATGAACGTAACGCCATAGATGCGCCCGTTGTCGTTCTGACGGAATACCACATCAATGCCCTGCTTCTTTAGCTGTCGTTCCAGTTCCTTGCGGCTGCGGGCGGTCTGCATGGCAGTGGCTACAATCTTCCGGGTGCGCTCTTTCAGTTTCCCGTTCTTAATTGCTTCGCCCGATTTCTCCATTCTGCGCTGCACCGCTTCATAACCTACCGACTTGCCGATGCGGGAAGCCTTTACCGGGTTGCCCACCTTTTCGCCCTTGTCGTTCATGGCGGAATAGACAATGCCCTGATAGGGCTTGCCGTTTATCTCGCCTTTGACTTCCTCGGCGCACACGTTGTAAGCGGCAAGCAAAGCCTTGTACTCCCCGAACGACTGGAAGCGGTAGCCATAGCAAGCCGCTTTCACGGTGTTGCCGATTTGGTGCTTCACGTCCCCGGCGGCATAGTCCACCTTTTTAAGTTCGGGGCGTTCGGCACGTTCCTTTCGTTCTGCCGGGTGCAGGTTGTATTTCTGCTCCAGTTCACGGGTGATTTGCTTGCTGCGCCGATGCTCGAACTTGTCATTCAGCGGCTTGCCGTTCTCGTCCACCCGCAACCCCACGATGTGGATATGGTGGCGGTCGATGTCGGTATGCTTGTACACCAGATAAGGCTGGTCGCCATAGCCCAACTTCCGCATATACTCTTTGGCGATGTCGGAAAGCTGCCGGTCGGTCAGCACGTCTTCCGGGTGCGGGTTTATGGAAATATGAAGTATCGGCTTCTTGGTGGATAGCTGGACGGGCATCTGCATTTCAAAGCTGCGCATACACTCGCCGATAGAGAAATTCCCGTCCTCGCCCAACAGCATCCGGTTGGAGAAAAGCACCTTTGCTTCCCCGCTGTCCACCTTGTTTTGGTTGTATGCCAGTGCGCCGAACATATTGCCGCCCGTGCTTATTTTGGCAACCATAGTTCCCTGCACTCGTTTGTCAGGTCGATAACCTGACGGTTCAACACAGCCAGTTCGGTGGTCGCTTTCTCCAGTTTATAGAGAAAAGCCAGTGCCTTTTTCTCCGAAAAGTTACTATTCAGAGCCTTTACCACTTGGTTGTAATTGACCGCAACCGCCCGGAACTGGGCATAAAATTCGGTCAGCCGGGCGCAATATTCTACTGCCGATTTGTCCACTTTCACCACCCGGAACGGCTCGCCGAACAGCCGGGCGGCGATGAAACGGGACTTGCTCGTGACGCCCGACTGCTCCCATTGCGAGAGGAAGCGGGCATTCTCCCGGTCGTTCAGGTAAAGGACATGGCGATGCTTCGCCGGGTCTGCGAGGGCGGGGCGACCGCCCTTGTTGGTTCTTCTTGTTTCCATGCTTCTTTGGATTAAAAAATTACGACTTCGGAGTGATTTTTACCCCCGACAGGGGCAAGGCGTTTTCAGGCACGGAAAACGGTTCTATGTGCCATAGAACACACCTTGCTATTTTCTGACGAAAATCGAAATCCGTCACGGACGGATTGGGGTTAGCGTGGAACGGTAAGCCCAGCCATTCACCAGCCCTGTTTTACACCTGCGCCCCCTGCGGTT
>NZ_JAPQKZ010000107.1:0-4269 GCF_027257075.1 Bacteroides sp. LFL-34 | reverse complement strand
ATGCAGCGCATGGGGCTGGCGAACCACCAGTACATCATCATCCGGCACAGTGGTACGGAGAGCAAGAAAGAACAAGCCCACCTGCACATACTGGCAAACCGGGTTTCCCTTTCCGGGGAACTGTACCGGGACAACTGGATAGGGAAAAAGGCAACGGAAGCCGCCAATGCCATAGCCAAGGAACGGAACTTTGTACAGTCGCAGGACATCGGCAAAGTCAACAAAGCGGAAATCAAGGAAGCCATGGACGGCGTATTGAAGAAGATGCAGGGCTTTGACCTTACCAAATTCAAGGAAGAACTTGGTAAGAGAGGTTTTAAAGTCCGGGAAGCCAGGGCAAGCACCGGGAAACTTAACGGCTACTATGTCACAGCCCGAAGCGGTACGGAGTATAAGGCAAGCGAGATAGGGAAAGGCTACACTCTCGCCCATATCGAGCGGACACAAAGCAAACTGAAGTGCAACTCAATGAACATATCTCATGGAAACAAACTCACACCCGGAAGCGGCAGCTTCCAACGTTAAGCAGGGACAGTACAGCCCCCGGAAAAGAAAAGGCACAACGCCAAGGGTAAATCCGCAGCTTGCGGTAGAACTGGTGTATCAGGAACTAAAGCGTGTTGAAGTCTATACGAAGCGCATAGAGGACGCAACAGCCCGAAAGGTGCAAATAGACGGGAAAAGCCTTGAAAGTGCCGAAAATCGTCTAAAAAACGTATTGGCGGACTTTGAACGGCAGGGGTACAGAATGAAAAACGGCGGTTATGTGGACAAACGGATTTCGTTCTACTCAATCCTTTGTGCTGTTATCTCCCTATTGTTCGCTTGTTTCATGTGTTATCTTTGGACGGATGCAGCCAAAGACCGGGACAACTACAAGCAGTATTATGAATACTTCCAAGAGCAGGCAAGGGAACAAAAGGGAAACAAATAAACATCTAACTTTACGAATTATGGGAACAACGGAACACGAAGAACCCCGGTTCTTCTTCATACTGAACAAGGGGGCGAAGTCCGGCGGCGAAATCACCCATGCTGTCCTAAACGGTAGCATCGTTTCGAAGCCGGCAGGCTGGGACGCCTTTCATGGGCTTGCACTGGCGAAAGAGAAACTAAGCAGCGAGGAAATACAGCAGCAGATGAAAGAACTTGGTATAGAAATGGAAATAGTTCCTCTGATCTGACAAGATTACCCTGGCGTATTTCAGCCGGGATAATCTTGTCACTTATCCTTGATTTTCCCTTTAATAGCGTTTATAATCCACCCTTTCGGATTGTTCTTTTCTCGTGATTTTCCGTTTAGGAGAGCCAGTTCTCCGATAAGGTCGGTTATCCTTTCTTGTGCCGTTATGAATGTCTCTTTGTTCCGGTTTATCTCTTCCGATGTGAAGCCGCAGGAATAACGGAGGTACTCGTACACATGGCTGTCTATCTGATATCGTGCTGTAACCTTTGCTTGCAATTCTTTCCCTTCCAGTTCTTCATCTCTGAACTGTGGTTGATAGACCGGGTAGAACCTAAACCCGGTCACCTTGCTACGTTTGTTGTTTGGGTTTTCACGCACTTTCACGTAGTTGAAAGTGTATGGGCAGCTCTCATCAAGCGCAGCCTTTGCAGGTTTCAAAACTCTTTCCTCAAAATGATCTATTCTGTCTTTTCCGTTCTTGTCCTTGTATTTGTCCGCAGGTATGCCAAGACGGTCTTTCAAGTTTTCAAGGGATATATCCAAAGGGTACACCTGCCCACTCATTAACATGTAAAACCTAAGGGAATACCCAGTAGGTAGCGCAAGAGCCTTGTTTAACTCAAATTCTCTGTACCCCTTGGCGAACTTGGTAAACACATCCCAAAGGTCGTTAGACACACGAAAGGTTATAATGCCAGTGCGTTTTTTATATTTTGGGTTAGATATAAATCCGCACTTCCACCATTCCTCGTCATCTTCGTAAGTAAAAAAACGTCCTGCCAGAGAATCGAGTGCGGCTATGATTTCATTGTAATCACGTCCGGAAAAAATAACGTCAGATACATGCATTTGTGCATCAACATCCCAAAGTCCATGCTCAAACTTGCGTTTCGTGCCTGCATAATCTTTCAGTTTTACTCCCTTTAGTTCAGCTTGGCACGCTTCCAGTATGCGAAGAACTATTCTTTGTTCGTGTATGGACATGTCTTGCTGTTTTGACCATGTATATACCCATGAAACAACAACATCTTTATTCTTGGTAATAGGTAGTTTCTTTTTCATAAACGATTGATTTGCTGCAAATATACACAATCCCCACATTAAAACAAAAAAAGAGGGGTAAAACTCCCAAAGTGTGGGGACTAATTTACTTTTAAACTCCCAAAGTGTGGGGACTAAACTCCCAAAGTGTGGGGAAACACATGTTCTAATCCCTTTATTTATGGGCGTTTGCGAAGAAGTGATAGAGCATATTACAGACGATGCTTATAACAGACAAGGGGAATTTATAGAGCTAAGTGGTTGATTTACTGTCGGAAAAAGAAAAACGATAGGGAAAAAGAGCAAAGCAAAACCAACCAACGGGCGGTAGGATTGGAAACGGTTTTTTATGGCGTGTACACGTTTGTGTACAAAATGTTTGTAATTTATTGAAATATAGCTATCTTTGTGCTGAATTTAAAAGCAAACAGATATGGAAGCATTATCAGTAAGAGAATACCGTAACAACCTCGCAGCGTCTTTCACCAAAGCTGACAATGGCGAGCAGGTACTAATTCGCAGGAAAAACGAGATTTACGCTTTGGTAAAAGTTGGTCGTGAAGATTTGATGATAACCCCGGAGCTGCAAGCAAGGATTGACAAGGCAAGGGAAGAAATCAAATCCGGAAAGTGTGTTACCCTCAAAAGCAGTGAGGATATTGATGCTTATTTCGACAGTCTATGATGTACACAATTAGGGTTTCCGACGGGGTGGATAAGGTGATTGCCAAATGGAAGAAATCAAACCCCAATTTGTTCAAGAAGTATAAGAAAATCTACAAAGAATTGTTAGAGCACCCTAAGACTGGGCTTGGGCATCCCGAAGCGTTAAGGGGCGGTGGGGATATTACATGGTCTCGACACATTACCGCCCATGACCGGATAATCTATGACATTTACGAGGAAGTGGTAGAGGTCTACATCTTGGAGGTAGAGGGGCATTACAACGATAAATGATAAAACTGTTATGGTCGAATATTGTGTTTACTGGTTAGAGAACGGCGAGCCTATGCACGAGGTGTTCTCTTCTCTTGCCGCCGCCGAGATGTACTCATGTGCGATAAGAGGGAAAGAAAACATTGAATGGGTGGAGGTGTCCGAAGAAGAAGCCATTGATTTGGACGAACTGGAAGACATGTTCCCGGATGACTTCTGCGGCGTGTAATCCCCTTGGGTAGAAATGGGGTAGAATTTGTTAGGCTGTGGGGGATTTTCTAACACGCCGGGGCTTTTTGCTGGGCGGTTAGTGTGGATGTATTCCCATGCGGCATGTGTATATATAGCAAGAAGTGTCCTTGTCGGACAATTCTTGCTTTTCTCGCTTTGCTCAAAAAGATTTTAAGATTACCTTTGTGGCATGGAACTAAGACGGAACGAAAAGATTACATTCCGGTGTACCGAACTTGAGAAGGACGCACTTGCGGAGCAGGCAGCCCGGTGCAGTCTAAGCGTATCGGAGTACTGCCGGAGTTTGTCCCTTGGAGGTCGTCCAAGGGAGAGGTACACCGAGGAGGAACGGCAGCTTCTCCGGGATATCGCCCAGTTGAAAGGAACACTCCAAAGACTGAACAACTACTTCGGTGGTCGCCAGTACCGGGAAGTGTTCGAGGAGAACCGGGCACTAATAGCAGAACTCAAAAAAATACTCTCACGATGATAGGGAAAGGGAAAAGCATATCACATGGTGTGGCGGCACTGGAGTACGACCTCGCCAAAGAGATAGACGGGCAGGCAGCAGCCACCGAGATAGCCCGGCATGAACTTTATGGGTGTACTGGTGCGGAAATGGTGCAGGAAATGAAACCGTATCACATTGATTTTCCGAACGTAAAAAACAACTGCCTACGTTTCGAGGTCAGCCCCTCGATAGAGGAAAGTGCCACCTTTACGGATGCGGACTGGGCGGAACTTGGTAACGACTTCATGCAGCGCATGGGGCTGGCGAACCACCAGTACATCATCATCCGGCACAGTGGTACGGAGAGCAAGAAAGAACAAGCCCACCTGCACATACTGGCAAACCGGGTTTCCCTTTCCGGGGA
>NZ_JAPQKZ010000106.1:0-4848 GCF_027257075.1 Bacteroides sp. LFL-34 | reverse complement strand
ACAGTCTGATTCAGACTGCAAAAGTAATTTCAAATCGTTGCGCACCAAATACCATTACAACAAACTGAATTTCAACAATTTCAAAGAACGACTATGATTTTTTAGTGGACACTAATGATATATTATTTATATCTTTCATCTTTCACCGAAAGTCACAAATCCTTTTGTTCATCGTACTTTCAAACCATTGACAGTTCTTTTTCAATCTATCACCCAATCTTTCATCTTTCACCACTTATCACATTCAAAGGAACAGCTATTTCTTTCCTGAACTATTAATAGATAAGTTCCTTTTCATTAAATATAAACTTCCTTTTCATTAATAGAAAACTTATTCCTCACCTGATTCAAACTATAAATGCAAGTTCCGTTTTTATAAATGAAAGTTTCATTTATAAAAACGGAACTTGCATTTATATAATCAAAGCTTTCATTTATAGATTACAAACAGCCAAAAGAAACTTCTCTATTAGAGGAAAGAAACTTTGTATAGGGAAGAAAGGAACTTTTCTATTAATAGCCAATGTAAGGGACAGTACATAAGAAGGTTCCAACAAAGAGAAGATGATATATTTGGAGAGTCCGATAATAAAGCATACCTTTACTCGCCTTTTAAATAAAGAAACATAAACAATAAACACATCTATCATGAAACTTACTTTGATGCGGGACAACGGAGGGACGACAACCATGCGAACGTTGGACATAAACATACAAATAGAAACGATGAAGCATGAAACGAAAGCCCAGCCAGTCAGCAACCTACGCACGAGCATCCGTTACGCATCACCGGACAGCAAGCTGGACGACGTCAAGAAATTGGCCAAAGTTGTCCCGGCTGCCACTTTTCGTAAAATAGTCAATGGTATACAGATGACCGGATATAACGGCATCATACAAATAGAAGTGAATCATCTTGCCAACCGGATGGAAGTAAACCGGGTGAAGCAGGAAGCGGCCGAACTTTCACATACATTCGCAGCCTTTATGGGTTCCGGAGGACATTCCGTGAAAATATGGATACGATTCACACGTCCCGACAAGTCACTTCCTCAAAAACGGGAAGAAGCGGAAATATTTCAGGCAAATGCCTACAGGAAAGCGGTCAGCCTATACCAGCCCGCCCTTTCCTATGCTATCGAACTGAAGAATCCTGCTCTGGAACAGTTCTGCCGACAGACTTATGACCCGGAACTTTATTACAACCCTGAATCTACCGTGATTTACATGCGGCAGCCATTGGAAATGCCTTCGGAAACAACTTACAAGGAAGCTGTGCAAGCAGAAGCATCTCCATTCAAACGGTTGATTCCGGGATATGACAGTTTCGACACATTATCCGCTCTCTTCGAAGCTGCTTTAAACAAGGCATATCAATCACTAAGCGAATTACAGCCAAGAATCCATATTCATTCCGATGAAGACCTGAAGCCTTTGCTGGTTCAGGTAGCGAAGAACTGTTTTCAGGCAGGAATACCGGAAGAAGAGACGATCCGTTGGTCCACCGCCCATTTCTATACAAAGAATAAAGAATTCCTGATCCGGCAAACCATACAGAATGTATATACGTGCGAAAAAGGTTTCGGAAAGAAATCTCCCTTATCAGCAGAACAGGAACTGGAATTTCGGACGGAAGAATTCATGCAACGCCGATATGAATTTCGCTACAATACGATGACGACAGTTACGGAATACCGCGAACGAAACACGTTTTGTTTCTGTTTCCGTCCCATCAGTAACCGCATACGGAACAGCATCGCAATGAACGCACGCCTGGAAGGGCTTAACCTATGGGACAGAGACGTCGTCCGGTATCTGGACTCCGACCGTATCCCTATTTTCAATCCTATTGAAGATTTCCTTTTCAGGCTGGACATCCATTGGGACGGACGTGACCGGATTCGGGAACTGGCAACCCGGGTTCCTTGCAACAATACCCACTGGCCTGACTTGTTTTACCGCTGGTTTCTGAATATGGTAGCCCACTGGCGTCAGACAGACCGGAAATACGCCAATTGTACTGTACCGTTACTGGTCGGTCCGCAGGCATACCGAAAATCCACCTTTTGCCGAAGTCTGCTTCCACCTGAATTACAGGCTTATTATACCGACCGCATTGATTTCAGCAATAAGCGGGATGCCGAACTTTCTCTAAATAGATTCGCACTCATCAATATGGATGAATTTGATCAGAACCGAGTGAGCCAGCAGGCATTTCTGAAACATATTCTTCAAAAACCGGTTGTCAACGTCCGGCGTCCGCATGGCACCGCTACTCAAGAGATGCGCCGATACGCATCTTTCATTGGGACAAGCAATCACAAGGACCTACTGACTGATACTTCCGGCAGCCGACGCTACATCGTCATTAACGTGACCGGTCCCATCGACTGCTCCCCCATTGATTATGAGCAGCTTTATGCACAAGCCATGCACGACTTATATAGAGGAGAGCGATATTGGTTCAACACGGAAGATGAAAATGTCATGACGGAGAATAATCAGGAATTTCAGGTCATGCCGGTTGCCGAACAGTTGTTTCACGAATATTTCCGAGGGGCAAAAGAAGGAGAAGAATGCGAGCAACTCCTTGCCATTGAAATACTGCAACAACTACAACATGACAGCAAGATTCATGTATCTATCTGCAGTATTGTCCAGTTCGGAAGAATATTACAAAAGAACAAAATACCTTCTTTGCATACGAAACGCGGTAATTTCTACAAAGTAATACGAATCAAGCCGGGAAGAGGATAAGTTTGCAATAAAAAATATCCAGTGAAAGATGACAGATCAGTGACAGATCATTTTACATCTATCACCAACGTACAACTACCATAGACAGGGAGTTTCAGCAGAAGGTGAAAGATTGAAAGATAAAAGCATAAAGAAAAGCTTTAGTGGAGGGAGTATAGATATAAGACGAAACATCGCCTAACAAATTTTCGTTCTACTCAAATTGAAAAAATAGACTCATTTAAATGGAGCCTGCATTCAACTTTAGTAGAACGAAAATGATCATGTAGATTAAATAAATTATTAATGAAAGAACCGAAAATTAAGTATAGCGTCATAACAGATTATCTTTTACGATTCTCCGTTTGACAGGTTTAGATTAAACGAATAGTACTTATTTTGCTTTTTTCTTTTTCTTCGCGTTATCCTTCTTACGCATATCCTGGTATTTCTTATATTGTTCATCGGTCAGAATGCTTTTTATTTTAGCATCTATTTCCTGCCTTTTCTTTTGCATTTCTTCCCGCGTAGGTCTTTCATTCGATTTATTTTTTGCAGGTCTCATTTCTTCCATTGCAGCTTTGAAATCTTTGGCCTGCTTTTCATTCAAGCCCAGATCGGCAACAATCTGTTCCATACGTTTCTCTCTATCAGCCTTTCCATTCTGACGATTTTGAGCCATACATACAGTTGAGCCAATCAATAACGCAACTGCCAAACTTAAAATTTGCTTTCTCATCATTTTAATTCTCATATTAAATAAGTTATGTATGTTAGACCTCACAAATGGGTGAAAGTTAATTCGATAATGAGGCCAAAAACTGTTTTTTCACATTATTTATCAAAGGGCAGCTAGTATCACATCGAAAAACGAATAAACGTTTTCTTATCCGGTAAAAAAACAGCAATATCCAGTTTATCGGTTTAGAAATATTATTTCTATATTTGCAGGAAACAGATCAAAAGCTTGACATAACCCTTATGCAAACCTATTACAAAACCGATTAATAATTAAAACGATGAGAACACTTTTCTTTATTCTGCCATTTATCTTTATCACTACAGGATGTATTAAACAGAATACAGAAAAAAGTGATATTTTGACAAAAGAGGATATAGCCAAATTTGACAGTTTATTTAATGCCTGGGAAAAAGAAATACACAACAATCCCAAAGCACAATTAAGTTCAAGTACCCGTGCTTACACCATTTTACCCCAATTCAAAGAGCTAAAAGCTATGGGTAAGAAAATTATCCCATGTATCATAGAACAGTTTGAAAAGGACAATAACACTTTTTTCGCTTTACCTCTTTATGACGAATTACAAGATAATGACAGCCTAAAATCTCACAGAGAAACAAGCGAACAAGATAAAGTGAGCGAGATTGTGCAGAAATTCAGAGAACAGGAAAAAAGAAAGATGTGGGAAGAAGCTAATAGCTACAAGACGTCTATAACCGACACTACTTTCCTGAAGACAAGAGGGACGATGTCGTATGCTGCAATAGATTTATTCACGGGACGAGGTTTCAATAAAGATTACGCATTTAATCAGGTTGTCTATTTGAAAGCCTTACAAAGAGCCCAGAAACATCTGTCTGTCGTAAATGGTCAGTTGGCATGCGACTTAAAGTCAGGTACAGAAATATATATTTCCGAAGATTTATACCTATTTATCACCGACCTTTTTAAGGATTGGAATACGTGGCTGGAATCGGGAAAATATGAGATAATAAAAGACGAGCAAGGGCTTTATACAGTGTTACCTAAGAAAACCAACCAGTCATCGCAAACGAACTCCGTCACATTGCGACCTATTCCCCGTGACATTCCGGCTGGAGAGGACATAAGTCCCGCTTCGCTTTCTATAGAAACAGAACACGATCATTATCCGCTATCAACTACAGAAGTAAAAATAACCATCACCAACCACTCTCACTATGAATATGAGTGCGAATTTCGGTATGACCAACGAGTTACGAGGAGTAGAAAAGAAAAGAGGTTGTGTCAAAACGCTGACACAGCCTTTTTTTATGCGCAAAGCCCAGACTTTCTCAAGCCCGGGCTTTGTTATTACCCAAAGTTTTCGTATCTTTAGGTATAAAGTTTTT
>NZ_JAPQKZ010000105.1:0-4953 GCF_027257075.1 Bacteroides sp. LFL-34 | reverse complement strand
ATCCATTCAGAGTGAGAGAAAGGGGGACATTGTCTCTCTTTCCTCTCTGAAAAATAAATGTTTTTATTGCTTATTATCCGCACCCAAAAAGTTGCATTTATAAGTTGAACTCAAGTCTTAAAATCTACAACTGGGCGGATTACATCGGCGAAGGTGTGCTTGAGGATTTCCAGGCATATTATAAAGAACAGACCGGTGAGAATATCCGTATCGTTTACCAGACATTCGATATCAACGAAATCATGTTGACGAAAATTGAAAAGGGGCATGAAGATTTTGATGTTGTTTGTCCTTCGGAATACATCATCGAGCGTATGCTGAAGAAGCATTTGTTGCTACCTATCGACACGAATTTCG
Organism: Bacteroides sp. LFL-34; assembly: GCF_027257075.1. NCBI lineage: Bacteria > Pseudomonadati > Bacteroidota > Bacteroidia > Bacteroidales > Bacteroidaceae > Bacteroides > Bacteroides sp. LFL-34. Next base: position 4,596 of record NZ_JAPQKZ010000105.1, on the reverse strand, counting down.
CACATTCTCCCAATTACATGAATAATGTGGCTCCATTTATTCGTAAGCAGATTAATAAATTGAGTCAGCCGGGTGAAAAAGCCAGCCGCTATGCTGTATGTTATATGTGGGGGACGGCAGGTATTCTGTATAACCGGGCTTATGTGCCCGATTCGGTAGCCCTGTCCTGGGATTGCCTTTGGAATAAAAAGTATGCCGGAAAGATCCTGATGAAGGATAGTTATCGTGATGCTTATGGAACAGCCGTGATTTATGCGCATGCAAAGGAACTGAAGGAGGGAACGGTAACAGTGGAAGAGTTGATGAACGACTATTCTCCACGTGCGATGGAGTTGGCTGAAAAATACTTAAAAGCCTTGAAACCGAACATTGCTGGCTGGGAAGCGGACTTTGGCAAGGAAATGATGACGAAAAATAAAGCTTGGCTGAATATGACTTGGAGCGGTGATGCAATCTGGGCGATTGAAGAGGCCAATGCGGTAGGAGTGGATTTGGATTATGAAGTTCCCGAAGAAGGAAGTAATATTTGGTATGATGGTTGGGTGATCCCGAAATATGCCAGGAATCCGGAAGCGGCCAGTTATTTTATCAACTTTATGTGTCGTCCGGATATAGCCTTGCGGAATATGGATTTCTGCGGATATGTAAGTTCCATAGCTACTCCCGAAATACTGGAAGAGAAGATAGACACCACTCTTCATTATTATTCCGATTTAAGTTACTTTTTCGGACCGGGTGCAGACAGCGTGCAGATTGATAAAATACAATATCCGGATCGTAAGGTGGTGGAACGATGTGCCATGATTCGTGATTTTGGCGATAAGACAAAAGAAGTTCTTGATATTTGGTCGCGTATTAAAGGAGATAATTTGGGAGTGGGTATCACTATTCTTATTTTCGTCGTTGTTGCATTGATGAGTGGTTGGATGATTTATAAGAAGTGGCAGCGTTATAATCGTCAGAAACAACAAAGACGTAGAAGCAGAAGGAAAAAGGTCAGGAGGAATTAGTGTTTCTCCGGATTGCAAACAAAAAATAAATTAGGTGGAAAATAAAAGCGGTATCTACGGTAAGAAATAAGAAGCACGGTGAACAGAATGCTGATGGCAGGATGTTCGCCGTGCTTGGTATTTATCGTCTTTTCATTTCTCGGAGAATGTCCTTGGTGTCCTTATCTACCCGGAATGACTCAATTGTTTTTTGCAGTGCCTTGTTGTAAGTCCAGTTATCCAGTGTGCTATGTTTCAGATACTCCATTGTCTTTTGGGGAAATTTGATAAAACACAATGATATCATCCATGCCATAGCCATGCGTGCATAATATGCATCATGATTGAATGAGTCGGCATATTTCAGTAACGAATCGATATGCGCGTCATCTACATAATGGAAAAGCATCACAATTCCGAAACGTATTTCAAATTCTTTAGAGGATTTCAGATAGGGTTGGATAAATTGCCATACGTTTTCTTTTCCTTTTTTCACAGAAGTTTTCAGTTCACTGCAGAATATGTCGCATACAGCCCAATTATCTATACGGGGAATGAACATCGTTACGTATTTCATTTGTTCTTCAAGTTCCATTTTTGCCAGTCCGATAATCATTCCCTGAAGCATTGTTTCTTCATAATAAATCGTATCGGTTGATTCGACAAATGTACGCCAGTCTTCTTTCTTAATAATTTCTTTGGCCATTGTCCGCAGTTGGGGGATGCGTACGCCGAGAATGTTGTTTGCTCCCGGGAGGAGGGAAGAATGAAATTCCTGATATTTGGAATCTGCTAATGTTTGTAATTCTTTCCGGATATTTTCAGTTGTAGTCATTTTCATATCGTTGGTTATTTCACAAAGGTATAAAAAAAGAGTATGCGCGCTGTGTGCAGGCATACTCTTTTTGGAGGTAATTCCCATCATAATGAAAATACGTTGGGAAAGTTTATCCGATCAGTTACTTTTTGACCATGTCGAAACTGAATGTGGTAACCGAAAAGTTTTCAAGCGGCTCTCCTTCTACTTCCACTTGGGTGGCTTTGATTACAAAGGTGAGTTTTTTATCTTTATATGTATATTGACCCTTTTCTTCCGCTTCTATAGTTACTTTTACAGTAATTTGAGGAGCTTCCTCTCCCTCTGTTTGTACTTGGGTAGGGATCGTGTATTTTATTTCCAAAGGTTCAGGTTTTAATTGAAGTAGAATGGAGCCTTTGCTATCATCATTAAAGGCTGCAGTATAAGGAATGTTGTAATTGATATCACCCAAAGTCTCAATGATAATTTCGCCTATTTCTTCACCGACAATACTTTTAATCAGATCGTCAACCGGAAGTTTTTTTATCATAATCTGATTGTCTTTTACTTCAGCGGTAACTGTGGCTCCTTGCGGCTGTTCTTCTTTGAAGGAATAGTTTTGTGGATTGACGGATGGAGCAGTTTCTGTCAGCATATTACCGGAATAATTACCTTCCACATCTTTAAGTGAATATACGGGAATATCAGAATCGTTATCACTACTACATGCTGTAAAAGTGGCTATCAGGCCTAATGACATTACTAAGAAAGCAAAACGATTAAAACAACAAGCTTTTTTTATTTCAGTTATAATTTTCATACTGTTTTAAATTAGATTATTAATTTCAAAATTAAGGTGTACGTACATAAAGTAAATGCCGGTACTTGTGAAATACTGCATAAGGAAATAAAAATAGAATATTTTTTTATATGAGTATTGCCATGAAGATCCCTGTTCATGGGATCTTCAATTATAAAATATTCTTTTTATTTTATAGCTTTTTCGTAATGGACTTGCTTGGAGTTATCCCGAAATACTCTTTGTATTTATGGCGGAAATTCTTAAGATTTTTCAATCCAATCATTTCAGGAATAACCTGGACAGAGTATTTTCCACTCTCCAATAACTCACGTGCTTTTTCCATACGAATACGATAAATAAAATACTTCGGTGCTTCTCCCGTCAGTGCTTTCCATTTATTAAAGAAAGCAGTTCTGCTCATATACAGTTCAGAGGCAATTTCATCTATCGTCAGATTTTCCTTATCTATATTTTTTAGAATAAATTCTTTTACTTGATTGATGAATGTGTAATTACTATCATCTAAAACTTTCTCTTCTTCCTTTTCCAAGAACTGCTTTCCGAAAACTGTCTGCAAGAATGATCTTCTTAGAGAACGGTTGTTTTTGATAAGTACATTCATTTCTATCTTTAAATCTTCGATGTGGAAAGGCACATATAAAAAGATGTCGGCCAGAGAACTTTCTCTTTTGTTGCGTTGTCCTATATCTATACGTGAACCGTAAAGGATGATAGGAATAACGGATGTTTCTCCTGATGTCTTTAGTCTTGATGACAGTTCATAGCCATACATTCCATGCAGCATAAGGTCGCAAATCACTAAATCAGGATATTTCTCTTTTATACATTCTAAAGCTTCAGAGCCATTCCCGAAACTTTTCACATCAAAATCCTTTGATAAACATTCTTCCAAATAAGACTTGAATTCTTCATTACTGTCAGCGAGAACAACAGTAGGCTTGATTGAACTTTTTTTATGAGCAATCTTACCCAATGAAGTATCAGTCTTTCTTTCTTCCGACTTTTTTGCGGAGTGTATGATATTATATCCGGATACCTTTCTTTCTGAATTTGTTGTAGGAAATCTTAGTGAGACAGTGTGGGTTGAATGATTGATAAGAATATTCCCATCACATAGTTTCATTAATTTTTTGCAGAGTACACTTTTGGCAAATGCATATTTGAACTCTGATTTATGTTTAGGTTTAATCAAGTGATACTTTTGGCGCCTATAACATGTTAGCAATTTGCCCTTGTTGGCATCGAACGTTTTAAGTTCCCAGTGTTCGGAATTAGAAGAAATTGAAAAGATAATCCTTTTATCTTCAGGTTTCGAATGTTCTATTGCGTTTTTTATGAATTTATCAATGATGGGAGAGATTTTACTTTGATCGAACCAAACGCTGGCATAATTAAACTCTGTTTTTATTTCTAACTTAATCCGCTTGTCCGTAGCGAAATTTTTCAATGAATGGACTCTGTTATTAATGAAGTTTCCCAGTTCATATTCGGCAATATCCATCTGTTTGGAGTAGATAAGCAGATGTCGCAGATTCATTAATTTGGTTAGGTGTTCATCAAGACAGTCTATATTACGAATGACTAGTGATAACATTTTCTTTATGTCTTCGGGGCAACTATCATCACAAGCAGCTCTTAGAGGGGTATGAACGAGTGTGATAGGGTTGCGAATGCTTTGAAAAGAATCCATGAAATATTGGTGCTCTTCTTTTAAGATTTTGATTTCCTTATGGAGGGTAAGAAAATGAGATAAGAGCCAATATAATGAAATTCCTCCGGCTGTAAGTAGTAAGAAGAAGTGAGACTGGTGAAAGATATTTGCATCTATAATAGAGACAAATAGTGACGTTATCATTAAGTATTTCATATCACTAGTGTCCACTAAAAATTTTTTGGTCACTAGTCGGTTAAAAATTAAATAAATTCGATTCACTTGAATCATTTAGCTCTTTGATATTTTTGAAATTCGATTTGTCGAACAAATC
>NZ_JAPQKZ010000104.1:0-5068 GCF_027257075.1 Bacteroides sp. LFL-34 | reverse complement strand
CTTTATAGACTTATCCTCTTTCTTTTAATTTGTGGACGGGGAGGGAGTCGAACCCTCATGGCGAAGCTATTGATTTCGGCATCTGTTTTTACCACGCATTCTTTTTTGAGCATTAACCGCCCAGTTCGCCAAATGCCCACCGTTCTAAAAAGTTACCTAATGTCTTCATATCGTTCAGAGATTTAGTGAAATTAAACAAGTTAATACATCCAAGAGCAAACTGGTAAAAGGTCGGCAATGGACACCCGAAGAAATGAGTGGATATTAAACATACTCCTACGTTCAATCTTTTAACTGAATACAAAAGTACACAAAAAATCGCTATTGAGCGAAAAAACAGCGGTTTCTTTGCTACTTTCTTACCCGCCATCATGCTCATGAAAGAAAGTAGGCGGCTTTCGCCGCCCACCTCTCAAAATCGTGTGTAAAGTCCCGTCACCATTGTGAACATTTCTTCCAGCATATCGCAATATATGCCCTCATGCGTTTCGATGTCCTTTGTCCTACACTCAAATGTCTTTTTGCTGAAGGTCTTACGGTAGAAACGCATATTGTAGAGGTCTGCCCCTCCGTCATAGATGATGTCAAGGCGGTTGGCACTCGTCTTGTTCCTTGCAAGGCTCATTCGTAAGCCGTTGCCCATATTCACGAAGTCACGGCTTCCCGTCATTACGGCAAATCGTCTGCCGCCTATCTGCTCATATATCGTTTTTGCTATCATATTCCGTTGTTCTTTAGGGGTTATGTTTGGGCGGTGCGGACACCGCCCAAACGCTCAAGACACTGTTTTCTCTGCTATGGGTGTGTTTCTTTCCAGCCACACTTTCACGCACTCTATGTTGTACTCGCTCGTTATGACTGCCGTATGGGTGTCAATGGCGGTAAACCGACTGCTCTCATAGTCCTCTATCCACCCTTTGAGGGTATCAACTCCCCACGCTTCGGCATCGTCAAAGATGCCGTCCAATTCCGTGATAGGCTTGTAGAATTTGACTATCAGCGTTTGATAGGTTGCGCTCATTGTTTGCCTTCCTTTCCTTCCTTTGCAGTCAGCCACTTCTCCCTTGCGGTTCGGCACTCGTCCAATGTGGGTTTGACACAAGAGAATAGTTCTCCGTCCGTGTGGCGGTAGTCATATTGCACAAGTGTCCGCTTGTGTCTGCCGATACCTATTTGGAATTGTTCGTACTTCTCCGTTCCTGCTTCCGTGCAGGTACTTACTCCGTTAATGGTCATTCGCGTTGCCATAATCGTTTAGGGTTAAAATTCAACAATCAGTAGTCTATTCTCCATGTGCTTGCTCGTATCTGACACAAGCCGCTGTTTCAGCCAAAAGTGGTTGCGTCCGTAGCCATAGGCGAAGAACTTGTCCAAGTCCGTATTTTCGGACAACTGCCGTATGGCGGTCTTGAACTCGCTCCCGTTCCTTGCGAACACTGCCGTGTTCACAAGGCTGATGAGCAACATCGGGATTTGGTCGTCCCATACATTTACCACGCTTTCAATTCGTACTTCCATATTGTTCGGTGTTATAGGTTGATGTTATGCTACGTTCATCCGCTGTTGTATCAGTCCGGCATTGTCCTCCACAAGTCGGATGATGCGGTCGTGGTACTCGGTGTTGGAGTTGCACACCCCTCTGCTCTGTACCACTTTCAGCGTTCTCAGTGATACTTCTATCGTTTCTATTCGCTTGCCGTCAATGGTTGCGGAAAGGATAAGGGAGTCCACCTTGTTATGATAGCCACCCACGCAGTGGTGCATCAGTCGTCCTTCGGTTTCCATTTCCTCCACGCTCTCAATGACTTTGACAAAGATAAGATTGTCGGAGAATACAAGTCCGAAAAACATTCCTTTGGCTTTCAGATAGTTCTTCTCGTTCTCTATCATCTTCTGCCGTTCTGCTTCCGTCCTCTCTCGCTCTCTCTGTCGGTTGCGTTTGGCAAGCAACTGGTCGTGTTCAGCCTTGAGGTCTGTCGGGCAAACGTATTTCGGGCAGTTGGTGTCTTTCCCGAAGTGACGGAGAAAGTCTATTGTATCGCACCATAGTGAGCCATCGGGAATGGTATAGCCATTGCGGATGCAAATCTTGATGGAGTTCCAATATCTCTGCAAGTCCATAGTCCTTACAATGGAGTGACGTAGCATTTCCGTCTGTCCCGATTTCAATAGGGTTTCCTTTCGGCTGTCTGAAAGGATAGCGGTAAAGAAGTCGTATGGCAGGATGTTGTGGAAGTTCCCCTTATATCCGTTTCGTATGGTTTCGGGTATGACCTTTATGGTCGGGTAGGTGCAGATAGGGTCAATGTCGTATGCTCTGAACGTCTTGTTACTGCGGATTTCCATACTGCTACATTCATTCCATAGGTCGCAATAGAATAGGCTTTGACACCGCAACCTTGCCACGGTCTCTGTCTTGCCGTCGGGGGCAATCCACCGCTGGACTACCTCGTTGATGGAATACTTGGCAGGCTGGCACACCTTTCTTTCTGTGTGTACTGCGAAGAAACGGATAACTTGGAACTGCTTGCAGGTGGTGATGATGGAGAAGTATTCCATATCCTTGAACACTCGCTTTCGTGTGTCAAGCACTTCAAGTTCTTTTCCGCAATGGGGGCAGGTGCAACCGCATACGCTCTCCGCAAGCGGATGTTCGCTTTTCCATCGGTGTCCGCACTCGGTGCAAGTGAGGATGCCGCCTTTCGTTCTGTGGGCATAGTGCTTGAAGCAATGCTCAAATGCGTATGCCGTCTGCTTCTCGGTCAGCTCGGGTAGTCTGCGGATTAACTTGGCTACCTCTTTCTGTATGCGTGTTTTCGGTTTCATAAGCCTAAATCAAATAATGAGGGTTCTTGAATGGGTTGGGCGGTCGCTTTGGTGGCGGTTCTCGGCTTGTTGCGGTTCTGTAATTTGCGGACTTCCTCCTCTTGGTATTGTCGGATAGCGTTCTGCCGTGCCTCCGCCTTTTCCTCTGCGGTGAGTTCCACAACGTGGTTCACGGCTACTTGGCATTGGATAGGCTTGCCCACCTCTATCTCGTTCTCGTCATAGTAGTGTACAGCTTGTCCGTAAATCTCTCCGTCCGTGAAGCCATTGCAACTGCTTTTCTGCACATAGTTCAGAATGTAGGTCACGCAATCGTCTATGTTCTTGGCAGGGTTGCGGTAGTTCTTCGCAAAGAGTGCGTCTTCTTCCGCACGTTGCTCCAAGTACATCTGTATCGTTCTCTTGAAATGGTCTGTTCCTTTCATATCGCTGTTGTTTTTAGATGGTCTGTTTCAGTATCTCTCTCCAATAGGTCGGCTCTACCTCACTCAATAGGAAGTCCATAAAGTCTTTCCGTGTGTCCTTGTTCAGTTCGTGGTAGAGTTCACGGAATACGGATATATTGCCGTTGATGTAGGTTTCCACCATATACTCGAAGATGTTGTCCACCTCGTAGTATCTGCATTGCTGCGCTGCCGTCTTGTTGCTTCTCTTTGCCATATCGGTAGGTGTTAAAGGGTGAACAACCAAAGGATGAAACCGAAGAAGGCGATGATGGATAGGATTGCCACGATGATGCCTATCGCCACTCGGAACACTCCGTTTACTATCTCTCTGATGATGCCCCAAAGGATGCCGAACATCCCGAAGGCGGTGCGCACGATGAGGGAGCATATCGCGAACCCTATGTATTGCGCCATTTGTCTGAAGTCCATTGCTGCTGTCATAATGTTTCTTTTTGAAGTTCCACAATTCGGTCTATCCTGCCGTACAGAAGTCTGCGAAGTCCTGTCTTGTCTGTTGCCTTGTATTCCGTCCATTGTCCGTATTGGCTTACGAGGTAGGTGCGGAGAACATCGGAGAAGTCAAACCTCCAGCCTTGCAGGGGGACTGCGTTCTTGAAGTAGGTGTTGCTGTTCACCTTTTCTGTGAGCCAATCCTTTTCCTCTCGGTTCATCTGTCTTCCGTTGTTCAGTTTCTCACGGAGATTGTAAACCTTACTGCCTTTCAGTGCTTCCAATGTCGGCACTTCCCAAGCCACGAATTTTGTTGCCATTGCTATTCTCATATCCGTTTTGTTTTTGATTTTTATTTTTAATGCGGATTCAAGAGCTGAGGGAGTTGAGTTTCAAACTATCTTATCTGCCTCTCGTTTATCCGACATTTTTTTTAATGCGTCTTTCTGTCGCATCGGTCGTTTTCGTTTCGGGTGCCTAAAAAGGTAGGGATTAGGGAATGCAAGGTTTTTGGCGGAAATACTACCCGAAGCCTGCGCAGGTGTGGAGATTTCCACACAAAACAGGAGGCTTGACCTTGCTTTCCCGTCAGATCCCGGAGTTACCTTTGCACCCAGCACGAAAATGACTGTCTGATGCGGCCTACTGAAAGGCGCAAAAACGGAGGTAAACGGAAATAGAGGCAGATTAGGTAGAAAATTTCAAAAGAGAAATCCGTAAAAAAGGGAATCAACAAAAAGAAAAGGGAACAATGCCGGAAGCGTGAAACCGGGCAAACCGCCAACAAGGAAGTATGATATTATCTGTTTGGCCAGACCTGTCTGGTCGGACGAATAATATCATTCTTCCCCGGTTTGCCTGCCGTGGGTGACGGCTTGTTTCATTTATGAACCGGGCGGTCACACACGGCTTTCCGCTTCCGGCACAAAGGAACAGCGAAAAGAAAAATCGTCAGAAATCCGTAAAAGCACCTCTTAGGCATAAGCACAAAAGAAAGGGGTTCTGCATCATCAGTCTAAACAATCGTTTAGGCGTGAGGCAGAACCCTTTTCTCACCGCTTATGCAATAGTCGGCACACGTTCGTTCAAAAACTTGTTTTGTACGATGGTGTACCGACGCAAATAATTGCTTTTACGGAAAATAAGAATGAAAAATCAGAGAGATTACATCAAAAGTCCCAATAAAAATGCTACCTTTGCATACGAAGAGTTCTTTGAAGGTTACGCAATACGCAGAAGAATAATGTAGTAGATAACTTACTAATCCGTAACCTATTACCATAATGAGCAATTAACACACGCTCATTTCCAGCGGTTTACACTCTTTTAGTAACTTCCGGCAACAA
>NZ_JAPQKZ010000103.1:0-6410 GCF_027257075.1 Bacteroides sp. LFL-34 | reverse complement strand
CAACCGGGACGGTGACAGTGACAGTGATATGCACGCACATATCATCGTCAGCCGGAAAGACCGGAGCAACACCAGGAAGTTAAGCCCTAAAACGAACCACACCGGAAAGAAGAACTGCGGCAACGTGAAGGGAAGTTTTGACCGGACGGATTTTTTCCGGAAGTGTGAAAGCTCTTTTGATCGGCGAATGGGGTTTGACCGGGAGCCGGAGGAAAGTTTCGACTACCTTAACGCCGTCAAGAACGGCAACCCGGCAGAAATTGCCCGACAGGTGGAGCGTGCGCAGCGCATCAGAAAGGAGAAATGGGACAATCTCAAAACGGAGCTTCAAACCCGGCAGGAGCCGGAGATGTCAAAAATCCGACAGGTGGAGAAAACACCCGACATCGAGCAGCCCACTCCCAAGAAGCAGCAGGAGGAAGATTTGGAACTCCGGCAGAAGCCCAAAAAGAGCAGAGGTTTTGGCATGGGCAGTTGGTAATTTTTCTATTTTCCGGCACAAAGGTAGCTACGCACGCCGCATTTGTCAAGGGACGTTTCACTCTCCGGGTAAAAAATCTCCTGTGCTCGCTTCGCTCGTGCGGTATTTTTTACCCTTCGCCCTTGACAAATACTCTGTGCTTCGCTGGCAGGTGTTTAGGAAAAAAGAAAAAAATGTTGCTCTTTGGTGGGGTGTCCGTTTTGTCATTCTGTTACCGTTGTATTAAGTATTCGCTCTGTACTTCTTGATTTAGTATAATAGCAAAAATATGGGTTTATGAAAATGGAAGGACTGGCAAAATATTAATATTCAATATATTTCGCTATCTTTGCAGCCTCAAAATTGGATTAAGTATTTATTTAAAAGATTAAGGCAATGGTAAAAGCATGAAATACTAAAGATATAACATAAACATATAATTAATAGCGTTTACTATTATTCGGTATACTCTGAAAATTTGGCGATTAGATGATGTATAGACACGAATAAGTTCTGTGAACGCCTGCGCTATGCGTGGGTGGAACTTATCGTCTATACGGGTTACGCCAAATACCTCAGAGTGTTGATAAGGAAGCCCACGCTTCTTTTTTTTACGCTTTGGGGTATTTGTTTGTTGTGCCCGTATCGAATTATAGTTCGCACAACAAAAGCGTAGATGAAAAAATATTTTTTTACGAGAGAATCTTTATTGGCGATAGGGATTTTCATGTTTTCTTTTACCCATATATGGGCGCAAAATGGAGTGAAGGATAGTTTGTATAAGGAATTACCGAAACCTGTTTTAGATGAAGTGTATCAATTGAAATTTAAAGAGGTGTTAGTTCCTGTCATGGGGATAGGTACAGCAGCTTTGTTTGTCTGTGATGGCTGGTTTACAGAACAGAGGGAGAATGTGCAGGATCTCCTTTCTGCCAAAGGAAGAAATAAAATCAAGTTTGATGATTATATGCAATATTCGCCAATGGTCGCAGTTTATGGGTTAAACCTTGCAGGTGTGAAAGGGAAGCATAGCTTTAAAGGCAGGACAATAATTTTGGCAATGTCTTATGCAACTATGGGAATGATTGTCAATACGATGAAATATTCGTTTAAAGAGAAAAGACCGGATAGTAATACTCGAAATTCTTTTCCATCCGGTCATACTGCTACGGCATTTATGGGAGCTGAATTTCTTTACCGGGAATATAGGGATGTGTCGCCATGGATTGGTTATGCAGGGTATGCGATAGCAGCAATTACGGGATACTTGAGAATATACAATGACAGGCATTACCTCAATGATGTGGTAGCAGGGGCTTGTATTGGTGTTTTGAGCACGAAACTGGCTTATTGGTTGTATCCTAAGATATTTAAGAAATCCGAATGTTACAAAGAGCATGTGGCGATAGTGACCTTGCCTTATTATTCCGCAAAAGAAGTTGGTTTGAACATGTGTATTTGTTTTTAGGGATAGACAAAGTAATGTTTATTAGTTTTATACATCTAATTCAGTGTTTACATGTATTTTTCCGAAAGTCTTTTGCTCGTCACGCACCCGGCACAGTTCCCGGTGCGCCTTTTCCTTGTATTCCAGCAAAGCGGAGTTTTCGGAGCGCAGCCGGGCAATCTCCCTTTCTTGTTCTTCGCTTTTGGCTTCTGCCTTTGCTTTTTCTTCGGCAGCATGGGCGATCAGTTCCGGCGCAGGGAGTTGCTTGGCGGTCTGTTCCCGGACTGCCTGTAATAGCTGGCGAACCGCTTCCGTTCCCTCGTTGTGTCGTTCCATGATCTTTGCGGATTGTTCCAGCCGCCCGGCAACCTTTTCTAATGGGGAGAGGTCAAAAGCTTCACCCCGGAGGTCGAACCCGGTTCTTTGGAAATAATCAACGGATAACTCGACAAATTCTTTGCGAGTTATACCCGTACCGTTTAAATACTCGTCTAATTTTTGGGCGTACTCTTGGCTTATCGCTATGGTGGTAAGCGGTGTTTTCCTCTTTTGCTTGCTTTCCTGTCCTTTTTCCATTGCTGTAAAATGCTATATTCTGTTGCAAAGGTAGTTATAAGTATTGTTATAGCAATTTATCACAAACATTATTGCAATTTATTGCGGTTATAGCAAAATAAATCATCTTGCTATTAGCTGGAAGTCATGGTAAACGCCCCCATTTCTTCCGCAGGCTTCCGGACATGGTTCGGTGAATATCACTGTTACGAATATTGCCCCGGCGAACTTCTCTATCTCTGTAACCATTGCCCGTAAATCCCTGCCATAGCCGTTTATTTCGGCTGGTACGATAACTTTATCACCTGTTTTCATAAGCTATTTTCTATCTTTTAATTTCCCTTTGATTGCATTGATAATATACCCCTTGGGGTTTTTCTTTTCTCTTGCTTTTCCCTTGAGAATGGAAAGCTCTAGCATTATGTCAAGCTCTTTTTGCGCAGCCTTGAAAAGGTCTATGTTGTTCTTTATCTCTTGGTCTGTGAATAGCAGGTCTTGTTTTAGATAGTTCCGTATGAGCCTGTCTAAGTCCCACCCTAAGCTGACCTGTTTTTGTAGTTCGTGCTTTTCGAGTTCCTCGTCCCTGTGCTCCGGCTGGTATTTTGGATATAGTTTTAGTGAATGGAAAGAACGTCCGTCCTTTAAGATTTTGTATTCAAAGGAATAGGGGCTTTTGGCGTCTAATTCTTCTTTCGCAGGCTTTACAATCCACTTGATAAAGTCGGGGTTTCGCTTGTATTTGTCTTGTACGCCGAACATGATTTTTAAGTCCTCGATTGTATAAATCAAGGGTCTTTCCTGTCCGCTCATAAGCTCATAGAACCGCATCGAGTATTGGCTTGTAAATTCCATTGCCGTTTTAAGCTCATATTTCCTGAATCCCTTTGAGAAGTTGAGTACGGCATTATATATTTCCGGCTGTATCTCAAATCTTACCCAGCCCCTTTTATAGTTGAATTGTGGCTTCTCGATAATACCTATCACTTTCCATACCTGCCCGTCATCGAACTCAAAAGCCTTGTTTCTAAGGTCTAAAAGGGCTTTTTTCACACGGGTATAGTTCTCATCGTCATCGTTGGCTAAAAACGCAGAAATGGGCATTAAAACAACCCTGTCATCGTACAAATTCTTCTCGATTCGCAGCCCGGGATATAGTTTTTTTCCTTCAAGTTCACATTGCATAGCTTCTACAAGACGGTACAAAATGCGTTTTTCGTACACGGAAAAGTTATACTTTGATACGGTCATTAAATAACTCTGTATCACGTCTTTGTTCGTAATCTTTACAGCCATATTCATGTAATTTTAAAAACGAGAGATTGAATGTTCGCAAATATAGAAATTAAAAACGAGATTGAAAAATGTATCTCCACAAAAACATTCAAAAACTCGTTTTTAAAGAGCAAAATAACATTCAAAAACTCGTTTATAACATTCAAAAACTCGTTTTTAATCCCTTTTGTGTTGCTATAATTTGTTGATAGTTAGTAATTTATAAATGCAATTTCAAAAGTTGATAAGCATATAACAAGCTATGCTTTAAAACAAGTCAAAGAGATTTTAGGAGGTCAAGAAAAACGGAAATAGCCTAAAAACGAGTTTTTGAATACTTGTGAAAGCAAAGCAAAAGCCAAGCGCAGCGGGGTAAATCGAGCGAATTTTCCCGCGTGTTAATATGTGTTTAATTATGATTTTTTATGTATAAAGCGAGAATTTTCCGGGATGCGTTTTCGCTCCCGGATTTGATATAACTTTTTGTTATATAGTTAGTTACCATAACGCAACTTTTCCCATGCTTCCGATTTCAAGTTTAGCACTTATCCCCATAGCCTTAAAAACTCTTGCAATGGTGGAAAAGGTTAAGTTCTTACCGTTTTCAATTCGGGAGATTTGAGCACGCTGCACTCCTATCAGATTACCTAACTCCTCTTGGGTTAAGTTCTTTGATTGGCGAGCCTGTTTAATGGCTTCACCTATCAAAAAGGAGTTAAGTTCTTCTTCGTAGGCATCACGTTTGGGAGTACCTTTTTCCCCGATGTATTTATCCTCGATTTCTTCGAGTGTATAAAATTTCTTTGCTTCCATACGCTTTATCTTTTTGAATTAAAATAATCTTTTCTAATCTCTTCGGCTTTGGCTATTTCTTTGGGAGGTGTCTTTTGGGTTTTCTTGATAAACCCATGCGTTGCGATTACCAGAGTGTTTATCTTATCGTCCTTATCCCAAAAAGCAAGAAGCCTGTACTTGGTTTTGTTATAGAACGTTCTGAATTCCCAAATATCCGTATCATCCAATTTCTTGAATAAATCTGGATCAATTACAAAGGTAGATTTACGAATATTGCTAATGATCTTCTCACGTACCTTGTTGGGCAATCCGTCTAAAAACTCTTGGGCTTCGTTGGATAATTTGACCTTGAATCTTGATTTTGCTTCCATATAAAGTTTTTTAGTGTTGCAAAGATAATCTTTTGTTTCCATATAGCGAAACAATTTGTGTTTATTTTATGCAGCCTGTTGTGTCGTTTTTATGTGTTTTTTTGTTTGTGGAATAGGTTCTTTCTTAGTGCCTCGCTCCGACTTCTCCCCGTCCCCCTTGTACGAGCTTTCGCCGTACCGCAGGGGAGGGTGTTCGCCGGATGCGAAGCAGCCGAAAGAACAGCAAGAGGAAACCGGGCAAGCCCTGTTTTTTCCTCTTGCCCTGCGGGGCTACGGCTGAAAATCAGCCGTTTAAGATTTTTAGCCACAATTATTTTGAAATTGTGGCTAAAATCATATCTTTGTAAATCAGAGATTTAATAATATAAGTAGCAATTAAAATCGCAATTGTATGGATAAGGAAACAACCACCTCGGTAACCATTGACCGGAAAACGTTTGCCCGGCTTGACAGGCTGGCAAAGTCCAATAATGTATCAAAGAAAGACTTCCTTTCCTGTGCGCTGGAGTACTTCGAGAAGTACGGCATCAATCCGGTTGAGCATGAAAGCCCGGCAAAGGAAATGCAGAAACTTATCAAACGCTGTGATCAGGTGATAGCGTTCATCAGGAAGCAGGAGCAGGATTTCTTGCGTCCGGCTTGTGAAGCCATGGGCAGTACAAGCATGAGAGTGACCATGAGCATGGACTCGATACTTACGGAAAAAAAGTTCAGCCAATACCAAAAAGACAATGACCTATTCATGCGTGACCTTGCAAGCCTTGCCGGGATAAGGGAGCAGGCTTTGGACCGGGCGGAAAAGGCAGTCAGTCAGTCGAGGGATATGCTTCTGAAGAACCAACAAGCCATTTATGCAAGGCTGGACGCTGTGACGCAAAGGCAGGAGAAGATCTTCTCCTATATCGCAAGCTATATCGATGCGAAAGGAAAAGCCGGGCTTTTCGATGATATAAAAGCCTTGTACAAGGACGAGAAGAACAAAAGGGAAAAGATATGAACGTGAAGATACAGGGAGGCGGTAACGGCACATATGCCAATACAGGCAGTTGCGTTGCGGTGACGAACTATCTCCAGCATGAGGATTTGGAGAGGATGAAGAAAGGGGAGGAGGTGCAGCCATTCTTCAACCAGTTCCGGGACTACGTGAGCGCAAGGGAGGTCACATTCAAGATAGACAACAACAAGGCTAAGTTAAGCCGGACTGACGCAAAGTTCTATGTTATCACTGTCAGCCCTTCAGAGAAGGAGCTGCGCTGCATGGGCGGAACTCCGCAGGAGCGTGCGGAAGCCTTACGGCGGTACATACGACAGGATGTGATGAGAAACTATGCGGAGGGCTTCGGAAAAGGCTTGAGAAGCGATGATGTGGAATATTACGCAAAGATCCACTTCAACCGGGACGGTGACAGTGACAGTGATATGCACGCACATATCATCGTCAGCCGGAAAGACCGGAGCAACACCAGGAAGTTAAGCCCTAAAACGAACCACACCGGAAAGAAGAACTGCG
>NZ_JAPQKZ010000102.1:0-7077 GCF_027257075.1 Bacteroides sp. LFL-34 | reverse complement strand
ATTGGAATATAGCAACTTGTTGCCAAATGCATGAGGAAAAAGCAGCATAGCCAAAAGAAAATATAGCAGAACTGTAAAATATAAAAGAGGTTGTGCCAACGTTTTGACACAACCTCTTTGCCTGTTTTCATCGGATAAATTCGGATAAAAACCGGTTCCGGAATAAAAACTAATTATAAATTTTCGCCTAAAGCTTCCGTTATTTATTGAAATTCTGTACTTTTACTTCATCTAAATAATGAATACGATGAAAACAAATTTGACTTTACTGCTCCTGCTAGTTATGATGGTTTCTTGCCAGCCCAAGAAAAGTGATAGTATCGAAATGTCCGTAGCCGAGGCTGCAAAGATTGACAATATCGAAGATTGTGCGGCAGATACGGTCAAAGCTACCGCTATCTTCTGGATTGATAAAGTAGAAACCAAACACTGCAAAGAGTACGGTTTTCGCACAATCAAAGCTAGGGTGCTCATTCGCGAAGACGGGAAGGTTGATTTGCTGTCTTCGTCAAGAAACAATCGCCTGATGTAGAGAAGTATATACGCCATCACCTCTCTAAATTTCAAGTAACGGAAAAGATGTTTGAAGGCGGTTATGTGCAACCCGGAGAACAATTCGTGCAGCTTCGCTGCTTATGGGGAATGTTGAAAGGCAAATAATAAACACGCTAATAACCGGTTAGCTTTTGCTTTTCATTTGCACCTTATTTATCATTTGTACCTTGTTTTTCAGTGCATACCGTTCGTCTACGACTCTGTCCGTAGGGAAGAAAGTGAAAATAAGCCGCCACTCTCCTTCCTTATAGATAAATTTACGTCCACTGGCTCCACGAAGAATTGCTTCGTATTTTTCCTGCAGGAAAGCCTCGATATGTTCCGGCATTTCTGTGCCGGATGCTGAAAACTCCACTGTTATAAAGAAGTGTGGAATAGCTATTTCAGCTACTTTATGGAATATCTGGTCAATAACAGTCATTTCCTGGGTTCTTTTGTTACCTCCAGCAGTTTTCCGTATGCATCAAAAGATCGACGCGAAGCCAATGAAATAGTAATCATTAGCGATAGCATAGATGCTGTGAAAGTAATCACCATAATCATCATCTGATACTTGATAGCGACATTCGGGCTGCTTCCTCCCAGAATTTGTCCGATCATCGTGCCCGGAAGAGCCACCAATCCCATCACGGCAATGTTCGCAATCAGGGGACTAAACGATTTAATGATGGCCTGCCGGATAAATGGAGCCTGCGCTTCCTGCCTTGTTGCTCCGTTTCCCAATAAATACCGATATAGTTGCTGTTCACGTTTCAATCCACTATAATAAGTATTCAAAGCTATTACATTGCTCGACAGCATATTACCCATCAGAATTCCAAATATTGGAATAAAGTATTGGGCGCTAAATATATTATCCAGTTGGAGAACAATACCGATAAAATAGATGCCTACCAATACAACACTACAAAGAAATCCTACCGTAATAGGGATTAATAAAACACTACGTTTCAACTGAGTACGTACCAATGCGGTCTGCCCGGCCACGAATACCATAATTATCACCCAAAGAAAATTAATCCAGGGATTGTTCCATAAAAAGAGATATTTCAGATACATGCCGATAAAGAACAGCTGGATAATCATCCGTAATGTACCAATCACGGCAGGTTTCAGCAATCCCGTTTTAAATTTCCAAAGGTAAAAAAACGGAATGGCAAGCAATAGTAGCCCTATAAAGAGATTATAATATGATATATCAATCGTTCCCACAATATATTCTTAACAATTCTATCCGATTTGCGTTACAGTTCAATTAATTACAGTTCTATTAAATAATGACAGCCCGAAGCAAAGTCCTTATCATGTGATACGGCTAACACAGCCGTTCCTCTTTCCGCCTGTCGCCGGAAAAAAGACAGGACTTTACCGGTTGATCCGGCATCCAAAGCAGAAGTCGGTTCATCTATGATAATGAGAGGTTTGTTGAGCATTGCAGCCACAGCCAACATAATACGTTGGCGTTGACCACCCGATACTTCATTCACCCTCTTTGTATATAATTCGTGTTCCAGCCCCAATTCATCGAAACAAGTGAAAAGTCTTTCTTCCGAAAAAGGAACAGAACGATTCACTTTCAGTCCGAACGGGAGAGCCACCATCTCTTTGACCCATTCAAAAGGTAGTGCCAATTCTTGAGGAATCCATGCAATCTGTCTGCGGACACTATCGATAGTCGATATATCAAGCAATGTTTCCCCTACCTGTATAGATCCTTCTTTCAAAGGCACAAACCCCATTACCGCATTCAGCAACGAAGTCTTTCCACAACCGGATTGACCGACAATGCAAGCCGTTTCTCCCCTTTCCAACTTCATACTGAAACCGGAGAAAAGCACTTCCGTACCAAAAGCAATACAGGCATTATTAATATGTAACATCTATTTGTTCTCTTGAAAATCCTGCCAAAATTATATTTATTGAAGTTCCGCCACCCACTTCTCAATGTTTCGTGTTTCAGCACTAAAATTCACTCCAATCTTAAAAAGTGTTCGCCCATCACTTTCGAAAGGTTTAGCATAATGCTTTTCATTGATCTGCTGCAAGGCTTCTTCAGCCGTACCCTCCAGCTTGAATTCCATGACATAGATAAATTTATCAGTCTGCAAAACAAGATCGATACGGCCCTGGCTCGTGTGATATTCCGCTTTTACATAAAAACCGACTAATTTGAACACGATAAAGAGAACATTCTGATAATGCAATTCCAAATCGCGAACCAATTCATAAGGAGTATCTGCAAAGAAACTCTGAAGACGACGGAAAAAAGAATCATAATCTCCCGAACGGACTTCGCGGACAAACTTCTGAATCTCAAAAGATGATTCTACGGCATTTATATTGGCATAAAAAGGCATGAGATATTTCACAAAACCTTCCTCCACTTCACGATTGGGAAATCCCAGGCGATAAGTTTCAAATTCACGATCGTAGCCTTTTATGGTAAGATAACCGCTCTGATAAATCACAGGGATAGGATTGTCGGAAGTTGAATCAATACTATTCAGTACGTCGGCACTAGTTTCTTCATGAGCCATCCGGTGAAGATCGTAATGATGTTTTTTTAGTAATTCGACCAGATAAGTAGGTGTGCCCGTTTCAAACCAGTAGTTGCCAAACACATTGTATTTAAGGGTGTTAAGTACACTGAACGGATTATACATACCTATAGAATCATGAGTGAAATGATAACCATCATATCTTTCACGCATTTCTGTGCAAATTTCATCATACGTCAAACCTTGCGCATCGGCAAATTCATGCAATTCAGTTTCAAAGTTCTCATGCAACTCACGATCACTGATTCCGCAGATTTCTATATACTGCTGACGCATAGAAATATCCTCCAGATTATTCAGATCGCTGAATACACTTACTTTTCCGAATTTTGTAACTCCCGTAAGCATACCAAATTTAATGCAGCCATCCTTGCTTTTTAAAGCTCCATAGAAAGCCTTCAATGTATCACGAAAACTCTTCTGGAGTTCATCATTACCAATCGCCTGTAACATAGGCTTATCGTATTCATCCACAAGAATAACGACACTCTGGCCCTCTTTCTCACAAGCACGCTGAATAATACCCTCGAAACGCATAGCTAGAGAAGTTTCTGCAGATTCCGCTCCATAGATTTTTTCCCATTCCACCAATGTGCGATTCAGCTTATTTTCAAGTCTTTCCGGTGTATCGTATTTTTCTGTATTGAGGTCAATATGCAGGATCGGATATTTAAACCAGTCTTTTTCCAGTTTCTCTATCGCCAATCCTTCGAAAAGTTTTTTCTTCCCTTGAAAATAGGCTTCCAAAGTAGACAGTAACAAACTTTTCCCAAAACGACGTGGACGACTAAGAAAATAATAACTGCCAGTTTTCACCATTTGATATATCCAAGCAGTCTTATCTATATAGCAATAACCTCCTTTACGGATTTTCTCGAAGTTCTGTATGCCGATAGGATAAATTTTATTACTCATATACTCATAACTTTATAAGTTGACAGATACAAAGATAGCCTTTTCCACCCAATAACACAAAGTCCGATACGAAAGTTTTTTCATATCAGACTCAAATGATAGCCCCTATTTATTTCATCATCTAGTGTAATTTTGCCAATTTTCATTTATCTTTGCCTTACTAATTAATTCAAGAAAGTTATGATACTGAACGAAAGAGACGCTCGTCACGAGCATATATTGCAGGTAGCACGTCAGATGATGACGGCTGCGCGCACTGCTCCGAAAGGAAAAGGAATCGATATTATTGAAGTGGCCCTCATCACTGATGAAGAGATTAAACAATTATCGGACACTATGATAGCTATGGTAGAAGAACACGGAATGAAATTCTTCCTTCGTGATGCCGACAACATCCTAAGTGCCGAATGTGTTGTACTGATAGGAACACGCGAGCAGACACAGGGCTTGAACTGCGGCCATTGCGGATTTGCCACCTGTGCCGGACGTACTGATGGAGTTCCCTGCGCATTGAACAGCATAGATGTAGGTATCGCAATAGGTTCCGCGTGCGCCACGGCAGCCGATTTACGCGTAGACACACGCGTCATGTTCTCCGCCGGATTGGCAGCACAACGCCTGAACTGGCTGAAAGACTGCAAGATGGTAATGGCGATCCCCGTAAGCGCATCCTCCAAGAATCCGTTCTTTGACCGGAAACCGAAGCAGGAAAACAATGCATAACAGTCACATCGATGCAGAAAACAAACTGACTTTAGATGCAGACAATAAACTGATTTTATAAAAAACTAAATATATATATAGTCTAATGGGAATCATGGTTGGACTCCCCAGCCCAAGCGGCTCGGAGAAAGATTTGCAGTTGAACTTCGGCAAAAACATGACCGTACAGGTAGAAATGAAAGCACCTCATTTGCCTGCCGAATGGCACATGCAGAGCGGTATACAGTTAACATGGCCACATGCCGATACAGATTGGGCCTACATGCTGGCGGAAGTGCAAGAGTGTTTTATCAATATTGCCAGGGAAATAGCGAAGCGTGAATTATTATTGATTGTCACTCCCGAACCGGAAGAAGTGAAAAAGCAGATAGCTGCTACTGTCAATATGAATAACGTCCGCTTTCTGGAATGTGCCACTAATGACACATGGGCCCGCGACCACGGAGCCATTACAATGATAGATACCGACACCCCTTCCCTGCTCGACTTCACCTTCAACGGCTGGGGACTGAAATTTGCTTCCGAACTGGATAATCAAATTACCAAACATGCCGTAGAAGCCGGAGCTTTGAAAGGCCAGTATATAGACCACCTTGACTTCGTACTCGAAGGAGGTTCTATCGAAAGCGACGGAATGGGTACATTGCTCACCACTTCCGAATGTCTGCTTTCTCCCCAACGAAACGGACGACTGAACCAGGTAGAGATAGAAGAATACCTGAAATCAACCTTCCACCTGCAAAAGGTGCTTTGGTTAGACCACGGTTATCTGGCCGGTGATGATACTGACAGCCACATCGACACTTTGGCACGCTTCTGTTCTACCGACACCATCGCTTACGTGAAATGCGAAAACAAAGAAGACGAACATTACGAAGCACTGCTTGCAATGGAAAAACAGCTGAAAACATTCCGCACCTTAGCAGGAGAACCCTATCGCCTATTAGCCTTACCCATGGCAGACAAGATAGAAGAAGACGGCGAGCGCCTGCCTGCAACTTACGCCAATTTCCTGATTATGAACGACGTTATTCTCTACCCGACATACAATCAGCCGGCGAATGACAAAAAAGCAGGAGAAGTATTGCAGCAAGCCTTTCCAAACCATCAAATAATTGGAATAGACTGCCGTGCCCTGATTAAACAGCACGGTTCCCTACACTGCGTCACCATGCAATATCCGCTGGGTGTTATAAAGGAATCATAAAAGAATTACAAAGGAGCTATAAAGGAATTATAAAATAATGAATGAATCAACCCACTAATTATTCATCATGAGAAAGATAAAAGTCGGAATCATCCAACAATCCAATACCGCAGATATTAAAGCCAATCTAATGAACCTCGCAAAGAGTATCGAGGCTTGTGCCGCTCACGGCGCACAACTGATTGTGCTCCAGGAGTTACACAATTCACTTTATTTTTGCCAGACAGAAAACACGAACCTGTTTGATCTTGCCGAACCGATTCCCGGGCCTTCCACAGGCTTTTATTCCGAGTTGGCAGCAGCTAATAAAGTAGTCCTTGTCACCTCTCTTTTTGAGAAACGTGCTCCCGGACTTTATCATAATACCGCTGTCGTATTCGACCGCGACGGAAGCATTGCAGGAAAATACCGGAAAATGCATATTCCCGATGATCCGGCTTACTACGAAAAGTTCTATTTCACTCCGGGAGACATTGGTTTTGAACCGATTCAAACTTCTTTAGGAAAACTAGGCGTATTAGTATGCTGGGATCAATGGTATCCGGAAGCTGCCCGCCTGATGGCACTAAAAGGTGCGGAACTTTTAATTTATCCTACCGCCATTGGCTGGGAAAGCAGTGACACGGACGATGAAAAAGCCCGCCAACTCAATGCCTGGATTATTTCACAGCGCGCTCATGCCGTTGCCAATGGACTTCCTGTTATCTCCGTCAACCGTGTAGGACACGAGCCCGATCCTTCCGGACAGACAAACGGTATCTTATTTTGGGGAAACAGTTTTGTAGCAGGACCACAAGGGGAATTTCTGGCACAAGCTGGAAACGATCAGCCGGAGAACATGATAGTGGAAATAGATATGGAACGTTCGGAAAACGTTCGCCGTTGGTGGCCTTTCCTTCGTGATCGTCGGATTGACGAATATGATGGGCTTACCAAACGATTCCTTGATTAAAGGCTTACCCACATACCTTCATCGTAGGAGGTTTATCTAATAAAGAAAAAAGAAGAAGGTGTGTCAAAATGCACACCTTCTGTTTTTTACGCACAAAGCCCCGACTTTCACAAGCTGGGGCTTTGTTATTACCTAAAGATTTTGTATCTTTAGGCATAAGAATTTCA
>NZ_JAPQKZ010000101.1:0-7366 GCF_027257075.1 Bacteroides sp. LFL-34 | reverse complement strand
TGGGAACACATAAATCAAAGAAATCTTCAAAAGATCGCAGCTTAAAGAAAGTGAACAGATTTGTATAGTGATGAACAAAAAAAGAGGTGCATCGTGCATTACGACACACCTCCCACTTTTTATGTAGAATATATGATCTATCAAACACATAGTATATATACCTAAAACAACAAATACTATAAATATGTATCCGAAAATAAACACCACCTTGCCAGTTGCTTAATCAGAAAAAAGCCACTCCTCAATGACTAAAAGGCAACCGGATTGATGATCCGTTTATTGCTACAGCCTTTATTTTTTATGTCGGCTAGCTCTTTTCTTCCGGATATCTGCTTTCATCTTCGCTGCACCCGAACCATGTTGTCCACGAATATACGTCGCTTTTTTCGCTTTCGTTTTCACCTTTTCCTCTTCTTTGGGCTTATCTTTCTTACCTTTAAAAACGATACCACCCATGATTGCTTCTTCTATACTCATATAATCATTTATTAGTATTCAACATTTCCGATGGCAAAGATAACCCTTTTCTACGGATTTATTTATCTTTGCAAAGTTAACAATCGTAACCACCAATGGCAACAACAATTCTTTCTGCAGAAAAGGACCCGATGGGAGCCGCTATTTCTGACTATTTCAACCATCATAGAGCTGATCGTTTGCGGGTATTTTCTTCTCAATTCGAAGAAGATGAAATTCCCGTCAAAGAACTGTTTCGTAGTATACAGTCTATGCCTATACTAGAGCGTACCGCCCTGCAAATGGCTACTGGACGGATTTTGGATGTAGGTGCCGGAAGTGGTTGCCATGCGCTGGCACTTCAGGAAATGGGAAAAGACGTATGCGCCATTGATATTTCTCCCTTATCTGTCGAAGTAATGAAACAACGCGGAGTGAACGATCCCCGCCTCATCAACCTTTTTGATGAAACATTTTCCGAAACATTCGATACAATCCTAATGCTCATGAATGGTTCCGGAATCATCGGACGGCTGAATAATATGCCCGAATTTTTCCAACGGATGAAACGTATTCTCCACCCCGGTGGATGCATATTTATGGATTCCAGTGATTTGCGTTATCTTTTTGAAGAGGAAGACGGTAGCATAGTCATCGATCTGGCCGGAGATTACTACGGAGAGATCGACTTCCAAATGCAATATAAAGATGTAAAAGGAGACACATTCGACTGGTTATATGTAGATTTCCAGACTCTTAGCTTATATGCTTCCGAATGTGGTTTTAAGGCAGAATTGATAAAAGAAGGAAAGCATTACGATTACCTGGTCAAACTTAGCATTGCTTGAAAATGCATCTTCATATAGTGACGGTATACACTCCGGATAGCGTCACTATATAACCAAAATAGTAACGCCATCACATCAGGATAGCGTTACTATTTTTATATACTCATATATGTTCCGTTGGAAACATCTGATGAAGGCTCTCTTTTATTTCAGCATTTCATTAATTGCCTGCACAAGAGAAGCAAACTCTTCCTCATTAT
Source organism: Bacteroides sp. LFL-34 (assembly GCF_027257075.1). Taxonomy (NCBI): domain Bacteria; kingdom Pseudomonadati; phylum Bacteroidota; class Bacteroidia; order Bacteroidales; family Bacteroidaceae; genus Bacteroides; species Bacteroides sp. LFL-34. Next base: position 5,862 of record NZ_JAPQKZ010000101.1, on the reverse strand, counting down.
ATAAACGAGTTAGCTTTACAATTTTCCCTTCCTTATCAATCAACACGTTTCTCGTTATTCCAGATTCACGTAATGCATACTTCGCAAAGATATCAGCTCCCGGATCCAGTCCTAACGGATAAGTGACTCCGGTAGATTTTGCAAAAGCCAGTACTTTGTCAAGCGGTTCGTCACGGTCAATGCCAATCAGAGCAAAGTCTGCATTATTTTTATGCTTCAACCAAATATCCTTCTCGATAAACGGCATTTCTTTACGGCAAACCCCACACCAGCTTGCAGTGAACTGCAACATGACAACTTTACCACGAAGGGAAGATAAACTCACTTGCTTCCCATCTGTCAAGGTAATTGTGAAATCCGGAGCCATCTCTCCTACCCGAACAATATATCCTGTACTATCTGCCTGAACTGATTTTGCATCCGCAGTTACTTCTACACTATCTGTTGCAACTTCAACATTCGCCGTTCCTTTCTTCTGTCCGGAACAAGCCCATATACCTATGGCTAAAAGCGCCACACTACATACATTCATAATTTTCATTTTCATCTAATCATTGGTAACTTTGCAAATATAAAAAAAGTATGCGATGTATTTGCATTTTTAAAAGAAATTCATACCTTTGCACCCGCAAAAGAAAAACGCCTCTTTAGCTCAGTTGGCCAGAGCACGTGATTTGTAATCTCGGGGTCGTTGGTTCGAATCCGACAAGAGGCTCTCCAGAATGAATGCTGTTTATCACATCAGATAAGCAGCATTTTTTATTAATATCTTCTTTAAGATTTTTGCTTACGAAATACTACCATACCCACAGCCAACAAAATCAAAAGAATTCCAATAGCACTATTCAGGGTAAACAGTTCTTTAAAAACAAAGACACCGATCACAACGGCTGTCAGTGGTTCCATCGCACCTAAAATAGAAGTCAGTGTAGGTCCCGCATACTTAATTGCCCGTACCAAAGTTATATTGGAAATAGCCGTAGCCGGCAATGCAAGTCCTAAAATAATCAGCCATATATAACCGTCTGTCACCAGATGAAGCCCGGAAGTTGCCATAGCTCCTATCAGATAGAAAACAGCTCCCATCCCCATAACATAACATGTCAGTACAGTGGAATTGATTTGAGCGGCTCGTGTTGTTCGAACCCCAATGATGTATCCTCCGTAAGAAAAGACAGAAATACAAGCCGCCACCAATCCTACTATTGTATCACCACTTTTCGCCTCCAACTCTCCCGATGACAGTAAAGCAGCACCAAACAAAGACATTAAAACAGCAAGCATCACCAAAAGAGATTTCTTTTCATGAAAGAAAAACATCATTGCCAATGATACAGCCAACGGATACATAAAATGAATAGTCGATGCTACCCCCGTGGCTATATTCTGATAGGCAATGAGCAAACTGAATGAGGTGGTTGCCCGCAACAAACTTAATAAAAAAACGACTAACAAATCTTTCTTTGCCAGCCGGAAATTACATCCCGAACACCATCCAAACAGTGTCAATACAATAGCAGCCACTCCCCAACGATAAGAAAGCACCTCGAAAGCCGAAAAACCAGCTAACAACAGAGTTATAGAAAAAAACGGAGCCAGCCCAAAAGTGGAGGAGGATACCGCCGCATAAAGTATACCTTTAATACGATTCATCGATATATTCAACTAATTCCAGATATTCACAATGCAAAGATTATAAATATTTCTTTAATGCCACCATTAATTTCATTTTTTCAATCGGCTTAACCAGATATTCATTACAGCCGACCTTTATTGCAGCAATCCGGTCAGAATCGAAAGCATGGGCGGTAAGTGCGACGATAGGTAAGCTAGCATTAAACTTACGTATTTCAGCTGTAACCTTCAATCCATCCAGTACAGGCATTTTCATATCCATCAACAACAAATCGACATGTTGGCTACGCGCTATTTCCACTGCCTTTTGCCCATTCTCCGCATGCAGTAAATCATAATGATCCTTCAGGATAGTAGACACCAGCTAATAATTACTTTGTATATCTTCAGCTATGAGAATTGTTTTCCGACCGGCACTCTTCTCCATCACTTCGTCATTCGCACCAAACTCTCCTCCGGAGATATTCTCTTCTTTCTTCTCTTCTACCATAGAAAGTGTATCGACTTCACAAGGTAAAAATGCCCAAAACAGCGATCCTTCATTGTGTACCGATTCAAAGCCGACTTTACCTCCCATAGCTTCTGCAATTGCCTTGCAAATAGAAAGTCCAAGTCCGGTACCTTGGGCAAACTCATCAAGTTTCTCAAAACGCTGGAATACTTTTCCTTTTTTATCATCAGCTATACCAATACCGGTATCTTTCACATAAAAATAGACGCCTCCATCCTTACATGCATATCCCATTTTAATAGAACCTTTTGAAGTATATTTGATAGCATTAGTGACATAATTCGTTATAATTTGTGCCACGCGATTACGGTCCAGAGTTACCCGACAACAGTGATAAGGATTGATTTCAGTTAACACGATATCCGGATTCTTCAGGCGCTGCTTCATGGAAGTAAACATGTTTTCAAAATGTTCGGATAAGTCGAACGGTTCGTATTTCAGTTCTACCGAACCGGCTTCCAGCTTGGATAAATCAAGTATATCATTTATCAGTTTTAGCAATAACTCATTATTACTATTAATAATCTGGATATAGTCCGCCTTTTCTTCTTCTCCGGCATAAGCCATCAACTCCGAAAAACCTACAATAGCATTCAAGGGAGTACGGATTTCATGACTCATATTCGCCAGGAACGCAGATTTCAATTTATCAGACTGCTCTGCCTGATGTTTGGCTTCCTGCAATTCCTTAATCATTTTTTCACGCTCCGTTACATCATCCACGCGAATTACAACACCATCCACAGATCCATCTTCAAGAACTACGGGAGTGGCAAACACTTCAACGGTATGCGCACTGTCCAACGAAAACTTCATCTGTTCCGTCTGTAATGAAACAAAAGCACGTTGCATCACACAATTTTCACAGGGAGAAGTACGATTATATGTACTTTTATAGCAAAGTTCACCTTTTTTGTAGGCTTCAAAAGAAAGACTTTTTGAACATAACGAAATATTTTCCCATTGAACCATATATTCCTTCGTGATGTAGGCCAACCCTGAATTCGTATTGTTAAGAACCAGTTCATTCTGTCGTACCAAAGCGTCCTGTATTTCTTTATTCTTTAGTAAGGTCAATTCAGTCTGCTTATAGGAATCGATATTTTGCGTCATACCGAACAAATACTTATAAGGAGCATCGTTCAAAGTTGTGGTTTCAACAAGGCCACGCGTTTCCCACCATTGATACATGCCATCTCCTTTAAAGTCAATGCGATATTCCACATCCCATACACCGCTTCCTAGTTCTACCGCCTTTTGCAAAGTTTCAGCAAACTTTTGTCGGTCATCAGGATGTACGAGAGTCAGATATTTCTCGACCGAATTAATTTCTGATGCCTTTTTCCCATTTTTATCAAAACCTTCACCGAAACTCACCCTGTTCTTAGCCGGCTCAAAAAACCAGGTGAAGGCATTCATCGCTTCCATAGTGACAGTTAGCAGCTGTGCACGACGCTTCAGTTCATTTTGTAAACTCTGATCCCAGCGGGTATTTAACAGAAAGCGTTTGCCATCATCTTCAATTATACTTTTGCGAACAATAGTATCATAGCTGCGTCCATCCTTCAGTATAATACGTTCCATGCCGAAATAAGGGTTCCCAGTATTGTATACCTCTAAATCAGTCTTCTGAATACGCTCTACTTCTTCTTCACTCAGCACATCATAAGTAGTTTTATCTTCGCTGGTACCAAACATGAGCTTACTCTCTTCATTGCAAAAAACATAGCGGAAATCATTCTCTACATCTTTGATATGAACAGATAACGGAAGATTATTTAATATATTATAGAAGAACTGCTCCTTTTTCTGCACCTCCGTATTATTCTTTCGGGTACCAACATATTTCAATACCTTCTTATTAGAATCAAATTCATAAGAAGCACCGCTTATCGTACAAAATTGCCAGGTTGAGCTATCCGGTAACATAACCCTGCTATCAAAAGAAAAAGAAAAATCTTCCCCATTGCTCATTCTTTCCATTACTTCAGTAACCTGACTACGGTCATCCGGATGCAAAGTCTCCAGATATAGTGCCATACTAACTGGCTTAGACTGATCGTATCCATTCAGCGGTTCATTATCACTATAAAATAATTTGGCCACTGCATCAAATTCCCAAAACATGATGTTGGCTGCCTTCATAGCAAGCTCCGTTTTCCGGCGACTTTGACGGAGTACCTCTTCACTTTTCACCGTTTCTGTAATATCTTCAAAGATAAAAATGTAATTAACAAACTTGCCATCATTGTCATAAAGAGGATTACCATTACATTTCAAATAGCAGGTCCGGGTACGCGTAGAGAAAAAGCGTTTATCGGTTCTCTGTTTATCGAAATCATACAAAAAACTCATCTGTACCGGAACACAACGACGAACTGCTTCCTTCACCACGTCAGGAACCACAGAATTTTCATTTATGTTGAGTTTATTACCAAGAAGCGTTTGCGAGTCAGCGCCAAAAATTCGGCAGAAGCTTTCATTGCATCTTACCAGAGTGCCATCGGCTGTGAAGAAACCTATTCCAACAGGAAGTGAATTAAATACAGTTAGTAATTGTTTGTGTTCCATTTCTTTATCCTTGAATAACTTAGAAATAAATATTTTATCTCCGCACTATGCAAATATATACACTTTTACGATTATAATATGATTTTATAGCGAAAATATTATTGCCAGGTTATAACATACAATAAGGGGCTATCCACGATATTGTGAATAACCCCTATCTCAAATGACATCCCATATATTATCATTTTAAAAAGTACATTTTAATACTCCTCAATGACTGTATTTCCAAAAATATCCTTTTTAATAATTTTCCCATGACCGTTACCATATTCAATTATTTCGTTTCCAAAAATATCTTTTTTAATAGTTGTTCTATTCCCCTTATCATCCTCGATAATAGTATTCCCAAAGATATCTTTTGTAATCGTCTTTCTATTACCTTTGTCATCGCGAATAATAGTATTTCCCAGAATATCTTTCTCTATAGTTTTTCTATTACCCTTATCGTCCCGGATAATGGTATTTCCTAGAAAATCTTCTTCAATAGTCTTTCTATTACCTTTATCATCACGAACAATGAAATTTCCTAAAATATCCTCTTCGATAGTCGTTCTATTGCCTCTATCATCACGGATAATGATGTTCCCCAAAATATCCTTTTCAATAGTCGTTCTATTGCCTTTATCATCACGAATGATGATATTCCCTAAGATATCCTTTTCAATAGTCTTTCTATTACCATTATCATCACGGATGATGATATTACCTAAAATATCCTTTTCAACAGTCTCTCTCCCTTGGTCAACTCCCGAATACTCATAATTATCTTCAACAAGATTTGCACCATAGCCCTTTATTATATAAGGAGCCAAAATAAACTGGGCAACAAACAGGATAAATAAAATCTTTTTCATGGCGTTTTTCTTTTGATTTAGAACAAAAGTAACGCAGGAAAATCAGAATAAATAAGTGAATTCCATAATTGTCAGTAGGGAAAAACCTAAAATAAAAAGGATTAGCGCATGCAGTAACGGTATATCCATAATATACTACCTAATTGGTCCCCAGAATGGTCCCCCCAAAAAGAAATGAGGTTGTGTCAAAACGTTGGCACAACCTCTTTTATATTTTACAGTTCTGCTATATTTTCTTTTGGCTATGCTGCTTTTTCCTCATGCATTTGGCAACAAGTTGCTATATTCCAA
>NZ_JAPQKZ010000100.1:0-1253 GCF_027257075.1 Bacteroides sp. LFL-34 | reverse complement strand
ATATTTTAGATTTTCAACGGTTTAATATAACCGTTTGAAGAATAAACATTTAACTGAGTATTTGAGAAACAGTGGTAACGAGTTAGCAACTGTGCTATTTTCAGCGTTTTGCGGTGCTATACTGTCAAATAACTCTTTCATTTGCAAAGTTATTACTTTTTATTGAAACGCACACTTTTCCGATATGAAATTTAACAAAAAGTCTCCAACAAATATATGTTAGAGACTTTGATTCATTACAATTGGATTTTTATTTATTCAAATGACGATAAACTATATTTGATATATCTGCCATTATTTTGGCGTTATCATCATCAGACTCACGAGAATCCTTTATCAAAACGACAATGTAGCACTTCTCACCGTTGGGAAGATATATCACTCCTGCATCTCCCTCGCTTATCTGTATGCCATCAGCAGTTCGGTTAGAACGTCCCGTTTTATGCCCAAATTTTATATCGGTAGGCAACCCCGCTATTAGTTTGTTCTTGCCAGACACACAATCAAGCATGGCTGTCTCTAAAAACGCAAAATGCTCTTTTGTCAAAATATTTTCTGTATGAAGTTTCTTGAGCAATTGCGCAATAGCTAATGGTGTGCTCCAATTGTTGTAGCATAACATAATGTCCGTATGCATGCTTTCCTCTGTCTCCGTGAAATTCATATCCTTTATCCCAAGAGATTTTATGTAGGAGTCCACTTTATCAATACCACCAACAAACCTTATTAACCAATCGCATGTGTTGTTGTCGCTAATCGATACTGTGTATTTGATTATATCCCTATAAGATATACGAATCCCTTGGTCGGGATATTTATCCCTTAACGGGCTATACGTGTTTTTCAGCATTTCTTTCTGTTTGATATACACCATTTTGTCCAGCGGAATATTCTCTGCTTCCATTTTTTTCAGAGCTGTCACTGCTATATGGAATTTGAATACACTCATAGTGGGATATTTGTCCTCGTTGGCAATGGCAATTATATCGTCATTATGGATAATTGCTACCCCGACAGACGCTTGCTTCCCTTTGATAATCTTTTCAATTTCTTGGGTCATGTTCTGCCCGAAAGCCATAATGCTGCAACAGCAACAAAGCATAACTGATAATAGCGTTTTTGTCATGTTCATTTTTGATAGTGGAACTTTTTGTTTCATATAGTTTTCTTTTTTGCTTCTTAGCCCAAAGAAGCGGATGCTCAAATGCAGAAACGTGGACTACCAATGCAACATTCTAAGTCGAAGGTCGTAG
>NZ_JAPQKZ010000099.1:0-6350 GCF_027257075.1 Bacteroides sp. LFL-34 | reverse complement strand
AGAAACCTAAATGCACGAATGTAGTATAGCAGCCCACGCTATATGCGTGAGAACCACTATGCCATCCTTGTGCAGTGTCTTGAATTTCCTACGTTCTCGACTTACAAGAAAGCATAACGCTTCTTTTTCTTATGTCTTGGATAGAGTTGCCTCAATCCGAGTGCAAAAGTACAAAAAATCCGTGATATGTCATTCAACAATCACGGACTTTATTTTGATTTACAGTTGCATACCTCTGTTTTGTCTTGGTTTCGGTATTCCGATAGCTTCCCTAAACTCGTTCATCTTCTTTCTGAACCAGCTTATATGTGATACTCCATCAATCTTGAAATCGAACTTTCCATTTTCATCCTCTTTAATGGAGCAGACGGCACGTTGGGTTTCAAAGCCTTGGTTGAACTCGGAAGAATGTAGCTTGCCTTTTATGGGAACGTCCTTGAATGTGCATAATCTTCGGATAATATCGTCATTGAAGCCCAAGCGTTCACGCAGGAAATTTATTGTCGGTATCAGCTTCTCCACATATGGGAAGTAGCGTTTCACAAAGTCTGTAAACTCGGACAATTTGCGGTGTCGCAGCTCGTAAGCGTCTGTTATCTCCTGTATGTGTTTCGCCTGTTGCTGTTCCCTTTGTCGGGCTTCTTCTTGAAGTTCTGATACACGCTCATGCAGATTCTTGTTCTCCCTCTCCAGCGTCTTGACCTTGTTGCTGCCGAAAAAAGAACCGACACTCTCGGCTATGTTGGTCGCTGCGGTCGTGGCTGCGCCTTTCAGTTTCTCAGTCTGCACCTCTTTCTTGGCTTGGCGGAGTTCCTGCCGTGCCGCTTCTTTCCGCTCCTGCAAATCTACCACTTCCGCTTTGAGGCTATCGACAAGTTTCTGTGTGTCCCGATAATACTGCTGCGTGGACTTGTGCCGTGCCGTTGAACCGTCTATGCCACGCTGCAATCCGTACTTTGCCATCGCAATGGCGTAGGTATCTTGGTAGGTCTTCAATTTCAGCCGTGTCATAATGTCATCGGCACACAGTCTTACGGTGTCGGTCGGCTTCTTGCGGTAGCGTTTCTTTGTCTGTTCCTCCCGTTTCCTGCGCTTACGTTCCCCCTTTACGATTGGAACAAGGGTGATGTGTATGTGTGGCGTTTCCTCGTCCCGATGAAGGTGCGCAGCCACAATATTCTCCTTACCGAACATGAAGGCAAAGTAGCTCATGTTGTCGGCACACCACTCGTCCAATCTGCCTTCTTTTTCGATACGCTCCATGTCCTCATGCGTTCCCGACACGATGATGCGGATTGCCTGTACTTGGTTGTTACCGATTTTGCGTGTCAACCCTGCGTTTTCCAAACGGTGTTGGATGGCTGCTGTTCGGTCTTTCACTCCATCGGGATAGTCGATGAGTTTTCGGTTAAGATGCGTGCGAGTTGGATCGGCGTTCTTCGGTATGATAAAACGCTCGATGTGGGCGGTCGTTCCGCTGTCGGAACCGTGCGCCTTTTCCATATGTAATACGACAAATCCCATATATGGTTTTCCTTTCTTTTTTAGCTTGTGAAACAATGGTTGATTATTCTCCTGTACGGCTTCTGCCGTTGGCTTGGGAGAGTCCAGAGAGGTGCAACCTCTTTGGCTTATTGGGGAATTTTCAGCGTTGCTTGCAATGCGGCTCGGAAAATTCCCTAATAAGCTATGGTATTTTCCGCTTGTAAATATCCGCACGGCTGCAAGCGTTCTCACTCCCTACATCTTCAGCCCTCGCTTTTTCGGTGGCTGCATCATCCGCCTTGCGGATTGGACTTGCCTCTCCTGCTTCATCGGCTCTGCCGATTGGGACAAGGGCTTACCGCACAGGTAGTCGTTCAAGTCCTTATACTCACTATAGTGTATGGACTTGTCGGAAAGGCGTTCCCCGAACCTTGCTTGCAGATGCTCACAGGCTGTCCGTCCTGCCGTATCGTTGTCAAGGAAACAGCCGATTTGGGAATAGTCAGCCAATATGCCCTCCGCCTTTGCGAGATTGGAAACGGAGTTCAAGATGATATAATCCTGCGTGGTCAGTCGGGGGCATTGCGGATTGTTCCTCACACGGATGGAAAGGAACGAGAGGTAATCCATGAAGCCCTCGAAAAGATAACAGGTTGTCGGCTGTTCTCCACTTTGTCGGATATGGGTGATGTCCTTTGGAGCGACACAACCTTTGAAATAGCGGTTGCGCACCTCATAACCACCTGCCATATTCGGGAAACCGATGGCGAAGTATGGTCTGCCCTTGTTTTCAAAATGCAGTTCCTTACATTCCCTCTTGGCGAGTTCGGTGCTTATTCCTCGCTCCTGCAAATAGGATAATAGTACAGGAGAGGATAACTCCGAAACTTGCAGATGTCGGTACATCGGTTCTGAAACGGATTGCCGACCAAAAGAAAATGGTACATGGATGGCGGTGTGCAGATGCGGTGTCTGTTTGGCGATGCACTCCAACAGATACGGCACGTTGTCGGAGCGGTAGAGTTCCGAAGCCAATGCGATGATATTGCCACCCTTGCCGATGCCGAAGTCATACCATTGGTTGAGTTCGGTGTTTACCTTGAACGAGGCTTCGGCTTCCTCTCTCAGCGGTGACTTGTACCAAAGGCTGCTATCTTGTCGCTTGACGGGTGTGTACCCCAGACTTTGCAGATAGTCTGCTATTCTGATTTGTTTTGCTTCCTGTATTGTCATAATGTATATTCCTACGGATTTGATGATGGTTGATAAAGCGATGATTTGATGAACATATGGTTTAACACATTGATTTATATCTATATATCATCTCATCATTTATTCATCAAACCACTCACGAAAAGAGAAATTCATCGTTTACGGTGTCGGGCATGGTCTGTCCGTCCTGTTTTCTCCTTTCATCAGTGAGATACTTTTGATGAATGTTTGATGAGAATGTAAATATCTATATTTCAATATATTTATATACTTATTCATCATTTCATCAAAATAATCATAGTGTTTCCAAAAACGATTTTGTCACGGTGTAGAACCGTCCTGTCTTCCGCATGGGCGAATAGTGACAGTCACGGGTATAGTCCAACTGATAGGTGGTATAGGTAAGCGTGTTGGGTGCAGGATTAAGTTTCCAACACTCTTTCAATACCCTGCGTACTTGATGTTTCTCCACTTTTGCCTGTGAATACCGCAACAAAAGAAAAATATCGTTGCAGTCAAAAGAGAAAGTGTCCGTGCCTACACTTTCCATAATGTCAAGGATAAGCTCGTGCATCTCTATCTCCAATCTGTTGCGGTTGCTGCGGATAATCTTCTGCAAGGCTTCGGTATGCAGTAGTGAGGGCGTGAACCACATACGGCTTTTCTTTTCGGTGGATAGCTGCCTATGCTGTAAATGGTGGAGAAAAGCAGGTATCTCCGCTTTCAGTTTTTGCAGGAAGTCGGTATCATCCGACTGCAAGCGGTCTATCTTGCGCACCCAATAACGGGTTTCACCTGCATCAATGATGACAGGCAGGTACTCGTTGTTTGAACACAGCACGAATTTGGCGAAGAACGCAATTTCGTCACGGTCTTTGCCTTTGGCTTCCACCTTGTAGGATAGTGCCGTGCTCAGGTTCTTCAACCGCTCGCTGTCCTCCCGGCGGCTCAGCAATACTTCGTCCACCACGATAAGGAGTTTCCCAGCCCAGTCGGAATTGAACTGGCTGCGGAAATCCTCGTTGGTGTTGAATGTCACGTTATTCTGAAACAGGGCTTTCAGAAAATTGAGGAATGTACTTTTGCCTGTGTTGCGCTCCTCCGACACCAACAGCAGGATGGGCAACTTCTGAATGGGTTGCAGGTAGAGCAGTTGAAGATAGTCCATTCCCAACTCGTATTGCTCCCCGAAGATATGTTCCACCAATGAGCGGACAGAGGGGAAATCACCCTCTTGCGGTTGGTGGGGTATCGGCTCGTAGAGGTTAAGGAACTTGCCGATTACAGGCTGATAGCTGACGTGTTCGGGTACGGTGCAGAAGCCGTCATACTTGGGTACGCTGCCGATGTAGTCCTTGCCATAGTCTTGGCGCAGGGTCTCGTTGTTCCATGCGATGCGCTTCCTTACATACCCTCCGTTCAGTCTTGGCTGCTCCACAATCTTGTAGAGCGTTGTGCCGACACGGATAAACTCTTCCTTTGCCATGCCGCCATCTGTGGGCGGTCGGTGGCTGTCATTTACTTTGTTTGCTTCCATATTCCAATGATTTAAGTTTGAAAAAATGTCAGCTACAAAAGTATAATCAACTGTCGGATAAGTTGATACGCAAATCACAGCAGAACGCAGCAAAAAATACTTCGGGGCTGTTCGGGGCTGTAAAAACAAAAAATCCGAAGAAACAGAGCTGAAAACAGATGCTTCTTCGGGTGCGTGAGTATGTGTGAATGGCAATACGCCTATGCAAAGTATTTCGGATTTGCCGTATCAGTGATGTTCAGCGAAAAGAAGATGCCTGTTTTTTCTTTTCGCAAGTACAGTCTTTCAAGTATGGCTCTGCGAACCTGTTCCGCTCCGAATGTGTTGATGCGGAAAGCAAGGGCGATGATGGCTTCAAGACTGTAAACCTCCATGCTGCGTTTGTCCGACAGTTTGATGGTATGCTTTGTCTCATATTCCCTCAAAACACCGCTTTTACAAAGAGCCTTTATCCCTGCTCGGATTGTTGGGGCGATAACCCCGAACAACTCGCAGAGTTCCCACTCGGTCATGGCAATGGAGACTGTATCGGTCGGCAGGGCGATGTTGCCCTGTCCGTCCATCGTGATGATGCTTCGTTTCTCTTTCATCTGTATTCTTCTTTATGGGTTATCAAATGGCACTGCAAATGCTTTTCTCCATATCCCCCAACTTGTCGGACAACAGTTCCAAGTCCTGACTTATCTTTTGGGCGGTTATCTTCGCGTAGATTTGAGTGGTCTTTATGTTGGTATGCCCCAACAGGCGGCTGACGGTTTCAATGGGTACTCCGTTGGATAACAGTATGGTAGTTGCTGCCGAATGTCTTGCGACATGATATGTTAAATGTGTCTTTATACCGCACAAATCGGCTATGGCTTTCAGCTTTTTGTTGCAGGTCGTATTACTTGGCATGGGGAAAACCTTATTGTCCTTTGCCATCCCCTTATACTTCTCTATAATCTTTCGGGGAACGTCCAACAGACGGATATTCGATTCGGTGTTGGTCTTCTTTCTTCGGGTGATAATCCATAAGTTACCGTCAAAGAAAGTTTGCAGGTTGTCGGTGGTGAGGTTCTTGACATCGGAATATGCCAACCCCGTGAACACCGAAAACAGAAACAGGTCCCTCACAAGCTCGTGGGTCTTGTCGGGCATCTCGGTATTCATCATGGTGTGTATCTCCTCTTTCGTGATATACCCCCTGTCCACGCTTTCGGGAGAGTTGATATACCCTGCAAAGGGATTGAACGGCAGACGACCGTCATTTCTCGCTATGGAAATGATGTGCTTCAACACAATCATATAGCCCCAAATGGTATTAGTGCGGCATTTCTTCACCGTGCGCAGGAAATACTCGAAGTCGTTGATGAACGTGAGGTTTAACTCTTTGAGGGGAATATCCTCACGCTTGTATGTATGGGGCAGGAACTCCCGAATATGCTTGCAGACGGTTATGTACCGTTGGAATGTTCCTTTGGCACGGCTGTGTCCGACTTTCTTTGCAAACTCCGCATTGTGCTGCTCAAAGAGTTTCAGCAAGGTTTCCTGCTTGATACCGATACCGAGATAGGCATCTTTCAGTTTGGCAGCGGTCACATATCCGTCTGTCTGCATCAGTTCTTGGTAGCGGCGGTTCACCTCCACCCGAATCTTGTCAACCGCACGGTTGATTCTCTGCGCTTCGGCACTCTTGCCCGAAGCACGGTTGTTCTTCACATCCCACAAATGGGGTGGAACTTCCATTTTGCAACTGAACTGCTTAATCTCTCCGTCCACCGTAAGGCGGCACATCAGTGGCAGGTTGCCGTTGGGCTTTGCACTGCCTTTCTTCACGTAGAATAAGACCTTGAATGTACTTCGCATAACTCACTTCTTTTTTGGTGACAAAATTAGTTTACCGTGAGTTACCAACAGCTACGCAAAATTACGCAAATCGCAGAAAAACAGATGCTTATTCTGGAAGTTCACACATTACGGCAGTAATGATGTGGTAACTGAACTCTTGCGTTGTGTGGCTTTTGGATGTCTGCAAACGACCTTTTCCACATCAAAAGCAAAAGCGTAACGACCACTCTTTCAGTTGAATCGCTACGCTTTTCTCAAATTTACTTTTTAGCTATCTGTTTATTTTAAT
>NZ_JAPQKZ010000098.1:0-7876 GCF_027257075.1 Bacteroides sp. LFL-34 | reverse complement strand
TAAAATAAACACATAGCGAAAAAGTAAATTTGGGTAAAACGTAGCGAATTAGCTGATACAGCGTTCGTTACGCTTTGTTTTTCTATGGGACAGAGCCAACGAAATACCACCTCGAAGCCAAACAGCGCAGAAGTTCAGTTACCACCTCATTACCCCCGTAACGGGTGTGAATTTCTTGCTAAATGGTTCTGTTTCTGCGATTTGCGTAATTTTGCATAGCAGTCGGTAACTCACTAATAACTAATTTTGTAACCAAAAAAAGGAGTGAGTTATGCGTAGTACATTCAAGGTATTATTTTACGTGAAGAAAGGCAGCGAGAAGCCGAACGGCAACCTGCCTTTAATGTGCCGTATCACGGTGGACGGCGAGATTAAACAGTTCAGTTGCAAGATGGACGTTCCCCCACGGCTGTGGGACGTGAAGAACAACCGTGCTTCGGGCAAGAGCGTCGAAGCGCAGAGAATCAACCTTGCGGTAGATAAAATCCGTGTGGAAGTAAACCGCCGCTATCAAGAGTTAATGCAGACGGACGGTTATGTTACCGCCGCCAAACTCAAAGACGCCTATCTCGGTATCGGCGTCAAGCAGGAAACTTTGCTGAAGCTGTTCGAGCAGCACAACGCCGAGTTCGAGAAGAAAGTCGGGCACAGCAGGGCGCAGGGTACATTTACCCGTTATCGGACGGTCTGCAACCATATTCGGGAGTTCCTGCCCCATACCTACAAGCGTGAGGATATTCCATTAAAGGAACTCAACCTCACGTTCATCAACGACTTCGAGTATTTTCTGCGCACGGAGAAGAAATGCCGCACCAATACCGTGTGGGGCTACATGATTGTGTTGAAACACATCGTTTCCATAGCGAGGAACGACGGGCGTTTGCCCTTTAATCCCTTTGCGGGATATATCAACTCTCCCGAAAGCGTGGACAGGGGCTACCTCACCCAAACGGAGATACAGACGCTCATGAACGCACCGATGAAGAACGCCACCCACGAGCTTGTACGGGACTTGTTCGTCTTTTCTGTTTTCACGGGTTTGGCGTATTCGGACGTGAAGAACCTCACCGCCGACCGCCTGCAAACATTCTTCGACGGCAACCTGTGGATAATCACCCGAAGAAAGAAGACCAACACCGAATCGAACATCCGCCTTTTGGACGTTCCCAAGCGTATCATCGAGAAGTACAAGGGGCTGGCAAGGGACGGTCATGTTTTCCCCGTTCCGAACAACGGCAGTTGTAACAAGATACTCAAAGATATAGGCAGACAATGCGGCTTCAAGGTACGCTTGACCTACCATGTCGCACGCCACACGAACGCCACGACCGTACTTCTGTCGCACGGCGTACCCATCGAAACGGTGAGCCGCCTTTTGGGGCACACGAACATAAAGACCACCCAAATTTACGCCAAAATCACCGCCCAGAAGATAAGCCAAGACATGGAAACCTTGTCGCACAAGTTGGAAGATATGGAGAAGAATATCTGCCGAGCCATCTAATTAAGAACAGAATACCGATGAAAGAAGAAAGGAACATTATCACGATGGACGGGCAGGGCAATATCTCCCTGCCGAGCGATATAGGCGCAACCGCCATGACCGAGCGGGAAATCTGCGAACTGTTCGGGGTTATCGCCCCGACGGTTAGGGCAGGGATAAAGGCACTCTGCAAAAGCGGAGTTTTATCTATATATGACATAAAGCACATTATCCGCCTATCGGACAAATACAGCGCGGAGGTTTACAACCTCGAAACGATAGCCGCCCTCGCTTTCCGTGTCGAATCGTTCGGGGCGGCGAAAGTCCGCAGGGCATTATTAGAGAGGATTATACACGGGCGAAAAGAGAAAACGACGGTATTCGTGTCGGTTGTTTCGGACGGCAAGCCCAACAGCCGTTGGAAAGCATGATGATATACCAACATACCAACATGCAAACGTACCAGCATACCAGCATGCAAACATGCAAACCTATCACTATGGTGATATATATTGCAGGGTCTATTTCTCTTTTCAGAGGAAAGCGGAGCAATCGTTTTCGTTTACAAAGGCAAAGCAAGCACGGGGCTTTACGTCGGCTAAAAGGTCAGGCGGCTGCGCCGTTTCCCAATAAATCTTCCTCTCGCTTCGCTGCGAGCGTATTTATCGGGAAAACCTTGTATCCGACCGCCCCGTGCAAAAGAGCCTTTGAAAACGGAAACGACCGCCCCGCCACCCACCGACCGAAAGGAAAAAAATAAGGTGGGGTTACGGGCAAGCAGGCGGCAGGGACAGCCATAGCCGAAAGGCAGACGGGCAGGCAGACGGCACGCCGCAGGGTATTTACGGAGAAAATACCGTAGCTTATTAGGGAATTTTCCGAGCCGCAATACTACGTATCGCTGAAAATTCCCCAATAAGGCAAGGGGTAAGCCCCTCTGCACACCCCATCGGGGACGGCATTTGCCGCCCCGAAGATACGAAAAATCATTGTTTCACAAGTCAAGGAAGAAAGGAAAAATATATGGGTTTCGTAGTTTTACACATGGAAAAGGCGCACGGCAGCGACAGCGGAACGACCGCACATATCGAGCGTTTCATCATACCGAAGAACGCCGACCCCACACGCACGCACCTAAACCGCAGGCTTATCGAATACCCCGACGGGATAAAAGACCGTTCGGCGGCTATACAGCAGAGATTAGAAGAAGCGGGGCTGACACGCAAAATCGGAAGCAACCAAGTACGGGCAATCCGCATCAACGTATCGGGAACGCACGAGGACATGAAGCGGATAGAGGAAGAGGGGCGTTTGGACGAGTGGTGCGCCGACAATCTGAAATACTTCGCCGACACGTTCGGAAAGGAGAACATCGTGGCGGCTCACCTGCACAGGGACGAGGAAACGCCGCACATACACGTTACACTCGTCCCCATCGTCAAGGGAGAGCGCAAGCGCAGGAAAAGGGAGGAACAGACGAAGAAGCGATACCGCAAGAAGCCGACCGACACCGTGAGGCTGTGCGCAGACGATATTATGACACGGCTGAAATTGAAGTCCTACCAAGATACCTATGCCGTGGCGATGGCGAAATACGGGCTGCAAAGGGGCATAGACGGCTCGAAAGCTCGCCACAAGTCCACGCAGCAGTATTATCGGGATATACAGAAACTCTCCGACGACCTCAAAGCGGAAGTGGTGGATTTGCAGCAGCAGAAAGAAACGGCACAGGAGGAACTAAGACGGGCGAAAAAAGAAATACAGACCGAGAAGCTGAAAGGGGCGGCAACCACCGCAGCCGCCAACATCGCCGAGAGCGTCGGTTCTCTTTTCGGCAGTAACAAGGTCAAGACGCTGGAAAGGGAGAACACCGCCCTGCATAAGGAGGTAGCCGACCACGAGGAAACCATCGAAGCCCTGCAAGATAGGATACAGACCATGCAGGCAGACCACAGCAGGGAGATACGGGAAATGCAGCAAAAGCACGGCAGGGAGATAGCCGACAAGGACACAAGGCACAAGCAGGAAATATCGTTTCTGAAAACGGTAATCGCAAGGGCGGCAGCATGGTTTCCCTATTTCCGTGAAATGCTCCGTATCGAAAACCTCTGCCGCCTTGTCGGGTTCGATGAAAGGCAGACCGCAACGCTCGTCAAGGGAAAGCCGTTGGAGTATGCAGGGGAACTCTACTCGGAGGAACACGGACGGAAATTCACGACCGAAAGGGCAGGTTTCCAAGTGCTGAAAGACCCCACGGACGGGACTAAATTGGTTCTTGCCATCGACCGAAAGCCCATTGCCGAGTGGTTCAAGGAACAGTTCGAGAAGTTAAGGCAGAACATACGCCGACCTATACAACCGCAAAGGAAAGGCAAGGGATTCAAGCTATAAATGTTAAATCCTGCCCGATTTGCCGAAAAAAGTGCGGTACGCTGTTCGTGGTGTACTGCACTTTTTTTATATTTGTTCGCAAGGTGATATACTTGAAGAAAATAACAGCCGATTTCGCTGTTAGCACAATGTTATCTGCATAGAAAAAAATGAAAAAAATAGAAGAAATAAAAAAACAATTGGTTAAAAGGGCAACTGGTTTTATAACCGGGGGATTTAGACCTACAAATTCCAATACTGAAAGTTGGATTGGTCAAGTGTATCTATATAGAGAAAGTGAAGATATACCGATAGATAGCAATGGTAAAGCAATGTTGCCATTGTTACAAATATGTCTTGAAGGGTTGCCCTATATACCTGATGCACTTAAAGGGTCGAAAGTATTGACTGTTTTTGTGTCTGAAAATATGCCCGGCAGACTGGCATATAACGGAGATGATTGGGTTATTCGTGAATACAAAGAAGAAGATGTGTTGGTTGTTAAGGATATACACATGCAATCATCGTTACGCATAAAGCCCTATCCGCTGAAAAGCCAACTAATTACTGAAGATTATCCTGTATGGGATAGTGGCGACATTCCAATGGATATAGAAGATGAGTTGGTGGAAATGGAAGATTCCGGGGAAATCACCGACTATTATGACTATACGGATTGTTTTGCCGGGCATAAAATAGGCGGTTATCCTAATTATATACAGTCAGGTATAGATTTCGGTGATGGATATGAATTTATGATTCAGATAGCTTCAGATGAAAAAGCGAACCTTAATATCATAGATAGCGGAAATTTCTATTTGGCAAAAAACAGTCAAACTGGAGATTGGAGGCTTTATTGTGATTTTTATTAGTAAATGCAGATAACAAGCGAATCAATCTCCCAAAAGGTCGATTATTCACTGAACATTATGCGGCAGCTTAAAAGACGACACCAAACCAGAAAAATCATCTTGACAACCACCCGACTTTGAACTACGAAGGATGAAATTTTTCAGGGACAACTTCCAGCATTTCCAAAAAACAGTTTACCCATTGACTTGGAGACAAACAAACAATTTGAGCATTAAGGTTTAAACCGAATTTTTCCGAAATTGACCTGACCTGACTTTTCCTGAAAATCGACTTTAAAGCTGTTTTTACAGATAAATCAGGTTTCTCTAACAGACAGGAAATAAATGCTAAGTATTTGGCTTTAAACTTAAAATCAAAAAATAACTGTTTTCTTTTAATGTTTAACAGGGCTGATTTGACAGTTGGCGGTGGAAAGAAACTTTCAGGACCTACCTCATAGACAAGTTTCAAATCAAAAAAAGTATGATAGAAAACGGTATATGGATTGTAAAGCTTCCTCGAAAATAACTTTTGTGTAGGTTCTAACTGAAGGACAATGGAACCTCCCAGAAAATTTCCAAGACTCTCAAACATCAGGATTTTGAAAATATCGGAAGTAATGCCATAAGGAATATTTGACACCACTTTGAAAGGAAATTTCGGAACTGCAAAATTCCTAAAATCACAACCGACAACTTGAACATTTCGGGCATCAGAAAATAATTTTCGTAAATGTTCAACCAAAGCTGTGTCGTTTTCAATAGCAACAACATTGTTGGCGATTTTTAATAAATGAACAGTAAGAAACCCCTTGCCTGCCCCAATATCTAAAACCGTATCCTGATTACTTATATTTGCTTGTCTTATTGCATCTTTTATTAGCACTTTATCAATAGTAAAGTGCTGACCCGTAAAACGAACGGGCAATTTCTTTTTTGTCATTAGTAACTTCTTACAGGTGAATACTTGACTGCAAATTTAGTAACTTTGCAGCAGAAATTAACGAGAAAGAAGAGAAAATGAAAACCGACCGCATAACATCACCTATACGCAAGCAGGGGTTTCGTGCTTCGTAGGACAGTTAAGTGGTAAATTTAAAGTTCAGTTCTTCGTAGGAAGTTCAGTGGTTAAAATCCCTGCCTGCGTATAGCTGAGAACCGTTAGCAACCCATAAAGCGAAAACAAGATGATAGTAGAAATAGAACAACTTACAGAAAAAGATTTTGTACAAGGAAGTCTGTCTTATGAGTATAATTTCCATGTTTCAATATGGAATGAATCAACTCGTGTCGAAATATCTAATAAACAAGGAATTGACAATATATCTATTCTCCCTATAATTAAATCTGTTTTAGTGTGGGTAAATAATAATAAAGAAATCTGCACAGAAACAGCAATAGAGGAAGGAATGATTAGACTTGCTGAAGAATGGATAAAAGATGAAGATTCTAAAGTAACAAACGAAAAAGATTGTTATTTGACGGCATATGAGGAAAAAGTATTTTTACCTATAACTCAAACTGATTTTTATAATAGCTTAAAGGTGCAATCTATTTATTTTTCTGTTGGGGAAGGGATAACAGATATAAACATGTATATAAGTTGTTCCCCTGATTATTATGCAGGTCATGTTATATGGTATAGTCTATATACCAAAGAAAACGGAAAAATTGAATGTGAATGTAATGGATTAGAAGGATAGAACAGGTTGCTAACAAACAGATGAAACATTGAAAGTGGTTTATCTGCCGAACATTAATAACAATCATGTCACGACATAGGTTAAAGCAAATAAATCGATTAGCAAAAGTTATATCGTTCTTTACACTATTGGGTGTGAACATATATTTATCATGTTCTTACTTAAAGTCAATACCTGAATCGGAATATGTCTCAGGTATGTTCCTTGGTGTCTTCATCTTGCAATTATTTGTATCTATTTTATTTGTCTTGACTGATTTATGGTTGCACAGCAACGTAATTCGTATAATAGCAGTAATTATGTTGGCTGCAACCTGTTTATTCTGTTTAGGATACATATGTTACACAAACAGCAATCCTATAGCATTTGACATTTTTTTATTAATGCAAGGCTGTGTGTGCATCTATTTGATGATAGCAGTAGTAATTTCGCTATTGATAAAAAAGTTATTAACACGGAAAGATCACTCCTAAACGGCGTTCCTTTCCAAACCATTATCAACCTCGAAAAGCAAAAATACAATGAATAGAATATTAACACTATACCTCTTTTTGCTATTGTGTGGCACGGCTTCCGCACAACAAATAGTAAAATGGGACGATTTACAGACTATAACGGATAACGCACGGCGCACGGTCTATTATGAAAAAGGCAGTAAACAGCCGTTGCAGGGAGAATATCGCATTATACGAGGGCTTGACGAGGAGCGTGTTAAACTTTCCGACGGCATAATAAACGGTGATTATCTCCGCTATCGTGATGGGGTACTGCGTGAATCGGGCATATATGCCAAAGGAAAGCGCAACGGCATATTCACGGAGTATTACCAAGATGGCGTTACTCCCCGAAAAGAAACACCCATGCAGCAAGGCAAGATAGACGGAACTGTAAAGACCTATTTTCGTAACGGCAAAATAGAAATCGAAAAGGAGTATAGGCAGAGTGTGGAGAGCGGACGGGAACGCCGCTTTGACAGCAAGACGGGTGAGCAGATTTTTGAATCTCATTATATAGACGGCAAAAAAGAGGGTGAGGAATGGGAAATATTCGAGGATGGGCGCACGCTTCGCAGCAGGACTACACGACACTACCGTAACGGAAAACTTGACGGCTTTTATCGTGTGGAATCGACACGGGACGGAAAACCCTATATAACCATCGAGGGGCAATACACCGACGGCGAGAAATCGGGACGTTGGAAACAGTACAACGCCACCGATGACACAACCCATGAATGGGATGAATGATTTTCTTTTTTCGCAAGTTGATTTTATAAAATTGCCACCGAAAGTTCGTACTTTCGGAAAAAGATGTTATATTTGCAAATGAAAGAGTTATTTGACAGCATAGCAACGCAAAACGCTGAAATTCGCACAGTTGCTAAATCGTTACTTCTATTTCTCAAATAATTCGCTAAAAGTTTATTTCTCAATCGGTTAAGTCAAACCGAGAAAAATCTAAAATATAAA
>NZ_JAPQKZ010000097.1:0-7953 GCF_027257075.1 Bacteroides sp. LFL-34 | reverse complement strand
TCTCCATGCTCTACCATGCTGTTGCCAATAGTAGCATAATAAAATATCTCATTAACTTCATCTTCGGTTAATCTTCCTTCTTGGTATATAGGCTGTAATATTCCTATTAACTTCTCTACCACTTGTTCATCAGTCATATTTATCATTTTATTTATTCGTTTAATATTCCCATAAAATAAGGATATTCTTGCATTAATAATATAATTAACATAGGTTCTTCCCATTCAATATCTAAAATTCCTTCTTGATACCATTTCCATACATTTTTACCCGATTTATCATTTTTCCAAACTTCCATATTGAATTTAAATTCTGGAATAACTCCCTCTAATACGAGTTCTTCATATAGAATCTTAGCTGCCTCCAAATTATTAGTATGATAATAACGAGTTGCGATGCTATATAAAAGTTTATAATTATTCTTCATTTAGTTTATTGTTTAGATAATTAGTACTAATTCCAGCAGGAAGGGTTACTTTATTTGAAGGAGAATTTATGGCATTTAGGGAATGGCTATGCCCTCTTCCTCCCAAGCAAGATAATCAATCTGACGAATAATCTCATCTGGAATACGGGAGAGCAATTTCCATGTTGTCTCTCCCTCGTCTATTTCTGCAAATATGTAAGAATGGTCTGATTCTATCATGTATTGTGTAATAATATCTTCTCCTTTTTTAAACTTAGATACTTCTGTCATTTCGCCCAAATCTTCTAACCCAAAGGGAATCATAGTAAAGTGGGCACATTTTTGTTTAATCCATTTATTTAATTCATTTTCCATATTAATTCATTTATTCATTTCATTTATAAAGTACTCTATTGTATTCCAATACTTATCTACTTGCTGCTTTACATACCACATATCTAAATGAGAATATTTTCCAAAATTATCATCTTGTATATCAAGAATATACTCTCCAATAGGTTCTGGATATAGGTTAGTCACATATATATTCAATACTACTTCCCCTAAATATTTATCTAGTAGCTTAGATTCAGAATAAGGAGTTTCGATAAAATGCCCGTTTGTATCACATTGACTTAACGTAGTAACTAAGAACTCTTTAACTGCATCTTTATTAGTATCTTTATTGACCCTAATCAGTCTATTCCCATTTCCATTTATTGCATTTATTATCATAATCAATTTATTTTAAAAATCCATTTTTAATTGCCCACTGTTCTTCTACTGGAGATGCAGGGTCATAGAATACTTTATTGTAAGGCATCCTATTTAAAACAGCCTTATCACTATAAGCTTGTGGATAATGATAGCTACTAGTCACTTCTCCATTGGGATACGTAAAATATCCCTTACTATTAGCTATTTTATCTACAAGTTCAGGGTTTAGGTCCTTTATATCTACAACCCCAGCATCTAACCCTGTATCTTCTTCTATCTTTCTATAATCTTTTATAGTAGGAGTTCCTCTCTTTGATTGTAACTTCTGAATTTCTTCTGCGTATGCTTTCTTCGATGCAGGAGACACGTTGTCTTTAAAACCAGTTTTAGCCAGTCTTCTCTGTAAGGGTGTCATCCTTGAATACCTAGTTAAATTTCCTAGATATTCTGCTTGCATATCCTTATATATCTGCCTTAACTTAGGACTACTAAGAGTACTCATTCCTTTATCTTGGGCATTTATTAATGCTGATTTATTTCCACTTACTAAAGTCGTTTGGGACGGCTTTGCTGTTATATTAGCAAATGGATAGAATGTATCTGAAGGCTCTACAGATGCAGGCTTTAATCCTTTAGTAATTTTAGGGTCAAATATCATTAAATCCATGTGGTCCCAATTATTTTTCTCTGAATGAGATACAACTGGTCTGTCAGTAGTAAAATTAGTTCTGGCAAAATCAGCTCTTGGAGTAGGATTACTTACTTGTATAGTACCATTGGAATTAATGGGCGCAGGTTCAGAAATCTTCCTAAGTAATTCTGGATTTCGAGCTTTAGTATTAAGATTTAGCCTTCTTCCTACTGTACCTGTAAATCTCTGTAGAGGATTACCATAATATCCGAACTTTCCACCAACAGTAGTGTATGCATCTCCTGCTATTAGTCTCGGAGTCATATTAGCTCCTAATCCACCAACAGCTCCTCCAATAAGCCCACCCATTGTTTTATAATTAGTATTATTATCTGTTTTATCATCAATAGATTCTCCTACTTTAGTACCTACATAACTGGTTCCCAGACTTATTAATGTAGGAATTGTAGCTGTAGCAAGTCCATATCCAAGTCCTGCTATTCCAGCGCCTGCTAGTACTGGAGTTGCTAGTTCTCCAGTAGTCTTTAGAAATTTACGCTTTCCTCTATCTACTGCACCAGCAAGATTTATATTTCTAGGAGTAACTGTTACTTCTGGTAAAGTTACATTATTCATGCCGTTCTCATTAGTAACTGGCAATACCATATTACCTTTCTTGTCATAACCTCCTATATATTTAATCCCACTAGAAGGATTTTGATATTTAATAATACCACCTATCTTTAAGTACTTATTAAGTGATAAAGTTCCATTCAAATTTCTTCTGTAAGAATCTTTATCTGCACTATAATTATATCCTCCAGAATTATTTCCATGTAATCTATCTATAAAGTCATTAGTATCTTTAGCATCTAGAGCTTTATATCTATCATTCAGTACTTTTACTTTATAATTAGCATAGTCTTTTAGATTATCAAAGTCTATATAATCAAATCCGTCTTTGTATCTGCTCTTCTTATATTTGGGAGCTATTGAATCACCTGGATGTTTAATTCCACTTAAGTTAAACCCTCTTTCACCTCTAGGGTCTAATCCATAATTACTTTCCAATGCTGCTTGCCTTACTAAGTTATTAAGATTAGTAGTGGGCAATCCATTTTCTTCTAATGCTTCTTTAAAGATAGGAGTCATTACACTTGCAAACTCCTCAAACTTATTCCCTGTACTTCCAAATTTATGGGAATAATCTAGAGAAGGCTTCTTTCCTTCTAATAGCTTATTGATAAAAGGATTAACACTTCCAGATAAGAATGAAGTTGCAGCACTAGGAGCATATTCTTTAGCAACATCTACAACATTAATAGGCTCTTTAGGTTCTTCTTTAGGAAGAAAACTCTTAACTTTATTAATAGCTTGAGTTACTATTCCGTCTTGTGCTTTAATAACACCGCCATTCTCTAACTGCTCACTTTGAGTAGGTGTAGTTTCTGGCTTAGGTTTATTAGATTTATATCTACTCCAATCGAAGCCAATTAATTGTTCTTCATTTCTGTTGGCAGCTTTTTCTCTATTGAACTGTCTTAATATTCTAGCTCTTAACTCTCCTGCACCCTTTAATTTAGGAATCTTCATTCCTTCTTGGGCTTTAGCTATCTGATTATATACATTAGATAATGCTCTCTTATAATTAGGGTCAGTAGCATATCCACCTTTAACTACTCTATCAATAAAATCTCCACCACTAAAAGCTTGATATCTTTTATTGTTTAGTAATGATACATGATAATTGGCATAATCATTTATATCTTTAAAGTCTCTAAAGCTATCATTTACATATACACCAATGAAAGATATATCTTCAATTCGTAGCACCATTGTTTTTTATAACTCATTTGTTGAGACATATTTGAATATATTTGGTAAAAGTTTCTCTACCTCTTTTCTTCTTGAATCTGTATACTTCAATTTCACTGTTACAATAATCTCACGTTCATAAGCTTTTTTATGAGTAGCTTTACTATAAAAATATCTACCACCCTTAGTATTACCTTCAATAGTATAACTATGGTCTGTAATATCTTTCTTGACAATTCTATTGCCTTGTTCTACTTCTGTATCAATCATTATATCAAACCATTCATGAAGCGAATAATCATCTTTAAAAACATCGAAGTAAGTAGCATACACATTCAAACAGATTGTACTATCTTCATTTACGAAATGATTTCCATTGCCTAAATCTGATTCTTCTCCATGTGTAAAGCTAGAGGGATATACTAAGAAATAATCAAAAGTTCTATTCCAATAAAACCTTGTATCATCATATTGGTATATCCCATTTCTATAATCAATCAGTTTCACACCTTTTACTCCTAATACCGAATCTACCCATTGCAAATATTTAGCTTCTGATATTTCCAAAGTAGGATGATTGTCATATATAAATAAACTGTCAATAGTAGCCTGTATATTACTATCCTTTTTACTAGTACAAGATAGTAATAGCATTAATAGTAATATGTAAATCGCATATATATTCTTCATGAATAATACTATTCTCTATAAAATAATCAATTATTACATATAAAATAAATCGCCAAAACCACAACAGGAACGATGATATACAATGCTATTGCTCCTTCCTCAAAACTCCCATTTTCTTTACGTGGACAGGTAATATATGCTATTATCGCATAAATTATAATTCCTATTACTGCTCCCATAAATCTTTATTTTATCAGTTATGTTTTCTTTTGTTTTCAGATTTAACTATGAGTGAAAAGATAAAACCACCTACTGCTCCTGCTAATATTATCATTAAAAACTCTTCCATTAGCCTTCTTTTTATTTAGCCTTTTTTCAACTCGCAAGCTCCCCAAATTATAGCCACAATGTTTAATACACTGTACAATATAACGCTTCCCATTGAAAGAGGGAGAAACCTTGCTCCTAAATAGGTAGCAATAACTAACATAATAGGAGATGATGAGTCTCCATTATCATCTCCTTGCACAATATTCATTATAATGATATAAATAGCTGTTAAGGCAGAGTAAACAATTTGCTCATACTTCAAAATATCTCCCATTGTAGTATCACCTTCGATTGTGATAATAGAAAAAACTATATCCTTTAAAATCCAACCCAACAGGAAATAAACAAGTATTCCTACAATAATCCAACCAATCCTTGTCATGTCAAATAATATTTTGAATATTTTTAAATTTATCATTCACATTACCAAACTTACTATCAATGATAGATTTTATTTGTCCCATTGCATCTCTAACATAAGGCTCATTATCTTTCAGTATAGTAAATTTACGTTTTACAATAACATTAAAAGAGGAACTAAACAATATGCGTTCTTTTAGTTTCTTCATTATGTCATAAGTTCCATTGTACCCATTATTATAAGTCATTGGAAAATAACTTTGTCTCTGCTGTTGATAACGAGCTATCTGTATATCTTCTGCTATTCTATAATAAACATGGTTACTAATACTTATATCAACTTTATAAGTTCTTTCTCCACTCCAAAAACTATCCTCAACACAATACATAAAAACTTCATATCCTTTATACTCAAACCTTTGAGCATTTGATAAATCTCTTACAGTATATGCCATTATTTCTTTTTTTTGATTGATAAATTAATTTGTAGTATAAGTTGCTCAAAAATTGAGTTGGCTACTTGAAAGATAGTAGCAAAAGTTGTTTCTTAATGTCTGATTCGTAGTTATATATCGTTTTATCTACCCTGTTCCCTTTGGATAGTATTACACAATGAGAAAAGCGTGGGAACTATCGAATATTATCATCATGAGGCTCTGGACTGCCCTTGCACAATAATAAACAATAGCCCACGCCAAACGATATATAGACTATCTTAACAAGATAGGTATATAACATTGACGTGAGCGTTCTTGCCTACTATCCCGTGCAAGTGAAATTGTCCAGATTTCATGATAGGATAATATTTAAAACGCTCTTCGTTAACTAATATGTCCTTTCAGCCCCAACACATTAGGTATCTGAAATTGGTACAAAGTTACAAAAAGCGTTTGTAATAGCAAGAACTATTGTTTATTAAAAGTTGAGGGCTATTTCTGCTTTATAAATTTATGGTAGTGGAAAAATTCAAGACTCCCCATATAAAAACTAAATCTCTGAATTTTTCCACCCCACCGATATTTTATGATTATGGCTTTATAAACTGATTTTTTATCCGTTGAACGGTGGAAATACCAATACTTTGTAGCTTAGCTATATTTCTGATTGAATAGCCTTTTCTTAGTAAAGCAATGACTTCCTTATATTCTTCTTTTTTCTTATCATCCGTTTTGGTTGAACCTGTCTTTCTGCCAAGTTTACCACCTTTGGCAATATAATTTGCCCTACCACTATTCAAACGGTATTGAATATTGCTTCTTTCAATATTTGCCATTTCTGCAAGTACTGTCACCATGATAGACGCTATTGGATTAACTTCCCCATTTGGTTGCAAAGTATATAAGCCTAAGTTCTGTATGTAAACCGATACTTTCGATTCATGCAATATATCTAAAGAGCGAAGAACCTGTAATGTACTTCTCCCTAGTCTTGACAATTCAGACAAAAGTAGGATATTCACAGATTCACGTTTACAGTATTCCAAACATTCTCCTAAAATCTGTCTTTCCTCTATTTTCTTTGCACCTGAAATATGCTCCTGGAATATATTCACAATTTCTATATCCTGTGAGATAGCATATTTCTTTAAATCCTCTATTTGTCTGCTTGTGTCCTGTCTGTCATTACTTGAAGAAACACGAGCGTATATTACGGCTGTTTTCATTTTATTCTTTGATTAAATTGATAACATGAAAGAATGTGTTCAAACCACCTTTGTAGATTTATTTGAACACATTCCTGTTTTGAACACACAAGTAGTTAGTGACGTTTATCCGCTTCTTCCACTTCCCATAAGCCAACTAAAAGAATAAGCAGGATTAACGGAACACAACCTGTTATAAAAGACAATACCACCCAAAAGAGCCAAACAAGTATCTTATAATAAAACATGATTCTTTATTTTAAATAAATTAATAATTGAAAGGTTTATTTCCATATTGATAATCTGTTATTGATAAACAGATTCTATCAAAGAAAGAATGTCCCTTATCTGAATAGAAATACTTTCTATAAATCTCATCATTGGAATTATCCAATAAGACATCTAATTTCAGCAACCAATATTTCAATGCTTGTAACCTCTTTATATATTGGAGATTATTCTCACAATGACAAATTGTTTCTTTCAGATATTCAATCTTACTAACCATAGTTTCTTTCTTTTTATCCATTGCAATACAATTAATAAAATAGGAGAATACCCATTTCTGAATATTCCCCTGTTTAATCAATCAATAAACCACTTATATTTAGTGTCTCCATGCAAAGCGGCATTTATTCCCGTTGCTATTTCAGTAGCATTTACCGCTCTATCCAAGAATGAATCTATATAACTGCTCTTATTTGCCCCTGTCAATAGATTATACAATTTCCACATACTAATATCATTCCCCAAGCTCCCAAAGTTCTTATCATTGATATATGCTTTTGCAACTGTATTTATTTGTGAATCAGTGATAAGCATTTTAGGAATATCTTTCTGATAACCTTGTGGCAATGATTGATAAAGTCTCATTCTACCAAGTAATTGGCAAAATTGATGTTCTGTGAGATATGAGTTACTAAGTGTTTGCAACAAATGTAGATGTTTTGCAGGTTGATAACTCTGAAACATTTCCAATACTGCCCGATATAAATCTTTGGTATTAGTAACTTCCAAACAACTAAGAAAACCGTCTGTTGATACACACAAGTTTGTACAAACTTTACAAGTAAAGCCAATAAATACCTTAAACCTTTCTGCTCCTTTCTTTGAATACAGATTTGTGTGATTATAAGCTCTCACACCACCAATAGTAAGAGTTAGCTTATTTCCGTTCACCGTTTCGTAAATCGTAGGAATCTGAATAATAAAAGCACATCTTTCGTAGTAGATAGTCTTATCACTTTCAAGAAGTTGATTTGCAGGTTTGTGTATTGCTTCGGGTATTCTTCCCTTGATAATGTGACTTACACGAATATCGGGCTTATCAATGCTTTCACCACTGAAAAACGTATTTGCAGCGTCATAAACAGTATCAATAAATGCAGGGTGAGGAATTGTAAGCTCATTGTCTTTGGCGAA
>NZ_JAPQKZ010000096.1:0-9750 GCF_027257075.1 Bacteroides sp. LFL-34 | reverse complement strand
CATATTATATATTGATTAGCATATATAATTGATTATCAGGAAAGAAGCCCACCTATTACTAACAGTGGGTAACAAAATAGTAACAAAAAAAACGAAGAAATTCGCTTTGTGGTGGGCTTCTTATGCAAAGGTAACAAAAGGCAATTACCTGCCAAAAAAGAAATAAGGCTTTTGCCTTACAATAGCTTTTTCAAGTCCTCAATGTCGGGCAGAGCGTTACGAAGTCGTTCCGGCATATCTTTAGATGCACGATAAGTAGCAACTCCCATCGGCTTGTTATAATCACGAACGGCAAACTCTACAAAGGTTTGATTCATTTCCCTGCAAAGAATTATCCCTATAGAGGGATTCTCGTGCGGCTTTCTGATATATGTATCTAAAGCGGATAAATAAGTATTCAACTGCCCCAAATAAGATGTACGGAATTTTCCGGATTTCAACTCGACCGCGACCAGGGAATTAAGCTCTCGATTGAAAAAGAGCAAATCAATGAACATTTCTTCCCCTGCAACCTCCATACGATATTGATTGCCTATAAAACTGAAATCTTGCCCAAAGGTCATGATGAACTTCTTCACGTTGGCAACAATCGCCTTTTCTACTATCTTTTCATCTAAATCCTCTTCTTGTTCATCCAGTTCCTCCACATTAATGAAATCAAGCAGGTATTCATCTTTGAATGAACAAACAGCTTTTAGAGCTTGCTTAGTATCAGGCAATGTTTGTGCGAAATTATTAGGCAAAGTTCCCCGATGGCTGTATAGGTCTGCTTTTAAGTAATCCCTTAAAGTGTATTTACTCCAATAACGAGTAGCGCACTCATGTATATAAAATAGCCTTGCTTCCAAAGTCTTAGCTTTGGATATTATTTCGGTATGATGACTAAAGCCGATTGAAAGGAAGTCTGACCAGTTAAATTCATCAGCCAGTGGCTGATGAATTTCTACAAGAAGCAATTTTTCATTCAACACCAAATCATCAGCCAACGGCGGATGATTTAAAACCTTATCCCACTCCTCATAAAAAATACGCATATTTCTTATGCTTGTTGCTGAAAATCCCCTTAGCCCCGGCAATTCTTTCTGCAACAAAGAAGATATTTGTTCAATTGCACCTTTCCCCCAAAAGCCTGTACGAGAATTTTCCGACACATAACGTCCGATGCCGTAATAAAGAGATAGCTGTTCCTTGTTCACCGATACGGCTGCACGGTACTGGCTGCGTAGGATAGCTTCTTTTATGGTCTTTACTGCTTCTCTATAACTCTGATTTATATCCATTTGCGATTTATTATATGCGACAAAAGTACAAAAATAGTGCTGTCAGTACAAATAAGTTTAGTCCGTTTTGGATATATAGACAAAGGAACGTACTAAACTTAATCTGTAACCTTTTTATTATAATACTCCAAAAACGCTACTTCGCCTATCTCACTTAACAGTTTCTGATTTTCAATAAAATTCTGTCCATACTTCAACCAACGCTTAGTAAAGCCTTTAAATCTGGCACATGGGAAGCTGCTGCATTGGAAACAATGTGTTATCTCTTTCTCCAAACAACATAAATGAAATGTTTTGCATTTTTCACAGCGAGAACTATTCAGTTCGGCTCCTTTACAGGGATTTTTCTCTCTTGTATACGTAGGACATCCCCCGCAGAACACACCGCAGGCAGGAATACGTCCCTCATAACGTTGGATTTTAGTTACTTCCCTTGCCATCCAAAAATTAGTAAGAGAAAGCTGATTCGCCTTGCGCTTTTGCTCTTCCTCTACTACATAACCTTTTTTTTCAAAGAAAGGGCGAGCAGTCAAACTCACTTCGGATGTAATCCGCATAATCCCGGCTGTAATTGCATACCGTTCTATTTCTTCCAAAAGCATCGTAGCAATACCTTTACCTTGAAAGTCCTTGTGAACAAACATAGAATGTAAATAGCCATGAGGCGTAATAGATGAAAAACCAACGATTTGTGACTGTTGATTAACAGCTACAATAAAATAGTGGGTCTTTATCATCTCTTCAATGTTAGAAAGGTCATCTCCGCAGGATGCCCAATCCTCAACTTCTACCTGCGAGTAATCGCGTCTATTTATCACGATAACTGTATTTTGAAATAACTCTTTTAGTTCAACCGCATCCGACTGTTGAGCTTGCCTGATTGTAAAATCCGTTTTCATATCTATTATATTAAATTCTTTCCAGCCTTTCTTATTTTGTAGCTATTATAGAATAGACCATCGGAATATGATTACTCAAATGTTTTATCCTATATTTGTTAGGTTCACATTCAACTGTTTGGGAAAAACAATTATAGGGTGAATAATCAAATTCATCAAAAGAAGATATGGTAAGCCCACTTTGTATAAGGCTATTTATAACCTCCCTCAAACTATGATTCCACGTTACACATTCTTGCAACAAATCATTTTCCCCGTCCGTATAGGTTCCCTCTTGTGTTTCTCTGATTGCACCGGAATTGAAGTAGTTATATTCAATCCTTTTAAAGTCATCATCAAACATCCACACAATCGGATGAAACTCCACAAATACAAACTTCCCATTTGGTTTTAGATAATTTGAAATAATCTGAGCCCACTTATTCATATCCGGCAACCAGCCAATCACTCCATAGCTTGTAAATATGATGTCGAATTGTTCATTCAAATGAGCAGGCAAATCATAAATATCACAGCAGATAAAAGTTGCATTAACATTTGCTTTCCCGGCTAATATCTTTGCATGGTCAATCGCTTTATCGGATAAATCAACACCTGTAACATTTGCGCCAAGTCTACCCAACGAAATAGTATCTTGTCCGAAATGGCATTGTAAATGCAGAATAGATTTCCCTTTTATATCTCCAAGTAAACCAAGTTCTATATCATTGAGAGACGACTCACCTTTCAAAAAGCCTTCGACATCGTAAAAGTCAGATTTCAAATGCACATCTACCCTGTTGTTCCAAGACTTCCGGTTTATTTCTAAATAATCAAAATCTTCATTCATTCTTTTAATATTAAATTGATTATATGCAAATATAGCAAAAGGTACAGTATCATTCATTGTGAATTGTACTTTTTACTGTATTTCAGCCAAATACCTCTCTTTACAGGCTAAAACCTTTGCTCCTTTTCTGCTCCTCTTTCGGTTGTATCCTTTGATAGAGTTTGCTAAACTGCTCCCTGAACCAATCGGAAACATTTTTTCGATTGATGATTAGCACCAATTTGTTCTTTCCAACAGTTGAAGCTGTTACTATTTGTGCAGTCACCTTATCCGTTACGAAATTCCGTTTATACTCTTCGGAATAGAGTGTGCCATTATGTTCTATCTTTTCCCCTAACATCAGTTTTGCTGTTTGTTCAGTTGAGAAACCGACAACACGACATAGCCTTTCCATTCGGAAAAGTTCTTTTAGTAGTGGTAGCCATGCACAAGCCTTTTTAATCATCTGTGACAGCCGTGATATCTCCTTTCGGGTTTCATCCAGTTCCTTGATGTGCTTACCCTGCACTTTTACCAATTCCCTGCTGTACTGTTCCCGTTGCTTCTGCATCATAATTTGCAGTCTTTCGATGCTCTCGTCACGAGCAACAACTTCATCACGAAGCTGCTGGTTCTCCTGTTTCAGTTCTTTGATTTCTCCACTGCCCAAAAGAGAACCTACCTTTGCGATAATGGCGGTTTTAGCTTCTGTCTTAACCACTTCCAGCCGTTCTGTGCCGATTTCTCTTTTGATTTGTAGTAGTCGTTTCTCCGCTGCTTTCTTTTCGGATTGGAGTTGCTGCACGTCTGTTTCGAGTTCACCCGTCTGTCGTTTCAAATCGCGGTAATATTGGGCTGTAGTGGTATGTCTGGCTTCCGATCCACGTACACCACGCTGCAAACCGTATCTCTCCATAACTTTAGCGTAATCATCATGATAGGCTACCAACCTATCACGGTTCAACACATCATCTGCACACAATCGGGCTGCATCGGTTTTCT
This sequence comes from Bacteroides sp. LFL-34, assembly GCF_027257075.1. Classification (NCBI taxonomy): domain Bacteria; kingdom Pseudomonadati; phylum Bacteroidota; class Bacteroidia; order Bacteroidales; family Bacteroidaceae; genus Bacteroides; species Bacteroides sp. LFL-34. The sequence goes on along the minus strand of NZ_JAPQKZ010000096.1, from coordinate 5,761 downwards.
TGCGATAGGTACGTTTTCCCTCCGTTTGCTTTTTCTGCTTCGCCTTTCTGCGCTCACCCATTACTATCGGCACAATGGTAGCATGTATGTGCGGTGTGGTTTCGTCCATGTGAAGAACTGCGGAAACGGTGTTCTCCTTTCCGAAAGTCTTGTGCAACCATTGCATACTATCGTCACACCATTCATCTATACGTCCGTCCTGTTGTATCTTCATCATGTCCTCGTGCGTTCCCGACAGCATAACACGAATAGCCCTTACTTGGTCAGGCGTAATTTTGCGCTTGATGCCTGCCGACTTGATGCGGTGGGCTATCGCTTCGTCACGTTCCGTTACTCCTTTGGGAAGTTGTACAAGTTCCCGATTGAGATGCGTTCGTGTGGGGTCAACGTTAGACGCTATCACCCGGCGTTCAATGTGGTCGGACATCCGGGCATCGGATGCGCCTTTTGCTTTCTTGAAATCAAGGGTAAAATATCCCATATTGAATTACATTTTTTCGTTAGACAATTCCGCTTGCCTTGCATACGTGCCGCATGGCTCACGGGGTTTCAAAAGGGGCATCGCCCCTTTGCTCGATAGGGTGTTTTTAGCGGTGCTTGCACTGCGTTAAGAAAACGCCCTATTGAGCTATGGCTTTTCTTTACTTAAAAGCCTGTGGGTGCGTGCGGCGGTTACATCCTAAAACCTTTGCCTTTCTTCTTGGTTGGTTGCTGCACCTGCCTTTCGGTCTGTTTTGTCGGTTGTGGGAACTCTAACGACTGCGACAATTTCTTACCCGTAAGATAGTCGTTCAAATCTTTATAGTTACTGTAGATACGAGAAGAATCTCGGACACGCCAGCCGTATTCCCGATGCAATTCCTGCACGGCTTTCATTCCTGCCGCATCGTTATCGAAAAAGCAATGTATATGTTCATAATTCCCTAACGGGTACAACGCTTTAGAGAGATTGGAAACGGAGTTCAAAATGATGTAGTCTTGCTTGTCAAGGTCGGGATAGGTAAGACAGGATTTCTGCCGTAGGGTCAGAAAAGAAAGATAATCCATAAATCCCTCGAACATGTAGCAGGTTTCTCTCGGCTCTCCCTTCTGTCGTATATAAGTGATGTCTTTGGGTGCGATACAACCTTTAAAATACTTGTTGCGTACCTCGTACCCACCCGAAGCATTCGGAAAACCAACAGCAAAGAACTGTTTGCCATTATTCACAAAACGGACTTCCTTACATTCTCTTTTTGCCAGTTCCGTATTTATCCCCCTCTCCTGCAAGTAAGAATACAAGGCAGGAGAAGAAAGCGGCACAACTTCCAACTGCTGAAAACTCGGCTGTGTAGAAGATTGCTGCCGAAAAGAGAAAGAAACAGGACGGACGTGTAATGCCTGCTGCGCAATCTTATCTAAAAGGTACGGCACACTGTCGGATGCGTAGAGTTCTTGCGCCAATGCAATGATGTTGCCACCTTTGCCTAATCCGAAATCATACCACAAATTGCGGTCAGGATTCACTTTGAAAGAGGGTTCTTTCTCTTCCCTGAATGGTGATTTATACCAAAGACTGCTGCCTTGTTGTTTCACGGGATTATATCCCAAACTGTGCAAATAGTCTGCCAACTTTATATTTTTGGATTCTTCGATTGTCATAATCTAAATGTATTGATGATTGAATAATTGAAACAAATTCCGTTTAGTCCGCTATATATACGCCTGAACTGTACTAAACTTACTTTGTACTTACAGTATCAAAAGAAGTTCATTCCTCTTATATATACACACGGACTAAACCAAACCTATTGTTAGTAGTGGAAATCAGGGTTATACTTATAACCTTTACCCTCTTTTACAAGCATTCGCTTGTTTACAAGAAACTTATTCAGCTTCACAAGCACATTGCGCCCACGTTCAAAACCGATACTTGCGTAACCCTCCTTTAAGGCAGCTATCACTTTAGGATAACCTTGTATCACTTGTTTACCAAAGCCGTTAGTCAATGCTTCACGGTGTTGTAGCTCGGTCAACTCTGTAAGCGGAAAACTACGGTCTTGCTTGGGCTGTTCAAAAATGTAATCTTCCGCTATTTCAGGAAGCGCACTATCATTAATACGAAATGCAAACGGCTCGAAATCTTTATCACGGATATGCATCGCTTTTACTTCACTGATATTTACGTCTTGAGTGCTTTTAGTAACCTGCAAGACCGTTTCAGCCTTATTGTTAAGCTCCGTACCAATATGCCCTCGCGTATTGTCATCCCCTTTGTTCAGATGCAAGACAGTGTGAATATGTAGATTGTATTCACTCGACCACTTCATCAAGAGATTTATCAGTTCGGATGATTCGCTCGGACTATTGATGTCATACATCAAGTCACGTATGCCATCTATGATAACAAGTCCTATATCTTCCATATTGGCAAGCATATAGTCGATTATCTGCTTACGCTTATCCGGTGTACATTCCCGCAAGACGACAAAAATAAAATCATCCCTGTCTTTATCGGTGGGAAGACCTGCCAAACGCATAATACGTTCCATTACCTTGTGACAGTGGTATTTACTCTGTTCGGTATCTACATAAAGAATTTTACGTTTATTTTCCGGTAGGAAAGCCGAATATTGCAGAACTTCGTCATTCTTCAACGCTGCCGCCACAATGGCGGAAACGTTGAATGTCTTTTTACTCTTTGCCTTACCTGTAGATGCACTGAAATTTCCCAATGTGCCGATAGTAGAGCCATTTACCCAAAGTATTTCGGGCGGTACATCGTAAGTGTCGGTTATCTTTAGATGAATGGTTTTCCAAAGGACAGCAAAATCTTCCCTCGTCATCTTTTGCGTTTCCGTTCCTTTCTTGTTTTCCATAGACTTACTTTTTTAAGGGACGGTTAAGAACATACTTCTGCGCTTCCTGTTCTATCTGCGCTTGTGTCTTTACAGGATTTTGACGTAGCCACGCTTCCAACTCTGCTTTCTCAAAATAAAGCATCTTGCCCTGCGGTTTGTAGTGCGGTATCAGGTTACCCGAAGTCAGTTTATACAGGTAACTTTTGGAAAGGTTTAAAAACTTGCTTGCTTCCTCGAAACTAAGCACGTTTTTTGAAAGGAACACTAAATTTTCGAGTTCTTCAACTCGCATCTCAATACTCTTACTCATACTATATAAGTATTTGCGTGAAACAATATGGAGTGCATGCCCTCCGTTTACTTGTAATCGATTACGGGGGCAAAAGTATTGAGTAATAGCTTGATAGCGGATTAAGTTATGTTTGAGGTCTTAACCTGTTCTTAAAGTTTTTTCAGTTGTTTGATATACTTGTCTATGATTGCATATCCTTTCACATGGTCTATGTCTTTCACATAATTCGTAGCTGTGGCTAAATCACCTTGATTGAGGTATTTATCCCTACTTTTGTCTTTGGAAAGAAAGAGTTTATGGTTGGCAATAACCGATTGCCAATTGGGGGTAATCAGGTTGCGATAGCTCAACTCTGAAAAAAGAAAAGCGAGATACCTGTTATTATTAGACCTGAATATGACTTTGGGCTTGCAAGAGAGTATCGCTTTCAGGTCGTCAGAAGTTACGGGGGCATTGAACATCTTAACCTCATTCATACATTCCGCAATCAATTCTATCTGACCGTCATTAAGAATTGATTCAAACTGATTTTCCGTTTCAGCGACGGGAGGTACGGCTATTACTGGAGAAACGATAGTTGGCTCCGGATTCAGTTCTACCTGTTCCTGTTGCGGCTGTGTTTCTACCTGCGCTCTATCCTCTTTCTTTTTTCGCAAGTATGCCGAATATCTTTCCAACACAACAGCTTTTACTGTCATGGAGAAATAAGGTAGTTCTTCATCGTAAACTGTATTATCCTGCGCATATTGGGAATAATTGAACGAAAGAGGAGAGAATGAAAGATATTTTCTTTTTTCATCAGGCTTCAAGGCTTCATAAAAACCGCTTTCCCAAAAGAAATCGGGTACAGAGTAGAAATTTTGGATGTCATTCAGTGCTGAATAACGGATATATAGTTGCGCTAATTCATTAACAGCATGTATATATTCCTGACGTTCCAGTTCATCAGCCTGTTCTCCATTCAAGTATCGAACCTTGACGATGATACTGTCTATCAAAATTTGGCAGGCATAGTTTATGCAACGGTTGAATATGCCTTGTATATAATCGAATTTTACTTTCAGTTCTTCTTCTGTCATAATATGCTCTGTTTCAGTTAGTAGCGGCAAAGATATATTTTTCCAGTAAAACATAGGCAAAAAAAGAAAGAAAGTGCGGCTATCAGCGTTCCGTACTTTCTTTCTTTTTAAATTAATCCGTTAAGTTTGGTATCAAACTTATCGCTTCTTCTTTCTTTTTATCTACAATCTTGGCATAAATTTGAGTTGTAGCAATGTTCTTATGCCCCAATAACTTGCTAACTGTGTATAAATCTGCACCTAATGTTAACATCATGGTAGCGTGGGTATGTCTTGCAACATGAAATGAGATATGCTTAGTTACTCCTGCTGCTTTCGCCCATTTTTGAAGTATATTATTTATAGTACCCTCATGTGTCAAAGGGAAAATAAAATCATCATCTTTCGCTTCCCCCCGCTGTGGCAGCCACTTTAAGGCTTCATCAGATATAGGCAAGTAAAGCGGCTCTTTGGTTTTCTGCATCTTTATTTCAATTCTAATCCTTTCACCGCTTTTCTGTAAATCACTCCATTTCAACTTTCTTATGTCGCTTACCCGTAATCCACACAAACAACTGAAAAGAAAGGCTTGCTTCATTATCTCATACTTACATTCAGTAGCTATAAGCAGTTTCAGTTCTTCTATCGTCAGATACTCCCTACGGCTCGCTTCCGCTTTTACCTTATCGGCAAAGTTAAATTCCTTAGTAGGATTAATGGTTATAATTCCTTCTTTAAATGCTTTATTCAGAGCGGTGCGCAATACTCCGTAATAAGCGACTACCGAATTATTACTTAACACTCCTCCTGCTTTTGCCAATCCGTATTTGCTTGCTTTCTTGGCTTGTTTTAAGAAATCCACAAAGTTACTAAGGAAATCTTTGTCTATATCACGGAAAGCGATATAGTCCCCTCTGAATAGTTTCAATTCACGGATAGTGTTACCAATAGTCTTTTCATAATTCAAGCTACCACGCTCTTTAGATTGGTTTCTCATGTTCACCAAATAGTCAATTACATTCGCTTTTGACTTATTAGTGTTCTGAAATCCATGCGCATCATTCTGTAGCTCTACTATCCGCTTGCTTTGAATCGCTTTGGCAAGAGCCAGCGTAGTTTCATTCTTTGCCTTATCTTCCCTTGTCTTTTCAGGAATAAGATAGAGTTTCAAAAACTCATACTGACGCTTACCGCCAACATAGTTTTCTTTCCGAATAACATCACCTGTGTAATAGTCCAAATATATAGACTGGTTACCATTGGCAAGTTGCTTAAACCGGATTCTTACAGGCTCCTTCAATTTAGCCTCTTGTTTCTTCTTCGCCATACTTATGTTTTTATTTTGTTACCGATGGCAAATATAGATATTTTTTTTGTTACTCAATGCTATTCAAGTAACAAACTGGTAACAAAATAAACGCATTTATTGGAATAAGCAGGAAAATAGGAAAAACAAAGGAAAAGTTGGGTACAAATAGCAAACACCTAAATATCAATAGATTATATTCATTATTTTATCTCATTCTTTCTCTTTTTCCACAACTGCCAGCTATTAATAATATTCTGCCACA
>NZ_JAPQKZ010000095.1:0-9883 GCF_027257075.1 Bacteroides sp. LFL-34 | reverse complement strand
GGAATATAGCAACTTGTTGCCAAATGCATGAGGAAAAAGCAGCATAGCCAAAAGAAAATATAGCAGAACTGTAAAATATAAAAGAGGTTGTGCCAACGTTTTGACACAACCTCTTTTTTATCCCCCCATCTCTTGACAAAAATTCCAATCCCTTTGGAGAGTTCAGTTATTTATTTTACTTTTGTCCATCACCAATAAATACTCTGAAAATATGACTCTGATAGACGGAAAAGCAATTTCCGAACAAGTAAAACAAGAGATTGCAGCCGAAGTAGCCGAAATGGTGGCTCATGGCGAAAAACGCCCGCACCTGGCCGCTATTCTTGTAGGACACGATGGTGGTAGCGAGACTTATGTAGCTGCCAAAGTAAAAGCCTGTGAAGTATGTGGATTCAAGTCTTCCCTCATCCGTTATGAAAGTGACGTGACCGAAGAAGAACTGCTTGCCAAAGTACGTGAACTAAACGAAGACAACGACGTGGACGGCTTTATCGTACAACTTCCCTTACCCAAGCATATCTCCGAACAGAAAGTAATCGAAACAATTGATTACCGTAAAGACGTAGACGGTTTCCATCCGATCAACGTAGGCCGTATGTCCATCGGGCTTCCGTGTTATGTATCCGCTACTCCCAACGGCATCCTCGAATTGTTGAAACGTTATAACATAGAAACTTCCGGAAAAAAGTGCGTCGTACTCGGACGCAGCAATATTGTCGGCAAACCGATGGCTGCCCTGATGATGCAGAAAGCCTATCCGGGCGATGCCACAGTAACCGTATGCCACAGCCGTAGCAGAGACCTGGTAAAAGAATGTCAGGAAGCTGATATTATTATCGCTGCTTTGGGACAACCGAACTTTGTAAAAGCCGAAATGGTGAAAGAAGGCGCGGTAGTTATTGACGTAGGTACTACCCGTGTGCCGGATGCAACCAAGAAATCAGGTTTTAAACTGACCGGCGACGTGAAGTTTGACGAAGTTGCACCGAAATGCTCATTCATCACTCCCGTACCGGGCGGTGTTGGACCAATGACGATTGTATCGTTAATGAAAAATACACTCTTAGCTGGTAAGAAAGCTATTTATCAATGAGACATACCCTGTTTCTGATGATTTTGCTTCTCTCTTTGTCCTGCACCTCCCGGTCGCAGGCAAAGAGAGATTCTATCATTGACACCCTGTCGGACAGCCTTTCCGACAGCATCTTCCCCACCGACACCCTACGCCTCCTTTTCGTAGGTGACCTCATGCAACATCAGGGACAAATCAACGCTGCACGAACATCAACCGGCTATGATTACTCCACATGCTTTGCGTATGTCAAAGAAGAAATAAAGAAAGCCGACCTCTCCATCGCCAACCTGGAAGTGACATTAGGAGGCAAACCTTACAAAGGTTATCCTGCTTTCAGCGCGCCGGACGAATTTCTGACCGCAATTCACGATGCAGGTTTCAATGTTTTAGTGACTGCCAACAACCACAGTCTCGATCGTGGTAAATCCGGACTGGAGAGAACCATTCAATTAATAGACTCTTTAAAGGTTCCACACGCAGGCACGTATATCAACGCTGATGAACGCGAAAAGAAATATCCTCTTTTATTAGAAAAGAACGGATTCCGCATCGCCCTGCTCAACTACACGTATGGAACAAACGGCATCCCCGTTACCCCTCCTAATATCGTGAACTATATCGATACAGCCATCATCGCCAAAGATATTGAAGAGAGTAAAGCAATGAAGCCGGATGCCATCATAGCTTGTATGCATTGGGGAATCGAATACCAGTCACTCCCGGACAAAGAGCAAAAATTCCTCGCCGACTGGCTGATTGAAAAAGGAGTAAACCATATCATCGGCTCCCATCCTCACGTAGTTCAGCCCATCGAAGTTCGCACAGACAGCCTGACGAATGACAAACATCTCGTAGTCTATTCGCTGGGAAATTATATTTCCAATATGTCCGCCCGCCGCACTAACGGAGGACTGATGGTAAGAATGGAATTAGTAAAAGACAGCACTGTCCGCCTCAATAATTGTGATTATAGTTTGGTATGGACAGCCCGTCCCATTCAATCAGGAAAAAAAAATCATCAATTGCTCCCAGTCAATTTGCCGATTGATTCAATTCCTTTACAAGCACGTAACTCTCTGAAAATCTTTGTAAATGATGCGCGAACCCTTTTCAGCAAGCACAATCGGGGAATAAAAGAATATACTTTTTTCGAAAAAAAATAGCAGAATCTTTTGGAAATTAGAAGATAATATCTATCTTTGCACCGCGTTAGAGAAACGCAAACATGGTGGATGTAGTTCAGTTGGTTAGAGCGTCAGATTGTGGTTCTGAATGTCGCCGGTTCGAGTCCGGTCTTCCACCCAACAAAAACCCTTGTAAGTTAAATACTTATGAGGGTTTTCTGCTTTCAGGAAATAGGCATCTTAGAGAGCAAATCATGCTAAATCCTACCTAATATTCCTTGTTGTTGGTCTATTGTTGACCCCCAATTAAGTAAGTTAAAATGCTAACAAATAATACATAAATCTTTCCGTTTAACCCATAAACCAAATATATTCTCTATATTTGTGTAGCATTTGCATTAAAAGAAAATAGTATATCATGGAAAATGAAAAGAAATTAACCCGCTCTTCCAATCGAATGATTGCAGGTGTATGTGCCGGAATAGCCGAATATTTCGGATGGGATGCTACTTTATTGAGAATAGTATATATATTGGCTACATTCTTCACTGCTTTCGCCGGAGTGATTATATATATTATCTTGTGGATTGTCATGCCGGGAAGAAAACCTTCAGACGGATATGAAGACCGCATGAATCAACGCCTACATTGATATGAAAATCAAGAATATCGACCATATCGTCATACCGGTGTCCGATATAGATAAAAGCCTACATTTCTACACAGAAGTCCTGGGAATGGAAGCCGATACAAGCAACCAACGCTTTGCCGTCAAGTTCGGTAATCAGAAAATCAATCTTCACGTAGGAAAAGCACAGTTCCTTCCTACTGCCAAGCATCCTGCTTTCGGAAGTGCGGACATCTGTTTACTTACAGAAGGAAACATAGAGGAAATAAAAGTCGAAGTAGAATCCAAAGGAATAGAAATAGAAGTCGGTATAGTCCAGCGTCAAGGCGCGCAGGGTGCCATCCGGAGTATTTATTTCAGAGATCCGGATGGTAATCTGATAGAAGTAAGTACATTAATATAATTCCAGCCCGAACTCATCTTTCAGTTGCATCAATGCCTGATTCTTTTGAGCCATCATCTGGAATTTCTCGACACGTCCCACAGGACGTACTGTTTCTGTTGCCTCACTTACCCGCACTGTCATCATCACTTTACTGTTCTTCAGTCTGCCGCGAAGATAATCCTGCAATTCGGGAATCAAAGCTGTAAAATCCTTTGCAGCAAACTCATTATCAACCACCACTTCAAAAGTAGTTGAGTTGTTAAGCAACGCCGGACGGAGCATCTGCATACGTTTTGCAAGAGCATCCTGTTCTTTCGGCAACTGGCCGGCATACTCCTGCCAATAATAATTCAAATCCCGGTCATTGAACATAAAATCCTCTTCCGGTTGTTGCACCTTAGGAACATAAGTTGTAGCCGCATTCTGCGATACTTGGTCACGCTGCGGATTCTTGATAGATACCCCCAAGCTGGACATCTTCATCACGGGAATTTTTCGTTCTTCCTTGGCAGTCTGAGCAACTCCCGCTCCTTGTGACGGAGCAGACGAAGCCGCACCAGGAGAAGCCGGTGCTCCCGGTTGCACAGCCGCAGAAGCCTGCGGATGCTGGGCAGTAGTGCCATTAGCAGCCTGTGTTGTAACTGAAGACGGAGACGAATGAACTGGAGCCTGCTGAACCTGAGTGCCAGAAGCTACCTGCGGCTGCTGTGCTGCGGCAGGCTGAGTGAATACGGGTTTTATAGTCTTCTTAGGGCCACGCCCACCACTCACGTCATCCCCCTCGGTGGTAAGCTGTGCAACCTGTATCAAGGTCAGTTCTACCAGCAAACGCTTATTTTTGCTGATGCGGTAATTCAAATCGCACTCATTACACAGCTTCATAGCCCGGTACAAGAAAGGTAACGGACATTTCTGCGCCTGTTCCTGATAACGTTGGCGTATGCTCGCTCCCACTTCCAGTAAAGGCAATGTCACCGGGTCTTTCCCGACCAACAAGTCACGGAAATGAGACGACAATCCGGTAATAAAGTGACTTCCGTCAAAACCTTTATTCAATATATCATTGAAAAGCAACAATGCGTCGCTCACCTTGTTTTCGAGGAAGCAATCCGTCAGACGGAAATAATATTCATAATCAAGTACGTTCAGATTATCAATCACACTCTTATAGGTGATATTTCCTCCGGTGAAACTAACCACCTGATCGAAGATAGACAATGCATCACGCATACCACCGTCCGCCTTCATGGCTATCACGTTCAGCGCTTCCGGCTCTGCCGTGATTCCTTCTTTCGAAGCAACATACGACAGATGATTCACCGTATCTTCCACGCTTATCCGGTTAAAGTCATAAATCTGACAACGTGAAAGAATGGTAGGAAGAATCTTATGCTTCTCCGTCGTAGCCAGAATAAAAATCGCATGACGGGGAGGTTCTTCCAGCGTTTTCAGGAACGCATTGAAAGCAGATGCCGAGAGCATGTGCACCTCGTCGATGATATATACCTTATACTTACCAATCTGTGGCGGGATACGCACTTGCTCCACCAACTGGCGAATGTCATCCACCGAATTATTAGAAGCAGCATCGAGTTCGTGAATATTATATGACCGCTGTTCGTTGAAAGCTACACATGACTCACACTGATTGCAAGCCTCTCCGTCAGCGGTAGGCGTCATACAATTAATGGTTTTGGCAAAGATACGCGCGCAAGTCGTTTTTCCTACCCCGCGCGGTCCGCAAAACAAATAAGCATGAGCCAGTTTTTGGGTAGCAATTGCATTTTTCAGCGTAGTAGTCAACGCCCGCTGTCCCACCACCGATTCGAACGTGGACGGACGGTATTTACGGGCTGAAACAATATAGTTTTCCATATCCGGGATTCTCTCTGTTTTTGAAATTTCGCTTATTCTGCAAATGTACACAAAAAAAGTGATAAGTAATAAGGGATAAAGAGAGAAGTTTTGAAGCCGAAGCGATAAGTTTTTAAGTTATTAGTTTTATCTTTGCAGATATTAAAAGGAGAAATTATGGGTAAACTAATCAGTATCTGGAGTTTCATATGCAGACGCAAGTACCTCATTACGGTCGTTGCATTTGCTGTTATCATTGGCTTTCTGGACGAGAACAGCCTGGTTCGTCGTTTCGGATATGAACGGGAAATCAGCCAGTTGAAAGAAGAGATAGAAAAGTACCGGGCAGATTACGAAGAGAACACCAAACGTCTCAACGAAATAAGTACCAATCCGGACGCCATCGAACAGATCGCCCGTGAAAAGTATCTGATGAAGAAACCCAACGAAGATATTTACGTTTTTGAAGATTAAAGAATGAAACAATTAGTACCCGCCCTTTTCACCGCAGGCGCCATAATGGCTCTCACCGGAGCAGCTGTGTTTATTACCGGATGGATATACGCTCCTTACATATATACTGTTGGAGCCGGATGTATCGCATTGGCACAAGTGAACACACCCGTCAAAGGAAAGAGCAAAACATTGAAACGCCTGCGTATTCAGCAGATATTCGGCGCACTGGCACTTATCCTGACCGGAGCCTTTATGTTTACCACACGAGGCAATGAATGGATTGCCTGCCTCACAGTTGCTGCCATCCTCGAACTTTACACCGCTTTCCGTATTCCACAGGAAGAAGAAAAAGAAAGGTCATAAAAAAAGCCCGTTCATAGCTTTTCAGTCTTGAACAGGCATCACTTTTTTTAATTCGATAATGTTCCGTCCTTTTATAAAGAACGGAACAGTTTTATATCATTTATTTCTTCACTGGTGAATATCTTGCATTCAACCCGTCAACAATTTCTTTTGTAATATTGAAAGTGCTGTCAGCATAAAGCAGGTTATCGAAACCAGTGTTGCTGAAGATCAGGCTATATCCGTGAGTCTTATTATATTCTTTCAGGAAAGCGTTGATAGAATCGCGGAACTGCAAGCTATTCTTGTTGTTCTCTTCCATCAAACCATTCTGAAGTTTGTTGCTCAACTCTTGCAAATCTTGTTCCAACTTCACCAGACGGTTGTACTCTTGCTGCGCTCTATCTTGTGACAGGAAAGCATTGTTTTCAACTTTCTTCTGAAAATCTTGCTTTTCCTTGTTCAAAGAGGTAGCCTTCTGATTCAATGTCATACGAACGTTTTCGCTCTTCTTTACCATCGCCTCATTCAAGTCAATACAGAAATTGTATTTGGCAAGCAGCGTATCTATTTCAACATAGGCAATTTTCATTCCTGACAGTTCGGCATTAGCCTGAGCCGGAGCATTGGTAGTTTGATTGTCAGTTTTGCCAGCACATTGTGAAAATAAAACGATAAACGCAAGAGCAGCCAAACCGTTCATGAGGTAGTTCATTCTATTCATAATTAATAAGTATTGTTTTTAATAAATTTAATTCATACTATCGTTCAAGGCTTTTTCCAACTCGTTAATAGAAAAACGCGGCTTCTTTTGTGCTTCGCGATCTTGCGACTGTGCGCATCCGATTCCTTTCTGACGCAACGCTTTATTCCCACTCACGTGACCATTCGGGAACTTCCCACCCTTCGTAAAGAATACTTTCACCCCTAATAATACCAGGGAAATAGCAACTATTAACAAAGTTATCAGTATAGTCTCAACCATTTCTATTAATTTTGTGAGTGCAAAGATAGGCTTTAATGAGATATGAGTTCAGATAAGTCAATCAAATTAACCATATTTAGCAATAGAAGAAGCGAAAACAACCCTTCTATTCCTATTATAAAATAGAAACAGCATGGAAAAAAAAGACTTAAAGCCGGCTGGCGTATTCAAGTATTTCGAAGAAATCTGCCAAGTGCCACGCCCTTCGAAGAAGGAAGAGAAAATGATTGCCTACCTGAAGGCATTCGGAGCAAAACATAATCTCGAAACCAAGGTGGACGAAGCCGGTAATGTATTGATTAAAAAGCCCGCTACTCCGGGAAAAGAAAATCTTCAAACCGTCGTTCTGCAATCGCATATCGACATGGTGTGCGAAAAGAATAACGATGTTCAACATGACTTCCTCACCGATCCCATCGAAACTGAAATTGACGGTGAATGGCTGAAAGCCAAAGGCACAACCCTCGGAGCCGACAACGGTATCGGTGTAGCTACCGAGCTGGCTATCCTGGCTGACGACAGCATTGAACATGGTCCGTTGGAATGTCTGTTTACTGTAGACGAAGAAACGGGGCTTACCGGAGCTTTTGCCCTACAAGAAGGTTTTATGAGCGGTGACATCCTTCTGAACCTTGATTCGGAAGATGAAGGAGAAATCTTTATCGGATGTGCCGGAGGTATTGACTCCGTTGCAGAATTTACGTATAAAGAGGTAGAAGTTCCCGCCGGATATTTCTTCTTCAAGGTGGAAGTGAAAGGTTTGAAAGGCGGTCACTCCGGTGGTGACATTCATTTGGGACGGGGCAATGCCAACAAAATACTGAACCGTTTTCTTTCACGCATGGCTGGCAGACATGATCTGTACCTTTGTGAAATCAACGGAGGTAATCTGCGTAACGCTATTCCCCGCGAGGCTTATGCAATTTGTGCAGTTCCCGAAGATGCCAAGCATGATGTCCGCACCGAACTGAATATTTTCACCAGCGAAATGGAAGACGAATTATCTGTTGTAGAACCTGACTTAAAGTTGGTACTCGAATCGGAAGCTCCCCGTAAGATAGCTATCGACCAGGATACCACTACCCGCTTATTAAAAGCTCTGTATGCAGCTCCTCACGGTGTATATGCTATGAGCCAGGATATTCCCGGACTGGTGGAAACGTCTACCAATCTGGCATCTGTCAAGATGAAACCGAATCATATCATCCGTATTGAAACCAGTCAGCGAAGCTCGATACTATCCGCACGCAACGATATGGCGAACACGGTTAGGGCCGTATTCCAACTGGCAGGAGCTAATGTTACGTTCGGTGAAGGTTATCCGGGATGGAAACCGAATCCGCACTCGGCTATCCTCGAAGTGGCAGTTGAATCTTACAAGCGTCTATTTGGTGTAGATGCGAAAGTTAAAGCCATCCATGCAGGATTGGAATGTGGTCTGTTCCTTGATAAATATCCAACGCTGGATATGATCTCTTTCGGACCGACACTGACAGGTGTTCATTCTCCTGACGAACGAATGCTTATTCCTACTGTAGAAAAGTTCTGGAAACACCTGTTGGACATCCTGGCACATGTACCTGCCAAGAAGTAGCGGGCAAATAAGTCAACATAAAGAAGAGTATGGTAACAGTCAAAAAAGAATAGCTGTTATCGTACTCTTTTTTACTATGATTTTATCAGGTGTAAGTTTCCTCGCTCCTTCCAATATCATTGCACAAGAGGTTCACAGCAGACAAGCCTCCTCTCAACAAGAAAGAATCTCTTTCCGTGTTGTAAGTTGGAACATAGAAAACCTGTTCGACACACACCACGACAGTCTGAAGAACGATCATGAATATCTTCCCGATGCGATACGTCATTGGAATTATAGCAGATATAAGAAAAAACTGGCTGATGTTGCCCGTGTAATTACTGCTATTGGCGAATGGAATCCTCCCGCATTAGTTGGATTATGTGAAGTAGAAAATGATACAGTGCTTCGTGACCTTACCCGTCATTCTCCTTTAAAAGAGCTCAGCTATCGTTATGTAATGACCAACTCCCCTGATTTAAGAGGAATTGACGTAGCCTTGCTTTATCAACGGGATCTATTCAAACTATTATCTTCCCGTTCCATCTCCATTCCTCCGTTTAAGCAGCACCGTCCGACAAGAGATTTGCTACACGTCAGCGGGCTTCTACTGGCGGGAGATACACTCGACGTATTTGTCTGCCACTTCCCCAGCCGTTCGGGTGGAGCCAAAGAATCGGAACCTTATCGTTTATATGTAGCTCACATACTGCGTACGGAAGTCGATAGCATTATGAATATTCGTTCTCATCCGCAAGCCATTATCATGGGGGATTTCAACGATTACCCGACGAATCAGTCCATTCTGAAAATACTGAAAGCCGAAGCGCCTCCTGTTAAAACCAATGACCTAGCTTCAACAACCGACTCCGCCAACGCCTCAACAGTTACCCCCTCCTCACTAAAACTATATCATCTACTTGCCCGAAAAGCAAAATCAAAAAACTTCGGTTCTTACAAATTTCGTGGTGAATGGGGATTACTCGACCACTTGATTGTATCAGGCACGCTATTAAATCAATCAAATCACTTTTTCACTAGCGAAGAAAAAGCAAATGTATGCCTTCTCCCTTTTTTACTGAAAGACGACGAAAAATATGGTGACAAAGAACCTTTCCGCACTTATAAGGGAATGAAATATCAAGGAGGCATCAGTGACCATCTTCCTATCTACACAGACTTTGAATTGATTGTATATTAATTATGGCAAACGATAGTAGCCAATATTATCAGGTTATTACAAATAAAGATAGTCAACCATTATCAGAGAAGTACAAACGCCGCTACAGCATACTCTGACAAGAGACTATTCTCACTACGATGAGAAAAAATACTCATCGCCATGAGGTTGTGTCAAAACGCTGACACAGCCTTTTTTTATGCGCAAAGCCCAGACTTTCTCAAGCCCGGGCTTTGTTATTACCCAAAGTTTTCGTATCTTTAGGTATAAAGTTTTTCGTT
>NZ_JAPQKZ010000094.1:0-10108 GCF_027257075.1 Bacteroides sp. LFL-34 | reverse complement strand
AATTGGAATATAGCAACTTGTTGCCAAATGCATGAGGAAAAAGCAGCATAGCCAAAAGAAAATATAGCAGAACTGTAAAATATAAAAGAGGTTGTGCCAACGTTTTGACACAACCTCCTTTTGCGTAATTAATATATTATATTAAAAAAGAGTGTGTTTCGCATGTTCACATTAGATTAGTCGTCTAAGTCTAAGGAAATTTCACTTCATAAGTTTTCGGCCCGCCATAAATGGTGTTGACACGAATTCTTAGTCCCTTTTTCCCCTCCATCCGGTTTTTAATCTTATCCAGTTTGAAAGACACATATCCTTCACCCAAACGTTGAGGATCATCTCCTTCACTGTTATGACGGAATTCCAGATTGATATATTCGTCCTCCGCATTGCCTTCGTCAGCAGTGGGAGCAGTCTCTTCTTTGTCATTAATCACCAGATTCAGGAAATGTTTTTTATCTTCACTATGTGTTCCGTAATATTGGAATTCAATCGTCAGATATTTATTATCCTTATTGATCCACATATAAGTCGTGTTGATCTTATCATCTCCGATTTTCTCTTCGTCGTTGTCATCTTCACCCATTGTGACGATGTCTTTGGTTAAGATTGGATTGATACCTTTCACCTGAATATTAAGGTCGTATCCATTCACAGGCTCTTCCAACTCGTTGAATATCACAAAAGCTCTTTGTCCCTCCACCCAATCTTCATTGTTCCATCCTTGTGAGTTGCTGGGATACATCTTTTTCCCGTCATCCAAAGTGAAATAAAATTCCTTGCTATCTTGGCTAATCATATTGATGGTGCTGATAGCCAGAAGATCGGACGAATTATCATCGTCGTCCAAGCATGACTGGAGAATCGGCATGGTAGTCATAATAGCAAAGATAAAGGCTATGAATTTAAATTTCTTCATATACTTACTAGGTTTTAGATTTTATAATATTTATGTTTTCTGTAGTGAAAATGCAAGAGGATAGAAAATATTGCATTCGGATCTGTTAAAGAAACAAAAGTGATAAAAGAGTTGTTCTCTCTATGCAGTATTTCTATCTTTGCTGCATTTATAAGGTAAACACGTGTATAAGAGAATGGAAGAAATAGAGTTGTCGGAACAATGTAGGCTGGGTAATAATCGGGCCCGCAAGGAACTGTATGAACAGTATGCGGGGCGTATGCTTGGCATCTGTCTACGCTATACCGGCGACCGGGATACAGCCCAGGATCTGCTTCACGACGGTTTTTTAAAGATATTCGATTCGTTCGATAAGTTCACCTGGAGGGGTGAAGGCTCTTTGCGAGCCTGGATGGAACGGGTGATGGTCAACACAGTTTTACAGTATCTTCGGAAAAATGATGTGATTAATCAGTCGACACCTTTGGAAGAGTTGCCCGAAGAATATGAAGAGCCGGATGCTTCCGATGTAGAAGCGATACCACAAAATGTGTTGATGCAGTTTATTGAAGAATTACCCGCCGGCTATCGTACTGTGTTCAATCTTTATACATTTGAAGACAAATCGCATAAAGAAATCGCACAGGTATTAGGTATCAATGAAAAATCTTCAGCTTCGCAACTGTTTCGTGCGAAGAGTGTATTAGCAAAAAGAGTAAAAGAATGGATAATGCATAATGGATAGATAGAGATGGAAGAGAAAGAATTGTGGATGAATAAGTTGAAGGAGAAGCTTGCGGATTATTCCGAACCGGCGCCTGCTTCCGGTTGGGAACAACTGGAGAAAGAACTTATGCCTCCTGTGGAGAAGAAAATATATCCTTATCGAAAATGGATGATGGCTGCTGCAGCTATTATAATATTAGCTGTCGTTTCGTCAGTAAGTCTGTATTTTCTAGGGACACCCGCTGCGGATGAAATACGTCATATACAAACTCCGGCATTGGCTTCCACGCCCGATGCATTGCCGGGTGTGCAACAACCGGATATGCAGGGAACTGCTGTGGAACCTGTCTTACGGCCGGTAACTCGCGAAGATCGTTTGGCGAAAGTCGACAGGAATCATACGGAGCAGAAAACAGGTGTAGATCCATTAGGGATCGGTAATGAAAATAAACTTTCAACAGGAAATGGAGAAGACTCTTTGAGTGAGGAAGATAAGAATGTAAAAGGAAATGGAGAAACTGAAAATGTAAAAGATGAATCGAAGCAGGCAGAAAATACAGATGTCAGTCAGGGACAGTCACAGGATACAGAGCGATCGAATAACAGACCGCGTCGTCCTTCCGGTAAAGACAAACTTCATATTCCGACAGAAAAAAGATCTTCTCAAAAGGGAACATGGTCAATGGGACTTTCGGTAGGAAATTCAGGAGGTGCTTCAACAGAAGTAGGTGCCGGATCTCATGCTTATATGTCACGTGTGAGTATGCTTTCAGTTTCCAACGGTCTGATGGAGACGATTCCTAATGACCAAACATTGGTTTTCGAAGATGGAGTACCTTACCTGCGTCAGGCAAAACAGGTGGTTGACATTAAACATCATCAGCCTATTTCTTTCGGATTGTCCGTTCGTAAAGGTTTAGCTAAAGGATTCTCTCTTGAGACAGGACTGACTTATACGCTGCTTTCTTCGGATGCAAAACTGGCAGGTGAAGAACAACAGATAGAGCAGAAACTGCATTATATCGGTATTCCGTTGCGTGCCAACTGGAACTTCCTGGATAAGAAACTCGTCACTCTTTATGTTTCCGGTGGAGGTATGGTTGAGAAATGTGTTTATGGAAAGCTAGGATCTGAAAAAGAAACAGTGAAGCCTTTGCAGTTCTCGGTATCCGGTGGTGTAGGTGCGCAGATCAATGCAACGAAACGTTTGGGTATTTACGTGGAACCGGGTGTTGCTTATTATTTCAATGATGGCTCCGATATACAGACTATACGTAAAGAGAATCCGTTTAACTTCAACATACAAGCAGGTGTTCGTCTGACTTATTAGTACGAACTACCTCACTAAATATAGTAACGCCATCCGGTTCGGATACCGTCACTATCCTGATTGGATAGCGTCATTATCCTGACCGGATGGCGTTACTATTTGCTATTTACTATCTTTTTCTTCAGAAAAGTCGGATAATTGAGAAAATATTAATAATATTGTCACCTGTTTATGACCTATGGCTGCATACCTTTGTTGCAAAATTCTAAGATATGGTAGATTCTACAGATGAAAAACATTTATTAATCGACTTAAAAGGCGGTTCCTTTCAGGCATTCGAAAGATTGTATAATATGTATAGTGGCAAACTGTACAATTTCATTATGCGACTCTCTTCCGGCAATCAATATATGGCCGAAGAAGTGGTGCAAGCCACTTTTATTCGTATATGGGAAGTGCATGAAAAAGTAGACCCGGCTTCCTCGTTTATCTCTTTTCTCTGTACGATTGCCAAAAACTTATTGATGAATATGTATCAGCGTCAGACCGTAGAGTATGTTTACAATGAATATCTCATGAAAAGTAGCGTAGACCGTGATTCACAGACAGAAGAGAATATTGATCTGCGCTTTTTGAATGAGTATATCGATTCTCTTGCCGAAGAACTGCCTGCGCAACGGAAGAAAATATTCATTTTGAGCAAAAGGCAGAATTACACAAATAAAGAAATAGCCGAAATCATGGGAATTTCCGAAAGTACGGTTGCTACCCAATTATCTTTGGCTGTGAAATTTATGCGTGAACAGTTGATGAAGCATTATGATAAGGTAATTACCCTTTTGTTGGCCTTTTTTGTTAATGAAATGTAATAGTAATACTTGTTTTTGGATGGGAAGTAGGATGAAAATGTATACTTGTAAATAAGTGGAAAGATGGATAAGACACATTATAAAGAGCTAATTGAAAAATATTTCGAAGAAACGATCACGGATGTCGAGATAAAAGAACTGTCAGACTGGATAAAGAATGACCGTCAGTTGCATGACTGGTGGGAACAAGAGTTTGAGAGATCGGATTCCTCCATGAACCCAGTGTTGCGTGATAAACTTTTTGCCCGGATCAAAGAAGAGACTTTGGGCAAGGAAGTGCGCCCCCTCCGTATCATCCCTTGGAAATGGGTTGCTGCCATTTTATTACCTGTCTGTGTCGCTTTCTTCACTTACTATCTTTTAGATTCTTCTCCAACGGCAGAAACACCCTTTATTGTGAAAGCGGGCAAGGGAGATAAAGCAACCATCGAATTGCCGGACGGAACAAATGTTGTTCTCAATTCAGCTTCCCAATTAAGTTACCTGAATAACTTCGGAGAAAATGTGCGTCGTGTGCAACTAAATGGTGAAGCCTATTTTAAAGTAGCCCATGATGAGAAACACGCCTTCATTGTGCAAATCGGTGATTTGGAAGTGAAAGTGCTCGGTACTTCTTTTAATGTATCTGCCTATGAAGATGCCAAAGACGTGACAGTCGTTCTTTTGGAAGGAAAAGTAGGGGTCTATGCGCAGAAAATATCGCATATCATGAAGCCCGGCGACAAAATAGAATATAATAAAGCCACTCATAAGATAACAGCCACTCAAGTACATCCGAATGATTATATTGAATGGACGAAAGGAAATATGTACTTTGAGAAAGAATCTTTGGAAAATATAATGAAAACCCTTTCACGCATCTATGACGTAGAGATTCGTTTCGACTCCAATAAACTACCTAATGAATATTTCACCGGAACCATTCCGGGAGGCGGCATACAGAATGCGCTGAATATTCTGATGCTAACTTCACCTTTCTTTTATGAAATGGACGGTTCGGTGATAGTTTTGAAAGAGAAATTGTAGAAAAAATAATGAATAGAGCCATTCCGAAGCCCACTACTTAGGAATGGCTTTTTTGTTCTCTGAATTGAATAAGTTAACGAGAGTTAAAGTCTGATAGGCGATTGGACGAGTGAGTATAGTAGTCTGTATACCTATCAAACAACTTAAAAGTTTTGATATATGAAGCACAAAACAACCTTTGAAAAACTCCCTCAAACAAACGTGGGGAGAAGTAAGAACTGGAAAACACTGCGGGCTATTTGTCTGCTATTGTTTTTAAGCGTCTCTTTTACCGCTTATTCTCAAATAACGGTGAATGTGAAAGACATCTCTTTGAGAGCCTCTTTAAAGAAAATCGAGCAAGTAAGCAATTACAAATTCTTCTACAATGAGAGCCTTCCGGAGTTAAACCAAAAAGTTTCGTTAAATGTGAAAGATGCAACGATTGAACAAACCATGCAACAACTTTTGGGTAAAATGGAGTTAACCTACAAGAAAGAGCAAGAGAATGTCATTGTATTGATTCGTAAACCACAAGAAAAGCAGCGTAATATAAAGGTTTCAGGAACCGTAGTTGATTCGAATGGAGAGCCTATTATCGGTGCTAGTGTTGTGGTCAAGGGTACATCTAATGGAACAATAACTGATTTAGATGGTAATTTTTCCATCAATGATGTCTCCGAAACATCTCAACTAACAGTTTCCTACATCGGATATAAACCCGTTCAACTTCGTGCTACCGATAAAAATATGGCGAAAGTTGTTCTGCAGGAAGATAGTAAGATGATTGAAGAAGTCGTAGTCGTTGGCTATACTCCTATGCGTAAGAGTGATTTCACAGGTTCTTTGGCAAGTGTTAAGGCTAGTGAATTATCTCTTTCAGCAGCAACCGCCGGACAAGCTTTAGTCGGTAAAGTCGCTGGTGTACAGGTGATGCAGACAAGTGGTGCGCCGGGAGAAGGAGTGAAGATTAAAGTTCGTGGAACGAACTCTCTTTCAGCTAGTACAACACCTCTCTATGTGATTGATGGATATCCGGCTTCAGAAGATGTATATATCAATCCCGAGGATATTGAAACTATTGATGTATTGAAAGACGCAGCTTCGGCAGCCATTTATGGTTCTCGAGGTGCTAGTGGCGTGGTACTTATCACCACAAAGAGGGGTAATTCGGGAAAAGCCCGTATTGATTATGACTATCAGTTTAGTATGCAACAAGTAGAGCGTAAGATTAAGTTGCTGGATGCCTATCAATACAGGGATTTGGTAATTGAAGCCCGTAATAATTCTTATCGTGATAAAGCAGAAGCTGCTGGAAAATCATGGAACCCATTGGATGATAATGCAATAAGAGCTTCAAAAGGTTTTAACTTGAATGAAGTGGGCATTTCTGATTTGTTTTTTGATTTCACAACCGGAAAACCGGTCGATCCTACTTACAATACAGATTGGCAGGACGCCATCTATGGGAATGCTCCGATGCATCGTCATAATCTATCTGTTACAGGAGGACAGGATTTCTTGAAATATCGTTTTAGTTTGGGTTATCTGGATCAGGATGGAATTATAGCTCCTTCCGGACATAAGCGTTTGAATGTTCGTGCCAATGTAGATGCAGAAGTCACGAAACGCTTGAAAGTTGGAGTAAACTTTTCTTTTGTTGATGTTTCGGAACGACAGGTTCAAGCAGACGGTCGTTATATAAATGATGGTGTCGTACAAAGTGCTCTATTAATGTTTCCTCAATTCCCTGTATATAATTCGGATGGAACTTATGCAGTCGGAAATCAGATTGCGATGAAAGCTGATGGCTATCAGATGGTCGAGAATCCCGTGGCACTTGCTCATGAAATTGATATCCGCAACAAGTCAAGCCGAATGAATTTCAATGCTAATATCACTTATGATATATTGAAACAGCTTCAGTTTAAAGCCAATTTGGGAACTCAATATTATACTTCCCGTTATAATTACTATCGTCCGCGTACTGTAGGACAAGATGGTGATATGCCCAATTCGGATGCTGTTCAGGCACGTGTGAAAGCTCGTGACATAACAAATCGTGATATTGACCGTTTGGGAGAGTTTACGTTAAATTATAATGGTGAATTCGGGAAACATCGCCTGAATGCTTTAGTGGGCTACACCTTACAGAAAAAAACTTATGACCGCGTAGCCGTTGAAGCAACAGGTTTTCCCGACGACCGTATTCATGAAGTGACAGCGCATGGTCCGAATGCTTCCGATATAGGCTTGTATAGCAGCGATACCCGAAAGGCTGCATGGACAATGATGTCTTATCTGGCACGTGTAAACTATTCATTCGATAATCGCTATGTAGTGACGGGTACAGTAAGAACTGACGGATCTTCACGTTTTGGAAAAGAAAACCGTTGGGGTTGGTTTCCTTCTATTTCTTTAGGTTGGACTATATCGAATGAAAAGTTTTATCAGGATTTGTTAGGTAATAATTCATCCTTAAAACTTCGTGCCAGTTGGGGATTGAGTGGAAACAACAATATTGGTAACTACGAGCATACAGCTACTATGTCTCAAGGTGGTTACGTATATGGTAATACTGTCGAAACAGCCTATTGGCAAGGAACTTTCAAAGATGCGGCTATCGGATGGGAAAAAACATCCCAATACAATGTAGGGTTTGATTTGGGATTATTCAATGGTCGTGTCAACTTGATAGGTAACTATTATAATAGTCTTTCGTATGATTTGTTGTACGACCAGCCTATATCATCCATATCGGGCTCTTCCAGTGTAAAAACAAACTTGAAAAATGCAAAAGTACGTAATAGCGGAGTTGATTTCCAAATAGACGGGCGTATTTTGACAGGAGATTTTAAATGGAATGTAAGTGCTAATATATCAGTAAATCGAAATAAAGTTGTCGATTTGGGTGGTATTAATGATTTGTATTTAGTTAGTGAGCGCAATGTGGTAAGCCATGTGACCCGTTCCGGGCTTCCTATCGGCTCTTTCTATGGCTACATTGCTGATGGTATTATTTCCGAGAAGGATTACACCAATATAATGATTGATAAAAGCAATCTGGTTAATGGCAAATTTCCTGACGGATATCAGTTGATAGGACCGGCAGTTCCTAATTATAATAACATACATCCGGGAGATGTGAAATGGCGGGATGTTGATAAGAATGGTTTGATTACAGAAAACGACCGTGAAATTCTAGGCAATGCTTACCCGGATTTTACATACGGTATCAGTACCGATTTCTCTTATAAGAACTTTGATTTGAGAGCGACATTTACCGGTTCTCAAGGAGCTGAAGTAATAAACTTCCAGAAATATTATCTGTATAATATGGAAGGTTCCGGCAATCAGTTAGCATCTGTCTTGAACCGTTGGCATTCTGACGAAAATCCGGGTTCCGGCGGAGTGTTTCGTGCAGCGCGTAGTTCCACTCCTAATACCAGTCAGCGGCTTAGTTCTTATATGGTGGATGATGCTTCCTATTTCCGTTGTGCAAATATCACATTGGGGTATAATTTTCCGGTGAAGTGGATGCAGAAAGTGAGCGTTCAGGCGTTGAGGCTATATGTCAGTGTAGACAATCTATTTACTTTGACTGATTATGAAGGATATAATCCTGAAGTGGATTATAAAGGAGACAACCTGTTACCCGGCTTCGATTGGGGAGTTTATCCTTTGGCGCGTACATATAGTATAGGAGCAAAAATAACTTTTTAAATAAATAAAGAATCAGATTATGAAAAAATACATAACATTTGTCGCAGTAAGTTCACTATTGTTTTGCAGTAGTTGTACGAGTTTTCTGGAAGAAACCAATCCTAATAAGATTCCAGCCAGTAACTTCTATCAGACCGAAGATGACATTGCAATGGCTGCGAATGGTGCGTATGCAGCTTTGAGAGGAAACGGGTATTATAAGAATATGTATTTATACACAGATGTTCGTTCGGAAAACACCACGTTGCAGGACCCGGGAGCAGGAAATGGGGTTAATTATCAATTTTATAACTATACATTGACAACAGATAATGCACAAGTGAAAACTCATTGGGCAGATTTGTATAAATGCGTGACAAGAGCTAATATTATATTAGATCAGATAGATGATATTCCTTTTAAGGATGAAGTTGTGAAAAACCAGAAAAAGGCGGAAATGTATTTCTTGCGTGGATTGACTTATTTTCATCTTGTAATGCAGTTTGGAGATGTCCCTATCGTAACCAAAGAGCTAAAGACAAAAGATGAAATTCAGAAATATACAGCCCGCCAGCCAAAGAGCGAAGTCTATAATTTGATTATTTCCGATTTGACACAGGTTATTAATAGTGAATTGCCGGATATTCAAACGGGTAATGGAGTAGGCCGTGCTTCAAAAGCTGCTGCGTATGCTTTATTAGGCAAAGTTTACTTGACAATGGCTGCTGATTCTGATTTTCAGTCGGAAAGAACTTCAAATTTGCAATCTGCGAAAACAAATTTAGTTGCAGCATGGAATATGAAACCTTTTACAAGTCTGAAAGATATCCCTTATGCTGATGTTTTTGATAAGGAAGCTCAAACATTCTGTCAAGAGAATATTTTTCAGGTGATGTATAAAGGAGGCAACTCCAGTTTAGCCTCAAATTACGCCTATATATTTCAACCCACTTCCCAGACGGGGCTTACTTCGCAGAAAACTGGAACTGGAAATAATATACCGACTGTTGATATGATGAATGCCTATGAATCGGGAGATACGCGTAAGGCTATCTCGTGCGGTACGTCACAGAACGTTAATTATGTGAAGAAGTACACAGATCTCGATGACATAAATGGCTATGGGGCGAATAACTGGATTGTGCTTCGTTATGCCGATGTCGCATTAATGTTGGCAGAAGTGAAAATGCATTTGAGCGAGAATGATGCGGTAAGCTATTTGAACATGGTACGCGAACGTGCTGGTCTGGATGATTATTCCGGCAGTAGTTTGCGCGATGCGATCCTTCGTGAGAGAAGAGTCGAGTTTGCTTTTGAAGGACAGTATTGGTATGATTTGTTACGTCTTTATTCTCGTCAGGAACTGTTGGAGCACATGAAAGCGAAGAATCCAAATTTCTCTGCGAAAGATTTTTTGTTGCCTATCCCGTATGATGAACATAAACTGGATCCGACAAGAATGTATCAAAATGAAGGATATAACTAAAAATAAAATAGTATGATAAGAAAAATCTCAAATATCATTTATATCTTGAGTTCAACTTATAAATGCAACTTTTTGGGTGCGGATAATAAGCAATAAAAACATTTATTTTTCAGAGAGGAAAGAGAGACAATGTCCCCCTTTCTCTCACTCTGAATGGA
>NZ_JAPQKZ010000093.1:0-1586 GCF_027257075.1 Bacteroides sp. LFL-34 | reverse complement strand
GATGTTCGGACAGCAATCCGGGCATCAATCCAAACGGTTGAAAACAGGTGTATGTATTCAGATAGTTTTCCAAGCACACGTCCGTGCGGACGGATAAAAGCATGGACGGTTGGACAAACCGATGAATACCCGCAGGCACAGCCGGATTAAGGAGTGAATAAATAAATGAATGGGAGTGCGTGCGTACGTACTAATGACAATACGCTACCGCCACCGGACAGATGTATAACCAAATAAATTATCAAAAAAATGAAAGAAGCAACTTATGTGGCAATCTCCACGCAGAAAGGTGGAGCGGGTAAGACAACCCTGACAGTGCTTGTAGCAAGCTATCTGCACTATGTGAAAGGCTACAACGTAGCCGTGGTGGACTGCGATTTCCCGCAGTACAGTATCCATGACATGCGCAAGCGTGACATGAAAGCCGTCATGGAGGACGGGCATTACAAGGTGCTGGCGTATGAGCAGCTCAAACGACTGAAGAAGAACCCGTACACCATCAGATGCAGCCGTGCGGAAGATGCGGTAAAGACCGCCGAAAATCTGGTGGCAGCGCAGCCCGACCTCGATTTCGTGTTCTTCGACCTGCCGGGAACAATCAACAATGCCGATGTGGTGCAGACCATTTCCCAAATGGACTATATCTTCACGCCCATCATCGCCGACCGTGTGGTGATGGAGAGTTCCATCAAGTTCGCCACTGTCATCAACGAACAGATGATAAGCACGGGCAAGTCCGGCATCAAAGGGATTTACCTCGTGTGGAACATGGTGGACGGACGCGAAAAGACTGAACTTTACAAGGCATACGACAAGGTCTGTGCCGAGTTCGCCCTGCCCATTCTGGAAACACATCTACCGGACAGTAAGCGCTTCCGCAAGGAGACGGCGGCAGAACGCAAGGCGGTATTCCGCTCCACGGCGTTTCCGGCGGACAAAATACTGGTACGCGGCAGCAACCTCGACAAACTCGTCGATGAGATTCTCGGCATCATCAAAAACTGAACGGCATGGCAAAGAAAACAAGAATCGAGGACATCGACAGCGAAGCCGTAATCAACTCATTTCGACTGGACGATACAAGCATTCCGCCGGAAGCGAGAAGCACGGACGGGAACGCTCCTGTCCCACCTCCGAAAGAAGCGATACAAGAAGCCGTTTCTCCACCCGCCTCGCACTCCAAAGAGGAGCCGGAACGCAGGCGCAGGAACAGCAAGCCGGAAAAATTGGATTATGACACAGTATTCATATGCGGTTCCAATATCACGGCAAGGCTCGGCAAGCAGGTCTATATCCGCAAGGAGTACCACGACCGCATACAGAAGATGCTTCATGTAATCGGAGGCAACGAAGTGACTATCGCGGCATTTCTTGACAACGTGCTGACACACCATTTCACGCTGTTCCAAGACGAGATAGCCGAATCGTTCAAACGGCACATGGAATCCTATAATTTATAAACACTCAAAAACAACAAAGAAGTATGAAAAGAACAAATAAGAACCGTCAGGCTGAGTATCTGCAAACAGGAAAGAGTGAAAGAACCGCTGTCCGTGCAGCAAAGTGTGTAACCGACTACGGGCATT
>NZ_JAPQKZ010000092.1:0-1405 GCF_027257075.1 Bacteroides sp. LFL-34 | reverse complement strand
ACGAAGCTCATCCGTTTCTTCAGACATATTGCCGGGCTGTGGCGGTCATTGGACAGTACGGTGGCAGAGCAAGGAAAGGATAAGGAAATACCTCACGCAGACACCTCGGACATCATTGGCAAGAGCCGTTTCAAGATGGCATCGACCCGGACAACCGCTGCCATACCGACGCAAGAAGCCGCCACTTCGGAAAAAGGCATTGAGCTGTCGGAGGAAGAGGCTACTTTTGACGACGGAAACACGGAAACCGTCTCACGCCCGACACAAGTACCGGAGGACAAACTCGATGAAACCTTCACGAGCATCCCGCCCTCGGAACTGGAGTACGGAGAAGATGAACCGGAGGATGAAGAACCAGACAAAAAGCAGGCTTCGGGAAGTAGCTTCGAGGATATTGACATGGCAGTACACACCATACGGAAGGAATCACCATCCGATGAGGAAATGCGACACGCCGGAAAGGTCATGACGGAACTGGACGGGACAGAGCTTTTCACAAGAATAACGGAACGCCTGACCGATGAAGCAATGAGCGAGAGGATTGCAAAGGCGATGGCAGTTTTCGTGGACACGGTGAACATGACCGTGACACAACAAAAGGAAAAGGTGTTCGTGATTCCCGACAACATCGAGGAGTTCGACTTCCGAAACTATGTATAACAACTAAAAAAGAATGGAAATGAAAACGTAAAATGACGACACCCACGCGCACGGCGGTACAAGGTACAGCCAACCCGCAACGGACAGCCCCAAGTCCGTAGAAACAAACGGGCAACCACTAAAACCAAAGTAAAGTAATCAAGTATCAACCGCCCGAAAAAGGACTATCCACCCTTTGGACGGCACAAAAAAGAACAGTTTATGAACAAGAACATCAGACAAAAGTTAATCATCGCTGCGGCACTTATGATTGCCGCAACCGCCTCCGCTTTCGCACAGGGAAACGGTCTGGCTGGCATCAACGAAGCCACCTCTATGGTGAGTTCGTATTTCGACCCCGGCACGAAATTAATCTACGCCATCGGCGCGGTAGTCGGGCTTATCGGTGGCGTGAAAGTGTACGGAAAATTCTCGTCCGGAGACCCGGACACCTCGAAGACCGCCGCCTCGTGGTTCGGGGCTTGTATCTTCTTGATTGTCGCCGCCACTATCCTGCGCTCATTCTTCCTTTAATAAACAATGTATGGCTGAATACCCGATAAACAAGGGTATCGGCCGTCCGGTCGAGTTCAAGGGTTTGAAGGCTCAGTACCTCTTCATCTTCTGCGGAGGTCTGCTGGCTCTCTTCGTCCTGTTCGTCATCCTCTATATGGTCGGCATCGACCAGTGGATATGTATCGGCTTCGGCGCGGCATCGTCTTCCGTCCTCGTATGGCAGACCTTCGCGCTGAACGCCCGGTACGGC
>NZ_JAPQKZ010000091.1:0-7121 GCF_027257075.1 Bacteroides sp. LFL-34 | reverse complement strand
GGCGAACACGGGCTGATGAAATTGGGAGCGGCAAGGAGCCATCCCCGATACCTTATCAACCGACGGCGGATCACCCGATTACTCAAACGGCAACGAAAGGAAGAAACGACATGAGAAATACATCCAAAATGACAACACTGGAAAACAAGTTCCCCCTGCTGGCGGTGGAGCATGGCTGCATCATCTCCAAAGACGCCGACATCACGGTGGCTTTTGAGGTGGAACTGCCGGAGCTTTACACCGTGACGGGCGCAGAGTACGAGGCGATACACGGCTGCTGGTGCAAGGCTATCAAGGTGCTGCCGTACTTCTGCGTCGTGCATAAGCAGGATTGGTTCATCAAGGAGAAATATATGCCGGAGTTACAGAAGGACGACATGAGTTTCTTGAGCCGTTCCTTTGAACGCCACTTCAACGAGCGTCCGTACCTGAAACACTCCTGCTATCTCTACTTGACCAAGACGACGAAAGAACGTAACCGTATGCAGAGCAACTTCAGTACGCTGTGCCGGGGACATATCATCCCGAAGGAGCTGGACAAGGAAACCGCCGGGAAGTTCATGGAGGCCGCCGAACAGTTCGAGCGCATCATGAACGACAGCGGCTTTGTGAGGCTGCGCCGCCTCTCCACCGACGAGATTGTCGGGACGGAGAAGTCCGCCGGGCTGATAGAGCGTTACTTCTCGCTCATGCCCGAAGGCGACACGACCTTGCAGGACATCGACCTCTCGGCAAAAGAAATGCGTATCGGTGACAACCGCCTGTGCCTGCACACCCTCTCCGACGCGGAGGATATGCCAGGAAAGGTGGCTACCGACATCCGCTACGAGAAACTCTCCACCGACCGCTCGGACTGTCGCCTCTCCTTCGCCTCCCCCGTGGGGCTGCTGCTTTCCTGCAACCACATCTATAACCAGTATGTGATTATCGACAACAGCGAGGAAAATTTGCAGAAGTTCGAGAAGTCCGCAAGGAATATGCAGTCGCTATCCCGATACAGCCGGAGCAACAGCATCAACCGCGAGTGGATAGACCAGTACCTGAACGAAGCCCATTCCTACGGGCTGACCTCGGTACGGGCGCACTTCAACGTCATGGCGTGGAGCGATGACGCGGAGGAACTGAAGCATATCAAGAACGATGTGGGCAGCCAGCTGGCAAGCATGGAGTGCGTGCCGCGCCACAATACCATCGACTGCCCGACGCTCTACTGGGCGGCGATGCCCGGCAACGCGGCGGACTTCCCGGCGGAAGAGAGTTTCCATACATTCATCGAGCAGGCGGTGTGCCTCTTCACGGAGGAAACCAACTACCGCAGTTCGCTCTCGCCCTTCGGCATCAAGATGGTGGACAGGCTTACGGGAAAACCGTTGCACCTCGACATCAGCGACCTGCCGATGAAGCGGGGTATCACGACCAACCGCAACAAGTTCGTGTTGGGTCCTTCGGGCAGCGGCAAATCCTTTTTTATGAACCACCTCGTGAGGCAATACTACGAGCAGGGTACGCACGTGGTGCTGGTGGACACGGGAAACTCCTATCAGGGCTTGTGCGAGATGATCCGGTGCAAGACAAACGGGGCGGACGGCGTGTACTTCACCTACACGGAGGAGAAACCGATTTCGTTCAACCCGTTCTACACCGATGATTACGTGTTCGACGTGGAGAAAAAGGACAGCATCAAGACATTGCTGCTGACGCTCTGGAAGTCGGAGGACGACAAAGTGACGAAGACGGAGAGCGGCGAACTGGGCAGTGCGGTGAACGCCTATATCGAGCGTATCAGGGCTGACCGGAGCATCGTCCCCTCGTTCAACACCTTCTACGAGTATATGCGCGACGACTACCGCCGCGAACTGGCGGAACGTGAGATAAAGGTGGAGAAGTCCGACTTCAACATCGACAATATGCTCACCACCATGCGGCAGTATTACCGGGACGGACGCTACGACTTCCTGCTCAACTCCACGGAGAACATCGACCTGCTCGGCAAGCGGTTCATCGTCTTCGAGATTGACAGTATAAAGGAAAATCGCGAGCTTTTCCCTGTGGTGACCATCATCATCATGGAAGCCTTCATCAACAAGATGCGCCGATTGAAAGGCGTAAGGAAACAGTTGATAGTGGAAGAGGCTTGGAAGGCTCTATCTTCGGCGAACATGGCTGAGTACCTGCGCTATATGTACAAGACCGTGCGCAAGTATTACGGGGAGGCAATCGTGGTGACGCAGGAGGTGGACGACATCATTTCCTCGCCCGTCGTCAAGGAGAGCATCATCAACAACTCCGACTGCAAGATACTCCTTGACCAGCGGAAGTACATGAACAAGTTTGATGCCATACAGTCCCTGTTGGGTCTGACGGAGAAAGAGAAGTCGCAGATACTCTCCATCAACATGGCGAACAACCCGTCAAGGCTCTACAAGGAAGTGTGGATAGGACTGGGCGGCACGCAGTCGGCAGTCTATGCCACCGAAGTTAGTGCTGAAGAGTATCTGGCGTACACCACCGAAGAAACGGAAAAAGTAGAGGTTTACCGTCTGGCGGAACAGTTGGGCGGCGACATTGAAGCCGTCATCCGGCAGCTTGCCGAAAGGCGGAGAAAAAAGGAATAAATAGAAACAGATTCATCAACTAAAAAAGAAAATGCGTATGAGTATATCAAGAACGAAAATGCTGCAAGTCAGCAAGTGTTTAATCGGGCTGGCGGTCATGGTGCTGCAATCCTGCGACATAACGGACAACCGACGCGACCTGCTTTGCGGAAACTGGGAGAGTGTGGAGGGCAAGCCCGACGTGCTTATCTACAAGGAGGGCGAAGCCTATAAGGTGACGGTATTCAAGCGGAGCGGCATCCGCCGCAAGCTGAAGCCGGAAACCTATCTCTTGCAGGAGGAGAACGGCAATCTGTTCATGAACACCGGATTCCGCATCGACGTGTCCTACAACGAGGCGACGGACATCCTGACCTTCTCGCCGAACGGGGACTACGTGCGTGTGAACCCGAAACCGGACCATCCGATAGGCGAGCAATAAATAATGAAATCCACTAAAATCCAAAGTAACATGAGAACAAGAATAACACTTATTATCTGCCTGTGCCTGTTTGCAGTCGGCAGGGCAAGCGCACAGTGGGCGGTGATAGACCCGTCCAACATCGCGCAGAGCATCGTGAACACCTCGAAGAACGTGGTACACACTTCCACGACCGCCCAGAATATGATAAAAAATTTTCAAGAGACCGTGAAGATTTACGAACAGGGCAAGAAGTATTACGACGCACTCAAATCCGTGAACAATCTGGTAAAGGACGCCCGGAAGGTGCAGCAGACCATTCTGATGGTGGGTGACATCACCGACACCTATGTGACCAGTTTCCAGAAGATGATGCGTGACGACAACTTCACGGTGGAGGAACTGGGAGCCATCGCCTTTGGCTACACCAAGTTATTGGAGGAATCCAACGATGTGCTGACGGAACTGAAGAATGTGGTGAATATCACCACGCTCTCCATGACGGACAAGGAGCGCATGGACGTGGTGGAACGCTGCTACTCCAAAATGAAGCGTTACCGCAACCTCGTGAGCTACTACACCAACAAGAACATTAGCGTGAGTTACCTGCGTGCGAAGAAGAAAAACGACCTTGACCGCATCATGGGGCTGTACGGGAACATGAACGAAAGATATTGGTAGCCTATGAATTTCGACAACCTTCACCAAATTCTGCGCTCGCTCTACGAACAGATGATGCCGCTATGCGGGGACATGGCGGGCGTGGCGAAAGGCATCGCCGGGCTGGGCGCACTCTTTTATGTGGCCTACCGGGTATGGCAGTCGCTGGCGAGAGCCGAACCGATAGACGTGTTCCCTATGCTCCGCCCGTTCGCTATCGGTCTGTGCATCATGTTCTTTCCGACGGTGGTACTGGGTACGATAAACAGCATCATGTCGCCCGTCGTGCAGGGTACGGCAAAGATGCTGGAGGCGGAAACGCTGGACATGAACCGATACCGTGAGCAGAAGGACAAACTGGAGTACGAAGCGATGATGCGCAATCCCGAAACCGCCTACCTCGTGTCAAATGAGGAGTTTGACAAACAACTGGAAGAACTGGGCTGGTCGCCCGGCGACATGGTGACGATGGCGGGGATGTACATCGAGCGCGGGATGTACAACATGAAGAAGGGCATCCGCGACTTCTTCCGCGAGATACTGGAACTGATGTTCCAAGCCGCCGCCCTCGTGATAGACACCATCCGCACGTTCTTCCTCGTGGTGCTGGCGATACTCGGTCCGATAGCCTTCGCCATATCGGTGTGGGACGGCTTCCAAAGCACGCTTACACAGTGGATATGCCGCTACATACAGGTCTATCTGTGGCTGCCCGTGTCGGATATGTTCAGCACCATACTGGCGAAGATACAAGTGCTGATGCTGCAAAGCGACATCGAACGGATGCAGGCTGACCCGAACTTCTCGCTGGATTCGAGCGACGGGGTGTACATCGTCTTCATGATAATCGGCATCATTGGTTACTTCACCATCCCCACGGTAGCAGGCTGGATTATCCAAGCCGGAGGCATGGGAAGCTACGGTCGCAACGTGAACCAGACGGCAGGACGAGCCGGAAGTATGGCGGGCAGCGTGGCGGGCGCAGCCGCAGGAAACGTGGTCGGACGTGTCGGGAAGCTGCTGAAATAATCAACTGACAATTAAAAACGAATAAACAACAATGGAATTTAAGTCACTTAAAAACATCGAATCATCGTTCAGGCAGATACGCCTGTTCGGTATCGTCTTCCTCTCGTTGTGTGCCGTAATAACGGTATGGAGCGTGTGGAGTTCCTACCGCTTCGCGGAGCGGCAACGGGAAAAGATTTACGTGCTGGACAACGGCAAGTCGCTGATGCTGGCTCTCTCGCAAGACTTGTCGCAGAACCGTCCGGCAGAAGCGAGGGAACACGTGCGCCGTTTCCACGAGCTGTTCTTCACGCTCTCACCCGAAAAGAGCGCGATAGAGCATAACGTGAAACGCGCCCTGCTATTAGCGGACAAAAGCGTGTACAACTACTATTCGGACTTTGCCGAGAAGGGGTACTACAACCGCATCATCGCCGGGAACATCAATCAGGTGTTGAAGGTGGACAGCGTGGTGTGCGATTTCAACGGCTATCCCTACCGTGCCGTGACCTACGCCACGCAGAAGATCATCCGGCAGAGCAACGTCACCGAGCGCAGCCTCGTGACTACGTGCCGCCTCTTGAACTCGTCCCGTTCGGACGACAATCCCAACGGTTTCACCATCGAGGGATTCACCATCATCGAGAACAAGGATTTACAAACCATCAAAAGGTAAACGGACATGAAGAAAATCAAAAAATCATTTTGGCGTGCGTACTGGAAGCTCCACGACAAAAAGAAAATGCTGGTGGCAAGGCTCAAAGGCTATCTGGACGGTTTGCCCCCGAAGACACGCAGGCGCATCGTGCTGGCGATGCTCGCCGCCTTTGCGGTGCTTGCCCTCTACACCTTCGGCAAAGCCGTCTATGAAATCGGCAGGAATGACGGCAGCCGGATGGTAACAGACCATGCCGGACAGGTGGAACTGTCCATAAAGCCGGACAACAATCATAATGTAATACCTTATTTATATGGAACAGACGAAGAATGAACCTAAAAACGAGAACAAGGCGGCTCCCGACAACGGGAAACCGAAGAAGGAGCGCAAGCCGCTGACCGAAGCCCAAAGGCTGAAACGTCAGAAAATGATAGTGCTGCCCGCTATAGTGCTGGTATTCATCGGTGCTATGTGGCTGATATTCGCCCCGTCTTCCGACAAGGAGCAGCAACCGGGAACGGGTGGTTACAACATCGAAATGCCCGACGCTGACAAGGCGAACCGCCAGATCATCGGCGACAAGGCGAAAGCCTACGAACAGGGAGCAATGGAGGAACGGCAGGAGAACCGCAGCCGCGCCATGCAGGAACTGGGCGATATGTTCGACCGCGAGGTGGCGGAAACGGACGGCGGCAGGGACTTCGACCTTGCTAATCCCGGAAATGCGGAAGATGCAACAGCAAAATCATCCGCTCCGAAAACCATCCAATCCTCCGCAGCTGCCTACCGCGACCTCAATACCACGCTCGGCAACTTCTATGAGCAGCCGAAGAACGACAACGCGGAAATGGACGAACTGTTAGAGCGTATCGCCTCGCTGGAATCGGAACTGGAAACCGAGAAAGGCAAGGCATCCGCTATGGATGACCAAGTGGCACTCATGGAGAAGTCCTATGAACTGGCGGCGAAGTACATGGGCGGGCAGAACGGCACACAGCCACCTGTCGGACAGGCGGCAGAGCCTTACCCCGTGCAGAAAGCCGGAAAGAACACGGCTGCACCTGTCAGGCAGGTAACGCATCAGGTGGTATCTTCGCTCTCACAGCCGATGAGCAACGCTGAGTTTGTCGCCTCCTTCTCGCAGGAGCGCAACCGCAGTTTCAATACGGCGGTGGGTGTCACGACTGTATCGGACAGGAACACCATATCGGCGTGTGTCTATGGGGCGCAGAGTGTGACTGACGGGCAGGCGGTAAGATTACGGCTGCTGGAGCCGATGGCAGTGGCGGACAAAATCATACCCCGCAATGCAGTGGTGGTAGGCACGGCAAAGATTCAGGGCGAACGACTCGATATTGAAATTACTTCGCTGGAGTACGCAGGTACGATTATCCCGGTAGAACTGGCGGTGTATGACACGGACAGACAGCCCGGCATCTTCATTCCAAACTCGATGGAGATGAACGCCGTCAGGGAGGTTGCCGCCAACATGGGCGGCTCGCTGGGCAGCAGCATTAATATCTCCACCAACGCAGGGGCGCAGCTCGCCTCCGACTTGGGCAAGGGGCTGATACAAGGCACGAGCCAGTATATCGCCAAGAAGATGCGTACCGTCAAGGTGCATCTGAAATCCGGATACAAGGTCATGCTATATCAGGACAGAGATTGAAAACAATAACAATCAACGACTAAAAAAACAACAACCAAATTTTTATTTACCACTAAAATCCAAAGTAGAATGAAAAAAGTAATCATCATGTTTGCCCTCGCTATGGGCATC
>NZ_JAPQKZ010000090.1:0-10353 GCF_027257075.1 Bacteroides sp. LFL-34 | reverse complement strand
GCTGGGAACACATAAATCAAAGAAATCTTCAAAAGATCGCAGCTTAAAGAAAGTGAACAGATTTGTATAGTGATGAACAAAAAAAGAGGTGCATCGTGCATTACGACACACCTCCTTTTAATATATCATCATAAATAACTATCTCATTGAAACGTTATTTTTTTGTTGGCTAGGAAATTAGCCCCTCCATAAATAAACAATCCCAGGAATTGAGCCAGATATTCATTCACGTCCAATCCTTCTACCAATAAGACAAGAAATAAAAACTGTGCAGTGTAAGCCACGGCAAAAGCAGAGCAAAAGAGCAGTATCTGTTTCCAGATACTATTCTTTTTATTTTCTACGGGGAATATCCAATATTTGCACCAGATAAAGTTATGGATTTGAGCTATCAGATACGCTGTTATATTAGCCACCATATAGTCACCGTCAAATGACATTTCTTTCATCATTAACCATACAACCAACGCCATAATTAAGGCGTTCATTGTACCGATGATTATAAAACGGAATATGCGTACAGATTCTTTCACTCGCCCTCTTTCAGATCAACGATCAAATTCAGTTCATCAAGTTGAGTCTGGTCGATTGCAGACGGTGCATCCAGCATCACATCACGTCCGGAATTGTTTTTCGGGAACGCAATACAGTCGCGGATAGAATCCAAACCTGCGAACAAAGATACCCAACGGTCGAGTCCGTATGCCAAACCACCGTGAGGAGGTGCACCATACTTAAAGGCATTCATCAGGAAGCCAAACTGTGCCTGTGCCTTTTCCGGAGTGAATCCAAGAATCTCGAACATCTTCGCCTGTAATTTCGCATCGTGGATACGGATAGATCCGCCACCAACTTCCACACCGTTCACTACCATATCATAAGCATCTGCACGTACAGCTGCCGGATCAGTATCCAACATCGGAATATCTTCCTCTTTCGGATGAGTAAACGGATGATGCATAGCCATCAAACGACCTTCCTCCTCACTCCATTCGAACATCGGGAAGTCGATCACCCAAAGGCAAACAAACTTATTCTTATCACGCAATCCCAGTTGAGCGCCCATTTCCAGACGAAGCTCACAAAGTTGTTTACGTGTTTTCATTACATCGTCGCCAGACAGAATCAGGATCAAATCACCCGGTTTAGCACCGAATGCCTCTTTCATTTGCTGAAGCACTTCCTGCGTATAGAATTTATCCACGCTCGATTTTACAGTTCCGTCCGCTTCTACACGGGCATACACCATACCTTTTGCACCAATCTGCGGTTTCTTTACGAAGTCCGTCAGTGCATCCAGTTGTTTACGAGTATAGGTTGCAGCACCTTCAGCACAGATACCACCCACATAAGCAGCATTATCGAATACAGAGAATCCGTGACCTTTCATGATATCCATCAATTCCACGAATTTCATGCCGAAACGTAAGTCCGGTTTGTCGCTACCATAATATTTCATGGCATCCGCCCAAGACATACGCTGGAACGGTTCAGCCAGTTCCACGCCACGCAGTGTTTTGAACAAATGTTTAGCCATTCCTTCAAAAGTAGTGATAATATCTTCCTGCTCAACGAAGCTCATTTCGCAGTCAATCTGCGTAAATTCCGGCTGACGATCGGCACGCAAGTCCTCATCGCGAAAACATTTTGCAATCTGGAAGTAACGGTCGAAACCAGAAACCATCAACAACTGCTTCAATGTCTGCGGAGATTGCGGAAGTGCGTAGAACTGTCCCGGATTCATACGTGACGGCACCACAAAGTCGCGTGCACCTTCAGGAGTAGAACCGATCAAAACGGGTGTTTCCACTTCGATGAAACCTAGACTATCCAGATATTTGCGAACTTCAATCGTCATTCTGTGGCGCAGTTCCAGATTAGAGCGGACAGCGTTACGACGCAAATCCAGGTAACGATATTTCATGCGGATATCATCACCACCATCCGTATTATCCTCAATGGTGAACGGAGGAGTCATAGCAGTATTTAGTACGTTCAGTTCGGAAACGATGATTTCAATGTCTCCGGTAGGAATGTTTGCATTCTTGCTGAAACGTTCATTAACCGTTCCTGTCACTTGAATGACGAACTCACGTCCCAGTTTATTAGCACGTTCACAGAGTTCAGCATTAATTTCTTCGTTAAAGACCAACTGGGTAATTCCGTAACGGTCGCGGAGGTCAATAAAAGTCATTCCTCCCATTTTACGGCTGCGCTGTACCCATCCAGACAGCGTAACTTGCTTGTTTACATCAGAGATTCTTAGTTCTCCACATGTGTGCGTTCTGAACATATATTTTTTATTTAAACGATTATCACTCGCGTTTCTATTTTGATTGAACCAAAACTGCGCAAAAGTACGCAATAATTTGTAATTCGTTGTCAGTAATCCGTTATTTTATCAGACTTTCTTTGTCAGCTTTTTCAATATTTTCTTGTTTCTGTCTGTTATATTGTCGACGATGGCTTCATTCATCAATTTGATGCCATTCATATATTCCTGCGCTCTTTGGAGCACATTGGCAGCATCCTTTTCCGACGCTTGCGGCACCACTACGCGCAATCCCCTTTGAATCAACTCAATGTTCACATTAGCGTCCGTTTCCATGGGATCACCGTCGAAGTGCACTACTCCCGGAGTAGTGCGGCGGATGCACAACTGCTTGCAACGGAAAGTCTTGATACGGCTATTCTGATCGATTGTCTTATTGAATAACTGAAAAGCCAATGAAGGGACATCCAATACGGTGAACGGTTCGAGAATGGTCACATCCAGCAAGCCATCTGTCAGCGTAGCTTGTGGGGCGATATAAGCATTGTTTCCATATTGCGACGCGTTTCCACAGGCAATCAGGAAAGCCTTATACTTGGAAACTCCGTTTTCCGTTTCCAGTTCATACGTTTCCGGTTCATATTTAAGACTCTCTTGCAGGGTCTTTTCCAGATAAGTCAACACCCCGCGTTTACCGGCATGCGCAAACTTCAGACTAACAAAAGCATCGAATCCCACTCCGCAAGTGCAGAAAAAATCCGTCCCGTTAATCTTACCATAATCTATTACGTCCATGCAACCTTCGTTCAGCACTTCCAGCGCCCTCTTCGGTTCCATCGGTATATGCAGATGCCTCGCCAGTCCATTACCCGATCCGCAGGGAATAATTCCCAGTGCGGTATCAGTATGCACCAACGAACGAGCTATTTCATTGATTGTCCCGTCCCCACCGATAGCCACTACTATATCAGTCTTCTCTTCGGCAGCTTTAGCAGCTATTTCTACTGCATGACCGGCTCTCTCCGTATTCACTACTTCCCAAGAGTATCTCGCCTTGTCTATTTTTTCGTCCAGCAAGTTAAGAATCAATTCTTTACTTTGTGTTCCCGAAATAGGATTGACGACGAATTTTATTTTTTTCATTCTTTCGTTCATGCTATTCTTGTCGATTGTAGACGACAAAAGTAATATAAATATCTTAAATTTTAATCTATTAGAGGTTTCTAATCACATGAGGGCAACTTTTTTCTCTTAAAAAGAACAGATAAAAGCAAATTTTGTTATCTTTGCCCCCTGTTTTTAAACACTTGTTAAGATAAAAGGATGTAAGATCGTCAGCGAACGATCTGAGTATGAGTATAATAAATTATAATTCATGGGATTATTACAAGAGAAGTTAGCTAAGTACGACCTGCCACAAAAGTTTATGGCACAGGGCGTTTACCCATATTTCCGTGAGATAGAAGGAAAGCAGGGTACAGAGGTAGAAATGGGCGGACACGAAGTGTTGATGTTCGGTTCCAATGCATACACTGGCCTTACGGGAGATGAAAGAGTGATTGAAGCAGGTATTAAAGCCATGCATAAATATGGTTCCGGATGCGCAGGCTCGCGCTTCTTGAATGGTACACTTGACCTGCACGTTCAGTTGGAAAAAGAACTGGCTGCCTTTGTAGGCAAAGATGAAGCACTCTGCTTCTCAACCGGTTTTACGGTGAATTCGGGAGTTATTCCTGCTTTGACAGATCGCAATGATTATATCATTTGCGACGACCGCGACCACGCATCTATCGTAGATGGCCGTCGCCTCTCCTTCTCTCAACAACTGAAATATAAGCATAACGATATGGCGGATCTGGAAAAGCAACTTCAAAAGTGCAACCCGGATTCAGTGAAGCTCATCATAGTAGACGGTGTGTTCTCTATGGAAGGCGACCTGGCAAACTTGCCCGAAATCGTACGCTTGAAACATAAATACAACGCTACTATCATGGTAGACGAAGCTCATGGCTTGGGTGTATTTGGAAAACAAGGACGTGGTGTTTGCGACCATTTCGGTCTGACTCACGAAGTTGACTTGATTATGGGTACTTTCAGCAAATCATTGGCTTCTATCGGTGGATTCATTGCTGCTGATTCTTCTATCATCAACTGGTTACGCCACAACGCACGTACTTATATATTTAGTGCGTCCAACACTCCTGCTGCTACTGCATCTGCTCTTGAAGCCCTCCACATCATCCAAAATGAACCGGAAAGGCTTGAAGCTTTGTGGGAGGCTACCAACTATGCATTGAAACGTTTCCGTGAAGCAGGTTTTGAAATCGGTGCAACAGAATCACCTATCATCCCTCTTTATGTACGAGACACGGAAAAAACATTCATGGTCACTAAATTGGCTTTCGACGAGGGTGTATTTATCAATCCGGTTATTCCTCCGGCATGTGCACCGCAAGACACTTTGGTACGTGTGGCATTGATGGCTACTCATACAAAAGATCAAATTGACCGTGCTGTAGAAAAGTTGGTTAAAGCATTTAAAGCATTGGATATTTTATAATCTACGAGGAATATATCACTCTTATCGGGTGAATAAAATAAAAGTCTGACACAAATCAATGTGCCGGACTTTTATTTTATCTTATTCACTCTTAAGTACTTCTGCCGGATTTTGCCGGGCGGCTTTCCACACGCGCCAAATAATGCTTAGGAAAATGACAAGTCCCATTCCTATGAATATGACTGCATAGAGCCACCATTCTATCGGTGTTTGCTTTATATAATTTTCTAGCCAATGTTTCATCATGACATATCCCAACGGAAAAGCAAAGAACGATGAAAACACAAGTAAAAGTAAATATTCTCTAAAGAATAGATTCAAGATGACCCAACTATATACCTTAATGTACCAAACTTAAAAACAAATCAATATTGCCAATTTGCGAGGTAAAAATAAAGAGGGAGGCCTCACGGCTACCCTCTTTACATTAATTTAGATAAACAACTTTAATATAGTATTAGTTTAAGGTTTATAAGATTAGTTTCGAATCAAGCTGATTACTTCTTTAGTTCAGAATAATCTATGAAAATAGACTGCTTATATGTTCTGTATTTTTCAGCATATTCCTGTATAAGTTTTGGTCTATCTACGACTTTGCTAATTAGACAATTATACACAAAGTCTCGTTTATTGAAATCAGTGTCATTTGCAGTTTTTAACTGTTTCAACATTTCATCAGCTAAGTTGCCCATGTAGCCAAAATCTTCGTGTTTCGTAATTTGTTTAGTCTCTATGATGATTGGTTTTGCCTTCAACATAGCTGCTGTGCCTTCCCTTGGATTTTTGTACTGTTTACGAATTTTGTTGTTTGGTACCCACCATGACATTGTACCTGAATATTTGGCAGATTTAGCTAATCCCTTGTCAACAGTCATTGTTATCGTAACATCATAAGTTGTATCAAAGTGGTTATTTCCTGTTGCATTTACACGTTGTTTCTTAGTTCTTTTGAATATGCATTGACCATGATAAACTCTACATTCATTGACTGTAATATACGGCGCTGTAACAGTTATGACATCAGCTTCATTAATTGGTTCTATCCATTTAGTTTTATAAACACCCGTTGCTTGCATATTTTCAATTTCAACAGGTTTGTTTAATTCAGTTTCAAGACTTGTTAAGATATCGTCTAACTCATTTTTCACAGACTTTAGCTTAATCAGCTGATTTATAGCATTACTATGTTGGCTAGCAGTTACTCGATTGTTTTTATATAGCCTTATTGCAGTAGCATAAGCCTGTGCTATAGAATCACGTTTAGCACGTGCAATAGAATCATATTTTGCGTGAATTGGATTAGAGGGCGTTATAGGCTGAAGTCTACGCACGGCACGTTCTAAGGCGGTAGTATTTAATCTTTGTTCAAATTCGTGCTTAGGACTGTTAATTGATATACTAATAACATTATTTCCTTTCTCTATATTATACGGTGCCATAAGTGCTAGTATGCTATCTACTTGCTGATTTGCACGTTCTGTCTCTGCGATATATCGTTGTATATCATTTTCTGTAAGACATGTATCTAACATATTAATGTCTATTCGCAAGCGCCTTATAACATTGTCGTAATGTCGTTTTTGTTCAACTGTTATAGTTTCATCTCGTTCTCGTTGTCTTGCATATTTCTTGGCATCCTTAAAAAAGCCACCGAATTGTGCAGATACAGTTGCAGACATTAGCAACATCGCTAGTACAATTTGTAATGTTTTCACGTTCTTTGATTTGTTGGTCTTCCTAGTCTCAACAGAAGGGTATTAAATAGAAGAAGCGTGAGACTATTAGACTTATACCTAATGTCGGTTCTGGACTACCTCTGTATTGAATATAAGTACAAACAGCTCACGCCCTTGACCGTATATCAACACACGAGTGTGCGGTATACAAACCAAAGGGAGAACGTTTTGACTATTTCCTCAATACAGTTGAATTGTCCAGATTCACATTAGAGAAAAAGCACTAAACGCTTCCTAAATAATTAAGACGTCCCAAAGGACGCTACAAATATACTACAAATTTCTTTAATTGTATATGTTATACTTCAGATTTGCGTGTTTAAGTCTTTTGTTTATCTTAGGCATAAATTCCATAAACCTTTGCATGTCAGTTAATGTTCTAGTGTTGTATCTATAGGCGAACTCATTACAGTACATTTGTAAGTACTTAGGACTGACTACATGATAGATTCCTTTTATGCCACGCTTTAGATGTGACCAAAAGCCCTCTATACCGTTAGTATGGAAGCCGTCCTTTGCGTAAAGTCCTTTACTATGTTCTATAATGACACGTGTATAAAGATGCGATAGACCGTTATAGCCTGCCCAACCATCGGTTACCAATGTTGAGCCTTCCTCAATCAGTCCAAATACTAATAGATGCAATGTTTTCTGACTTGCATCGTAGGTAACGACCGGATAGACCCTATCTTCTGTTAGTACACCTACCACAGGAGTTTTCTCTTTAAGGCTTCTTCCTTGTGTACCTTTGTTCCATTTGTTCTTATTTTTGCCACCGACATAGGTTTCATCCATTTGAACTATACCACGGAATTTCTCAATTTCATCTTTGTACATATTATGTCTTATTTTAGTCAGCATAAACCACGCTGTCTTTTGAGTGACATTTATGTCTCTTGATAATTGTAGGCTACTGATACCTTTCTTATGAGATAGGAAGATGTAAATAGCATAGAACCATTTCTCCAAAGGTATTTTGCTACCTTCAAACATTGTACCGACAGTTACAGTAAACCGTTTCTTACAATGCCTGCATTTGTAGAGCCCATCGAACTCTCCCTTGTTCTTTAATTTGTAGTGATGTTCAGATTTGTGTTTACAATGAGGACATACCGGTACGCCTTGCCACCTATATTGTTCTAAGAACTCTCTACATGAATTTTTATCATGTAGGGTGCTCATTAGCTCTATAAGTGACTTTATCTCTCGCATACCCGTTTTAAGTTTTTGACGGGTAATACTGAACCGATGTGTTCATATTTGTTATATTTTGTATTTAAATATAACAAATTTAATTAACGCATTAAAAATCAGATAGTTAAATAATTTCCTATCAGAATTTAAATGATGTTAAGTATAACTAATTGGTTCTATATGCAGATAAATTTACTAAAAAATAGCAATATGAAAATAGATGTAAGACAAAAATCCGATAATACTGAAACTGATACAGTA
Source organism: Bacteroides sp. LFL-34 (assembly GCF_027257075.1). Classification (NCBI taxonomy): domain Bacteria; kingdom Pseudomonadati; phylum Bacteroidota; class Bacteroidia; order Bacteroidales; family Bacteroidaceae; genus Bacteroides; species Bacteroides sp. LFL-34. Next base: position 2,330 of record NZ_JAPQKZ010000090.1, on the reverse strand, counting down.
TTATCGGATAAGTTTAATAAACGACGCGAACAATTACGGTATGAAACCTATGAACATTTAGTTGCTACTGGTTTCTTTACTGGTACATACGAAGAATATAAAGAACGAACTAAATTAGGATTAATTGGCCCTACGCAAACATTCTAGTAAGTTCTTGCGCGAGTTTTTTATCAATACTAGGACACAGCCTATGTAACATATCAGCAGTTATCAATGATAAATTCGGTTCTAATGTTCTTGCCTTTAATATTATCATGTCATCATACTTCAATAAGCGCTTAACATTATGATATGCTAATTTATATGGTTCTAAGTCTATAACAGAGTCATCGTTAATACCATTATAGTTCATAGAAAAATATGTTGCTAGTCCTTCCTCTAAAACAGTAGTACTACCGTATTTATTTGGTTCTAAACAATGTATAGTTTCATGTGCTAATTGAAACAATGCCTTGTCCATATCATTTATACAATCTTCTGTTAATTGAATGATAATATGCCTGCAATCTCCTGGAAACCAGATTTGTGGTTGTTTTATATCTGCTAATTCGATACCAAGTATTGTATAGTCTTTATTTCTTTGACCAAATGAGCGTTCGGCTTCATGTAACATAGGACCTAGTTGTGAAACTATTGTAAATGTATATCCATCTTTTGATGGTAATAGCTCGCAAGAAAAAATATTATCGTGTAGCATATTTGTTAGATATTAGTTGCTAACAAATATACAAATGATTTAGTTACCTTGTATCTTAAACATGTTATTGTTATAAGAACTTTAACATTTTGACTTTGGTACATTAAGGTATATAGTTGGGAGAAATTATTCCCGGAAGAGTATATTCATTTCGAAATGCCTACATCCGATTTATATTTATATGCAGACCGGGCACAGATAGAGCAAGTGCTTATCAACTTGTTAAAAAATGCCCGCGAAACGTGCGAGCGGAGAACGGATAAAAACATTGAGATAAAGTTTTTTTCTAAAGGCAACCCAACATTCACAATATCTGATAATGGTGAGGGAATTTTGCCAGATGTTCTGGATAAGATTTTCGTTCCTTTCTTTACTACCAAAACATCCAGTTCAGGCATCGGATTGAGCCTGTGCAAACAGATCATGACTTTACATGACGGAAGTATTAACGTAAAATCAGAAATAGGGAAAGGAAGTTGCTTTATTCTTACTTTCCCTAAATAAAAATCACTGAAAGCCTCCCGAATCCTTTAATACAATGATTAGTCTGGGTAGTAGAGGAATTACTTATCCTCTACTACCCAAACTATTTGTATCAGGATTTAACTCCTTAACAGCCTCTTTGACCGCTTTATTAGTTGGCTTACGATATGCTTCCGCTTGTTGAACGGGGACAATCTCATTCACCATTCTTTCATATCCTTTTTGCTCTAACAAGTGCACTTCTTTTTCACCTGTTTCTTTTTGTTTTCTTGTTTTCATAAGGCTTTTCATTTTAAAATTCTTATTTATAAAACAGAAAACATCGAAAGATAGTTCATACTCACAGATAATTTATGTACGGGGCAACTGCTCCCCAATATACTACTATAGGCTTGTTCATTCCGGTACGGATTTGAGCTTAAACTTACATAGTGAAAAAAATATCTATCATGCTATCATTTATTTTTATATCATACTAATTATCAGCGAAATAAATATGATAGATATATTTCTAAAAGGCATCTCTCATACTTATACCACCAAAAACAGGGTATCTCTCATCAATAAAATAGTCGAATAAAGGTCGGACAGGCGTAAGATGGTTTGTTTTTGTTGCAATGAATCCGTATAAATCCGACCTGTATGGCTTAATAATCCCACTTTAATAGCGATAAGTTTATAGCCCACATATGTGTGACGAACAGTCTACATACGTGGGCTGTACAGTTTACAGGTGCGGGCTGTACAGCCTACATATGTAGGCTATAAAAAGATTACCGTTTCCAATGGATTATTAAGCTGCCAAATACAGGTTATCATCCTATAAAGTGAATATCCTTGTGGCTTCATATGGGTGTTTTTCCCTGATTCTACACTAAAACGGATGCAGTAGTGGTATGATAGATACCCGTTTTTTGCGACAGAAACATGATAGATACCTGTTTGAAAAATTATCTATCATACTTATTCTTCTGATAATTAAAACAATATAAAAATAAATGATAGTATGATAGATATTTTTTTCATTATGTAGGTTCTTCGTCAAATTTGGTGGTACTTCTTCTATTGTGAATAAATAATCTTCGCTCTCAGTAGTTTAATTCCTGCCCTATTGTACATCTGTCTTTTTACCGCTTTAATTTTATTCACT
>NZ_JAPQKZ010000089.1:0-1417 GCF_027257075.1 Bacteroides sp. LFL-34 | reverse complement strand
GGCGGAAGGAGTGTATTTTCAGTCCCACATCCGAATCACACTGCAAATAAACAAGGATATTTTGGAACTTGTATCACTTCTCCGGCAAGTGGCAGCACGTTGCGCCGGTTGGCACTGATTGTCCGGGTCAAGCCTCTGTCGGACATCGCCTTAAGGGCGTAACTTTGCACCCGAACGGCAGGGTACGCCGCAGGTAGCGCAGCCCGGAGTTTGAAAGGAATCATCCCCAATCCGTCCCCGACGGATTTTTATGTTCACCTGAACATAGCAAGGTATGTTTTCAGCCGCTCAAAACATTTTGAGCAGCCACGAAAACGCCTTGCCCTTGCAGGGGGCGGGCTTACCCTCCGAAGTCGGGAAGCCTCTCAAACCTGCGGTGCTGTGCCTCAAAGCGGCGGCTTATGCCGTCAAACCGCTAAATCCAAAGTAATATGAGTGAAAAAAGAAGAAACAAAGGCGGGAGAAATCCCAAACTCGACCCGGCGGTGTTCCGCTACACCGTCCGTTTCAGTGAGGAGGAACACAACCGTTTCCTCTCCATGTTCGAGAAGTCAGGCGTAAACGCCAAGTCGGTTTTCCTGAAAGCGCACTTCTTCGGGCAGCCGTTCAAGGTGCTGAAAGTGGACAAGACGCTGGTGGATTACTACACCAAACTGTCCGATTTTCATGCGCAGTTCCGCGCGATAGGCACGAACTACAACCAAGTAGTGAAGGAACTGAGGCTGCATTTTTCCGAGAAAAAGGCGATGGCGTTGCTTTACAAGTTGGAGCAACAGACCGTCGAACTCGTAAAACTGAGCCGTAAGATTGTGGAACTTTCAAGGGAGATGCAGGAAAAATGGTCGCAAAAATCAGTGTAGGAAACTCGTTGTATGGCGCACTTGCCTACAACGGGGAGAAGATCAACGAGGCGAAAGGGCGGCTTCTGACAACCAACCGCATCTACAATGACGGTACGGGAACGATGGACATCCACCGGGCTATGGAGGACTTTCTCGCTCTGATGCCCGTGCGGTCGAAGGTGGAGAAACCGGTGGTGCATATCTCGCTCAATCCGCATCCCGACGATATTTTGACGGACACGGAGCTTCAGAACATCGCACGGGAGTATCTGGAGAAGATGGGCTTCGGCAACCAGCCGTATCTCGTTTTCAAGCATGAGGACATCGACCGCCACCATCTGCATATCGTGACGGTCAGGGTGGACGAGAACGGCAGGAGCATAGACACCCGGAACAATTTTTACCGGAGCAAGCAGATAACACGCGAACTGGAACGGAAGTACGGGCTGCATGACGCGGAACGCAAGAATCGCCGTCTTGACACGCCGCTGCGCAAGGTGGACGCCTCTGCGGGCGACGTGAAGAAGCAGGTGGGGAATATCGTTAAGGCTTTGAACGGGCAATACCGTTTCCAG
>NZ_JAPQKZ010000088.1:0-3739 GCF_027257075.1 Bacteroides sp. LFL-34 | reverse complement strand
ATTGGCGAAAATCATGGATTTTCTGCGTGCCGTGAGTATTATTTTAGTGGTCATGAACGTGTACTGGTTCTGTTATGAAGCCATACGGCTCTGGGGTGTGGACATCGGTGTGGTGGACAGGATACTGATGAACTTCAACCGCACGGCGGGGCTGTTCCGTTCCATCCTCTACACGAAACTATTTGCCGTCCTCCTGCTTGCCCTGTCCTGTCTGGGGACAAAGGGCGTGAAGGGCGAGAAAATTACGTGGGGGAAAATCTGGGCGGTCCTTGCCGTGGGCTTCGTGCTGTTCTTCCTCAACTGGTGGATACTGGCCCTGCCATTGCCGGTGGAGGCGGTGACGGGACTGTATATCCTGGCCGTTGGCGCGGGCTATGTATTCCTGCTGATGGGCGGTCTGTGGTTGAGCCGCCTGTTGAAGCACAACCTCATGGATGATGTGTTCAACAACGAGAACGAGAGCTTCATGCAGGAAACGCGGCTTATCGAAAGCGAGTATTCGGTCAATCTGCCGACACGGTTCTACTACAAAAAGCGTTGGAACAACGGCTGGATCAATGTGGTGAATCCTTTTCGTGCCTCCATCGTGTTGGGTACGCCGGGTAGTGGAAAGTCATACGCGGTGGTAAACAGTTTCATCAAGCAGCAGATTGAAAAGGGCTTTTCGATGTATGTATATGACTTCAAATTCAGCGACTTATCTACAATCGCCTACAACCATCTGCTGAACCACCCGGAGGGTTACAAGGTGAAGCCGAAGTTTTATGTGATAAACTTCGACGACCCGCGACGCTCGCACCGCTGTAATCCCATCCACCCGGATTTCATGGAGGATATTACGGATGCCTACGAGAGTGCCTATACGATAATGCTCAACCTCAATAAAACGTGGGTGCAGAAGCAGGGGGACTTCTTTGTGGAATCACCTATTATTTTGTTTGCCAGCATTATATGGTATCTCAAAATCTATCAAGGCGGCAAATACTGCACGTTCCCCCATGCGATTGAGTTCCTGAACCGCCGCTATGAGGATATTTTCCCGATACTGACCTCTTACCCGGAATTGGAAAACTATCTTTCTCCGTTCATGGACGCATGGCTCGGAGGGGCTGCGGAGCAGTTGATGGGGCAGATAGCAAGCGCGAAAATCCCTTTGTCAAGGATGATTTCCCCGCAGCTCTATTGGGTGATGTCGGACAGCGAGTTCACGCTGGACATCAACAACCCCGAAGAACCGAAAATACTCTGTGTGGGCAACAATCCCGACCGTCAGAATATCTACGGGGCCGCTCTCGGTCTGTATAACTCCCGTATCGTGAAACTCATCAACAAGAAAGGGATGCTGAAGTCGTCGGTCATCATCGACGAGCTGCCCACGATTTATTTCAAGGGGTTGGACAACCTTATCGCCACCGCGCGAAGCAACAAGGTTGCCGTGTGTCTGGGCTTTCAGGATTTTAGCCAGTTGGTGCGCGACTACGGTGATAAAGAAGCGAAGGTCGTGATGAACACCGTCGGCAATATCTTTTCCGGTCAGGTGGTGGGTGAAACCGCCAAGACGCTTTCCGAACGCTTCGGTAAGGTGTTGCAGAAACGGCAGTCCATTTCCATCAACCGGCAGGATGTTTCCACCTCCATCAACACGCAGATGGATTCACTCATCCCGCCGAGCAAGATTTCCGGCTTGACGCAGGGTATGTTTGTCGGTTCGGTGTCCGACAACTTCAACGAGCGTATCGAGCAGAAGATTTTCCATTGCGAGATTGTCGTGGATGCCGAGAAGGTGAGGCGCGAGGAGAAAGCCTACAAGAAAATCCCCGTCATTACCGACTTTACGGACGGGGACGGCAACGACCGCATGAAGGAAACGGTTCAGGCGAATTACAGGCGCATCAAGGAGGAAGTGAAGCAGATTGTTCAAGAGGAACTGGAACGTATCGCAAATGATGAAAACTTGAAACACCTGTTGCAGCAGAAATAACAGATTCCTTTATATGTGAAAAAGGGGATGTGTCAAAACACCCAAAATATGAAAATTACCCCTGTCACAGATATCTGTAGCAAGGGTAATTTTGTTAAAAAGAGAGTTTTGACACCCTCTTTTTATTCTCAGATTTGAGATGCTTGTTGATGGTGGTAATGGCAAGCGTCAGCAAATAATTTTTCAGCTCTGTATCGTCTTTAAGCAGTATGCTGTATTCTTCGGCAAACATTCTCAACAGTCTGGTTCTGAGTTTCGACATTTCTTCACCGAAAGGTATCTGTCGGTTTTCTTGCCAATACTCAATCACTACGGAAGATACCAGCCACTTGAACTCGGATTTCATCTCTTTGCCGAGTTTCTTGAAGCGGATTTGTTCGCTAATTGGCGGCTCGTTGTATGGCATCATGTCTGCCGGGTCATAAACGGATATACTGCCGATACCATAATCCATGATTATCGGTAAATCAGTTTTTACATCATTCTTATGTTTCTTCTTTTTAGCCATACCCGTTATTGTTGCAGGAAACCTTTACCTTTATCAGTAAGATAGTATTTCTGTTGCGGACTCTTGGAGCCTACGGGATAAAGTGAAAGGACCAAACCGGAATTTATTGCCGGATGGATATAGTTCTTTAAGAAATTCCTTTTATCTTTCATTCCCGTTTTCTCCATGATTTCTTTAGCAGAGAGAGTGTTGTTCCCAATAGCAGACAACAGTTTTCCTAACTGTGGGGTTACTGTGGGGTTACTATAGGGTTGCTGTGGGGTTGCTGTGGGGTCTTGTCCTACTGTAGTTCTTGTATAATGAAACACAATCCATACAGCATTGCCGTCGGTATGAAACTCCGGATCCGGAATACCGACACGGCGACATTCGTTTACCATAAGGGCTATGCCACGTCCCCAACTCTCCAATACTGCACTTTTGTACAGCACATTGGCTACTATCAGATTTTGTGGTTCGGAATTGTGGCCACCCAACAGTTTCTCAATGGTAATATCAGGCGGAAATGTTCCGCTGTTTTCAATCTCCACGCGGTCATCATAGATAGCAATCCCGACTGAACTGCCGGGGCGATGGTAAACACGATGTGCAAAAGCATTTATGCAACATTCTCTCAATGCCTTATATGGCACATTCAGTTCCTCTTCTCTGTACAAACCTTCAATTTTACCGGAAAGGGACAAATGCTTGAAGAAAAATGCCATTGCAGCATCCAGCAAGTTGAATATATTGCCTGTCACACGCTGATTATCTAAAAATTCATCTTTTGTCGTTCCTTTGAACCGGGCTAAACGGAGCAGACATTGGGGATAATGGTAGAAGTTTCGTCCGAATAGGACAACGGAAGCATTGTTCAGCTTTCCATCATTCAACAAGTCAAATTTTTCAAGGATGGTTCGGACATCCTCCTGCATAGAACCTTCCGGCAAACGTCCGCCTCTGATTCCTCCACGTACTGCGCCCAAGATTGCCGTTTCGTCAAGGTCGGATATTTTCAAGCTGGGATTTTGCATGGAATCCCAAGCATAGGTTCCGCCTCGCTGCATAACCAACAGGTTGTATATACCCTGCGGCATGGCAGATGTAACGCTCTCTATCCGTTGATAAGCCCTCCCCTTATAGGTGAACGGGCGCATATATCGTTGTTCTTCCGCTGATAAAGCTATAACACTTTTGTTCGTTCCCGGAATGTCTGTATAGGATATATCAATGGTCGCAAACGGCTCGATTCGTCTGATGGTTTCAGCACT
>NZ_JAPQKZ010000087.1:0-5403 GCF_027257075.1 Bacteroides sp. LFL-34 | reverse complement strand
AGAAGGCACAAAGAGTTTCAATTCCACGCTCCAACTGCCCGGTAGTTTCTTTGAACTCAACTGTCCCGCCTTCGGCTCCGGCAATCAGTCCATTCAATATTTCGAGGTTATCTATTTTCATCCGTCATTGATTAATACTTGCAAAGTTAATGATTTTAATCGGCTTTCCGGCAGATAATAGAGTGATTGTAAATGAAGAAGGATAAGAAACCGTATAATCCGGCCGCTTATCCTTTGTTTGGCATTCGTTTATCTCCTCATCCGCTCCAATTCATCGTCATGTCGCATCTTCGCGTTCAGTTTGTCCTGCATCTTTTCAAGGAAGTAGGTGCGACTGTCGCTTTTCCTGCGTTTGATGTCCGTATAGAAGCGGTAGCAGTCTTTGGACTCCACACCGAAAAAGGAATAGAGGACAGGGGCAAGCTCTTTCAGCGAAGCCTTGCCGCCATTGATGCAGCCGGTGGCGTAGAGGGCATAGATTAGTTCTACCAACTCGACGGCATTACCGGTCCATTGCAGGGCTGGGACTGTGGCTTTGGTTTCGGATGTGGATGTTAGTGGTGGCACGGAGGTAATTGCAGAAGCGGATACCATCTTCTGCATCTTTCGGATGAATGATAACGCCTTGCGGATATACACAGTGACGACATTCTCCTCCGATGCCGACAAGTTCTGCGGATGGTGCTGTAATTCGATTTCGGCAAAAGCCAACGCCACAATAATATGCTTGGCATCATTGCCGCCGTAGCACAGGTTTATTACTTCCTGCACGAATCCGCCGTATGCCGTTTCCGTGCTACCGTTGTCTTTTCCGTTTATCAGGGCGAAAAACTGTGTTTCCGCCAATATGAGATGGTTCATTATCTTTTCTGTTTTGAGGGTTTACACTTGTTTATCAGTGTGCGCACACTGATATATGGGCAAATCATAGCCCTAAACACGAGAAAAGATTGTGAGAAAATTGTACTACATTGTTTTTCAGAAAGATAAAATTCAAAAATAATTTTATCCTTGATTGCATCCCTTGTGAAATGTGTTCAGATTCTGAACATGTGTTCACTTTCTGAACACGGAAATTCCGCCAAGATGTTCATAATCTGAACATTTTATGCCCGTGGCTCTTTATGATAGGTAAGCCGGATTACTCCGTCCCTATAAGTTTTGTTCTCCATAAGCCGCCAGTCATTCATAGGTAGTGCTGACTTGAAAAAATGCGCTCCGTTTCCGTCGATGGTTGGAACAACGTATAGTATGATTTCATCTATCACGTTCATCCGTAACAGTCCGTTGGCATATTCGGTATTCCCGGCAGTTACTTCCAACAAATGGCAAATGCTTCCACCTTCCTCTCTCCATTCTTGAAGCACGGATACCGAATAGTCGGATGTCAGCTTATACAGGGCATTGGCACGTATTTCATCCATACCGTAATCTTCGGTTTGAAGCAACCGCTTCCGGGGATGCAGTTTCATCGGACAGCCATCTATTGAGATAACGGCAAGTAATTGTATTTTCGCCATAACGTATTTCCTTTCCTTTTTGGCGAGGCAAAAAAGTAGCGTGCAATTCACACTACTTTCAAGCGATGGCTCTGGTAAAGCCTTTACGGAGAGTACGTGAATGCACGCTATGCGTAGGCATAGCATAAGCATCACGCAATCGTCTCCGTAGTTTCAATTTGCCAGATTTTCGCTCGAAACGCCTTGCGGTCTTATGTCTATATCATCGGCGAAAAGTTACCCAATCGCCTGCTATTTTCTGAAATACAATTGCAAAGTTAATCAATTATTGCCATTTACAGCCATACTCCGGTCAGTTTTCTTCATTCAATCCATATTCTACCAATTTATTATACAGCGTTGTCCTGCCGATACCCAGTATCTTTGCAGCCATTTTCTTGTTACCGGCTGCTTGTTTCAAAGCACGCAGGATACGTCCTCTTTCTTCATCCCCGCTCTTCAATGTAAAACAAGCGGAAGTAGCGGACGGTTCATTGTCAAGTTCCAAATCGGCTTCGGTTATCATATCGCCTTCTGATTGCAGGACTGCCGTCTGTATCTTCTGTTTCAACTCGCGCACGTTGCCCGGCCACGCATGGGCGAGCAGGGCATTACGGGCAGATGCGGCAAAACCTTTTACTTCACGTTCCAACTCACGGTTTGCCATTTCACGGAAGAACTCGGCCAATGGCATGATGTCTTCCGGGCAGTCGCGCAAGGGCGGCATGGTTATCACATACTCCTGCAAGCGATAGAGCAAATCCTGCCGGAACCGCTTTTCCGTTACGGCTTTCTGCAAATCCTCGTTGGTTGCAGCCACTATCCTCACGTTGGCTGTTTTGTCCTCCTTTGCTCCGACGGGACGGTAACGGCGTTCCTGTATGGCGCGGAGCAGCATCTGTTGCATCTCCATTGTTAGGTTGCCCACTTCGTCAAGGAACAGCGTGCCGCCATCCGCTTCCAGAAAATACCCCGTCTTGTTTGCTTCGGCACCCGTAAACGCGCCCTTGACGTGTCCGAAGAAGGCGGATTGTATCAATGACGGGGACAAGGCTCCGCAGTCCACTGCCACAAAAGGTTTATCGGCAAGTTTGCTTTGTTGGTGTATATGTTGTGCGATATGTTCCTTGCCCGTACCGTTCTCGCCCAGTATCAGCACGCTCATCCGGGTGGTGGCTACAAGGCGCACACGTTTCTTGATTTTCTGATAGGCTTCGCCCTGCCGGACGAATATCGGAATGTTCCATTGTAGTCGCTTTTCATGTTCTTTTTGCAGGGTGCGGATAAGCGGTATCAGTTTATCCTCCAACAACTGTTTCTGTATGTAATCCTTTGAGCCGAGCTTCATACTTTCCACTGCCGTATGCACCTCCCCGTAATTGGTCATAACGATAAACACCTGTTGTTTGTCGTTGGCACGCATCCACCGTAACAACTCTATGCTTTCACCGTCGGGGAGGCGTAGGTCGGCAACGACAATATCATCCACCTCTGACTTTACCAATAGTTTCTTGGCAGTGGCAAGATTATATGCCGACATAGTATCGAAGCTGTCTTTCTTCAGCAGGTTGCAGACATAATCGTTATAGACGGGGTTGTCCTCAATCACAAATACTTTCATCCGACAACCTCCTTTCCTTTTGCGCAAGTTCTATGATAACTGTTCCCATACGAAGCATGGCATCCACGCATTTCCGCAATTCCATTTCGGAACATTCAGATTCTTGATGCAGCAGTTCATACAGGTTCCACAAGGGTTTGTCAGCACGGATAACAGCCCATGAACTTCGCTGACGGTGTATCCATTCGTCCAACGCCTTGCGGTCATTCCTCTCCATGATTTCCCGGACAGCCTGCATATCCTTTTCTGTTTCGGTTATCAAACGGTCGAGCATCGCCCGTTTGTCACCATATGCAAGCAGAGAGGACAAGTCGGGAAGTTCATCCTTGTCCGTACTTGTCAAAAGGCATTTGTCTGATACAGCAACCAGTTCGGAAATGGAAAATGGCTTGAACAGGCAGGCGGTAAATCCATTTTCCAACAGCTCCTCTTCGCTGCAACTGCCGGAGGCGGTCGCCACGACAATGGGAATCTCTTTCGAGTTGCTGACACTTGACGAGCGTAACAACTCCAACACCTCATAGCCGTTAATCTCCGGCATCTTCATATCGGTTATCATGAGGTCGTATGTGTGCTGCCGCATGGCTTCCATTGCATCGCCAATAGTGGTGAACGTGTCGCAATGCACACCTATACCAGCATACATTTCCTTTGTCATGGATAATACCATCGGATTGTCGTCCAATACGATGACAGAATAAGGTCTTTCTATATGAGCCAGACTTTCTGCGGCTGTCTGTTCTTCAATACCAATATCGGCAGTGTTCATTGGCAACTCCACAGTAAAACGACTGCCTTCTCCTTTTTCGCTTTCCAAGCGTATAGTGCCGCCAAGCATACCGACAATCTGTTTCACAATGCTTAACCCCAATCCGAAACCGTCTTGCGTGGCGGCGTTGGAAAGCCGCTCGAACGCTCCGAACACTCGCTGTTGTTCTTCCGCACTCATGCCGGTTCCGGTGTCCTCTACTACAAGGGTCAGCCTATTGCCGTCATAGCTTATGACAAGTGAAACGCTTCCGGCATTCGTGAACTTGACGGCATTGCCCAGCAGGTTGTCGCATATCTGTATGATGCGCTCCTTGTCGCCATTCAGGATAATACCCTCCGGGCACTCGATGGTAAGTTTAAGATCTTTTGCTTCTGCTTGTTGCGTAAACTCCGTTTGCAACAGCTCCGCGATGTTTTCCAAACGAAACGGACGGACATTCGCCTGTTCCTTGCCGCTGTCCAAGCGGAAGAAGTCAAGCAGGGAGTTGAGCATGTCGGTCATTCTCTTGGAGGCTTGCAGGATATTGTCCGCATAACCGCTTATCTTTTCTTCTTCGTTGTCCTGCATCAGTTCCGCATATCCATGTATGGCAGTCAGTGGTGTGCGTAGCTCGTGGGTGATGGTGTGCATCGCTTTCTTGCGTGAGGCTATCAACGATTCGTTTTGTTTTACGGACTTTTGCAGTTGCCCGATTAAATCTGTTGTCTTACGTTTGTACTGCTTGATGCGGGTGGCATAGCGGTGAATGATGATGTATGAAATAATGAGCAACAGCAGCATGACACCCGTTATGATACCTACCTGCAAGAACGACTTTTCACGCATAGCGGATATTTCCGCCTCACGTTCCTGCAAGTCAGCCTGCACCTTGTGGTCCATCTGCTGGATAAGGGTTTGCAGTTGGCGGTTCAGTTCCGCATTGCGGCTGGCAAGGCTGTCGGCATATTCCGACAGACGATGGCTTTGGGCACGTTGTTGCGCTATCATATCACGGTTCAGTGTGTAGAGCATCGTGGTGGTCGTCGTCGGAGGTGCTTCCTGTTTCTTGCCGAACAACCCGAGAAAACCTTTCCTCCTCTGTTTCTTCGGCTCTTCCTGCCTGCTCGTTTGCACTATCACCGGCACCTGCTTGGCTATCCGGCGGTTGATGTCCGCCTGTTGTTCCAGAGCCTCCATGATGGCGCACAGCCGCTTTTCCTTGTCCTCCAGCAAGTGGCGCACGCTGTCTATGCGCACCGATTCGTAATGGCTCTTGAAGCGGCAAAGCATACTATCCACCGTCATCCGTTGCCGCCGGTATGCCGCCACATCCTTATCGTCCCATTCCAGCACCGACTCGCCCAAAAGAGACAACTCCACCACACCCACATACGCATCGTGTGTTTCCTTGCGGAAGCGGTTGATTTCACGGTTCTCCCGTTCCAGCAACTCCAAGTCGCGCCATTCTCCGAGCCACGTGCAGATGATGCCGCCCACCAGCAGGACTATCAACAGATAGCCTGCGGCAAGCA
>NZ_JAPQKZ010000086.1:0-11292 GCF_027257075.1 Bacteroides sp. LFL-34 | reverse complement strand
TAATTGGAATATAGCAACTTGTTGCCAAATGCATGAGGAAAAAGCAGCATAGCCAAAAGAAAATATAGCAGAACTGTAAAATATAAAAGAGGTTGTGCCAACGTTTTGACACAACCTCCCTCATTTTATAGTTCATATTAAAAACCCGGATTTTGGGAAAGAATATTGTTGCTCTTATCCCTTTCACCTTGCGGTATCGGAAACAGATAATCTCTGTCGTCTCTAAAATTGGCACCTTTCGATGTATTATATTTGGTTGCATAAGCACGCATAACGGTTCCGAAACGTTTTTGTCTCATCAGATCATCCCGTCTCCATCCTTCCATTGCCAATTCACAACGGCGTTCCTTCCAGATGATTTCTTTCAGACGCTCTTGGTCGGTTTCTGTTATGTCGGGCAGTGTATTAGTTGTTGTAGCAGGGATATACGCCTGTTGATCTCTTCTCGGATCTATCGGATTAGTTTTGCGGGCTCTTTCTCTTACATCATTCAGGTAAGGAAGTGCAAGCCCTGGTTTTCCATTTTCGTTTAATACTTCGGCATACATCAAGAGAACATCGGAATAACGGATCAAACGAATGTTGTAACTAATCATCCAGACGTCGAAACCTGTTTTTTCTACTGCTGGCACAGTCATCTTGTAATCATGATAACCGCTTGGAGATTCAGCATTGTCCTGCGCTTCAGTATCACCTTTATATCTATCACCAGTTTGTGTGAATACATAAGTAATACGCGGGTCATCTGCATCAAAGGCATCATAGAGGTCTTGGGTCGGTACATGAAATCCATATCCCTGATAACCGGAGATGCGTCTGCTTGTGAAAAAGTGAGGGACATTGGTACCTGTGGCTATGTTTTTGTCATATACTTTGTTGGCAATCTCAAATACTGATTCCGAACTGTTTTCATATTCAGTGCGCCAGTTCATGCCGTAATCACTCAACAATGTATAGTCTTTGTCTACTTCAATAATATCATGAAGTACCGTTTCGGCAGAGGCAAAATCACCTTTGAACATGTATGTTTTAGCAAGCATTGTTTTAGCAAAGCCACGTGTTGCACGATAAGCATCATCTTCAGAGTAATCTCCTTTTGCAGGAAGTGCGGAGGCATCGGTTAAATCATTCACAATACATTCATATACCTTCTCCAATGGGGAGCGGGGTATTTGCAGTATTTCAGCGGGTTGCATCGGCGTAGTGATTAGAGGCACTTCTCCGAATGTAGTGACCAGGCAATAATACCCGAATGCTCTCAATGCTTTTGCCTCGTTTGCATAACGTTTCAATAGTTCTTCGTTTCCTATTGCATCAGGAGCATAATAAATCACATCGTTACAGCGATTAATTAATCTGTACAGAATCTCCCAACGACGTCCTACTTCACCATTGGTTGTGTAGATCGTAAAGTCGGACAAGTCGCGTACTTCGGCACGGTCGCCGTCATTTCCTCCTCCTTTTAGAGCATCATCCGTACTGCAATCACCTACAAAATAATGATTTAATGCATATTCATTCCAAGTTGTACGTAATTGAAGATAAGCTCCAGTCAAGGCTTGTTCAATATCGCTTTCCTTCTGATAAAAATTATCGCTTGTGGTTTTACCATAACTTGGTTCGTCGAGAGAGCAGCTATACAACCCCACTCCGGCAAGAGCCCAGCATATTATAAATAATATTTTTCTCATAATGTAATGTCTTTTTAGCTAGATTTAAAATTGCAAATTAACTCCAAAAGTGAATGTACGTGAAGACGGATAACGTGTAGTATCCACTCCCATATCCAATGGGTTATTGATACCCAGTTCCGGATCAAGTCCGGAATAACCGGTTAAAGTAAATATATTCTGACCGCTCACATAGAATCTACAACTTGAAAACAGTTTGCTCTTCTGGCAAATGTGACTCGGCAATGTATAACCTATTTGCATATTCTGTAAACGCAGGTAAGAACCATTCTCCACATAGAAAGAAGAACCTCTCATATTATTGTTAGAGTCAGAGTTGGTTATGCGTGGATATACAGCATCCAAATCCCCGTCTTTTGTCCATGCTTTTGTGTAAGCATCCGCCAATGCATTCTGGCGTCCTGCTGAAGCAAGGCTTCCTTTAGCAACGTTCCAGATGTCATTTCCAATAGTTCCTTGGAATGCCATGCTTACATCAAAGTTCTTATAACTAAATCCTAAGTTGAAACCATAAATGAGGTCCGGATTAGGATCACCGATAAAAGTACGGTCATCATCATCGTTCAATTCGCCTGATTCTCCTAATTTGGCAAACTTGAAATCACCCGGTTGTGCATTAGGTTGAATCTTGGTACCATTCTTATCCACATAATTGTCTATCTCTTCCTGATTCTGGAATATTCCTATTTGTTTGTACCCCCAGAAACGTCCGATAGGACCTCCTACATACGTACGGCTAGTGTTTCCACTCAAATATTCCGATGTAAGTTTGGTTACCTCTGTCTTATAAGTAGACATGTTCAGCCCTACATTGTAATTAAAGTCTTTTCCTATCTGGTTACGGTAGTTGACTACTATTTCGAAACCGGTATTCTTCAAGTCTCCTGCATTGAAGAAGGGGCTGTTGGGGAAGGCGCCAAAAGAAGGGATAGGCATATTGAGCAACATGTCACTTGTTTTCTTGACATAAAAGTCCATGCTAACATCAAGGCTGTTTTTAAAGAAAGACATATCTAAACCGATATTGGTTTGCTGGCTGGTTTCCCATTTAATATCTGCATTTCCCACATAAGTCGGGACGTAACCTTGTGAGTATCCGTTTCCAAAGTACCACTGATTCTCATTATTGGTGCCAATCAACGTAAGAGGCGCGTCTCTATCAATTCGTTGGTTACCATTCTGTCCCCATCCTACACGCAGTTTTAAATTGGAAATTGTATTTTCAATGTTCAGGTTTTTGAAGAATTCTTCATTGCTCACTCTCCAACCTAATGAGACTGATGGGAAATAGCCCCAACGGTTACGTTTGGCAAATCTTGAAGAACCGTCGGCACGGAAATTGACTGTAGCAAGGTATCTATCATCATATACATAGTTGATACGTCCCAGGTATGATAACATAGAAGATGTTTCTTTACCTCCCGAGGTGTTATCTCCGGCTGTTTGTGCATCAAGTATCTGATAGATTTCATCGTTACCTAAAGCTTTTCTCTTAAATGCATTAATGCCTTCGCTGCTGTTCTTCTCATAAGTCATGGCAACCATTGCATCCAGTTTATGTCTGCCTATTGTCGTGTTGTAATTAAGGCGTTGTTCCACCTGATAATTAGAAGTAACAGCGCTATTATTATTCAATTGAGTTTCTTTATTATATTTACTTTCCTGATTCGCTAAGTTATCTTCCGAAAAAGTAGATGAATAGACAGGACGGAAGTCTTTGAAAGTATCATGGTATCTTTCGAAGCTATACTGTACCCGATAGCTCAATCCTTTATACAATTTGATTTGGGCAAACACATTACCAAATACATTGAATATGTCATTGTATCTATTAGGAAGTTCGAGCATGGCTACCGGATTAGGGTCGTAAGACCATTCGGTAGGCGCATATTTGTTATATTCGTAATTTTCAGAAGACGGATCTACCAACGGGCTGATAACAGGGGTAAAAGGATCAGCTTTTTGAATGAAATCGAATGAAGGAATTGCTCCTGCGTCACGTTTTCTTATCTTTGCCAGATTGACATTGGCGCCAACAGTGATAAATTTGTTGATATCATATTCAAGATTCGCTTTAAGTGAAAGTCTCTTGAATTCAGTAGTGATGATTGCACCCTGATCGTCTACATATCCTAAACTTAAAGAAGATCTCGAATTATCTGTCCCCTTGCGGATGCTTAGATTATAGTTCTGGTTGAAAGCTGTACGGGTTACTTCATTCCACCAGTTGGTATTATAACCTTTCTGATACTGATTGGTAAACTTATCCTTCATTGAGTTTTGAAAGCTTGCATCATTTTCATACGCTTTCATGATGAAGTTGTAGTATTGGTCGCTGTTCATCATGTTCAATGCTTTATAACTGTTTTTTACACCTACATAAGCATCCAATGTTACAGTCGTTTCACCTTTCACTCCTCCCTTGGTAGTAATGAGGATTACTCCATTAGAACCTCTCGAACCATAGATAGCGCAGGCTGAAGCATCTTTTAATACTTCCATACGTTCAATATCAGATGGATTCAGGCTGCTGATGTTATCCATGAACTGTCCATCAACCACGTACAATGGATTGTTGTCATTGACGGTCCCTAAACCTCTCACGCGGATCACTGCATCCGATCCCGGCTGGCCGGAACTGGCGGCAACAAATACGCCGGCTGCCTTACCTGTTAGTAGTTCGGATGCATTAGATACTGCATAGTTCTTAATATCCTTACTACTTATAGAAGCCAAAGCACCGGTAAGGTCACTCTTTCTTTGAGTACCGTAACCAATAACCACAACCTCATCCAATTCATTATCGGACACTAGATTTACATTGTACGTTCCGCTATTTGTTACGTTTACAATTTCAGTTTTAAAACCTACATACGAGAATGAAACTTTATTTGACGATACTTTTAATGTATATCTACCGTCAAAATCAGTGATAGTACCATTGGTCGTTCCCACTTCAAGAACAGAAACTCCAATTAAAGCCTCTCCGGTATTACTGTCGTATACCACACCCGAAATACTCTTGGTTTGCTGTGCAAAGACATTTGTGCAAACAGCAAGAATAAGAATGAATAATAATAAATGCTTACTCATAGTTTATACACTTAGATTTAATTATATGAAATGATATTTTGTTTATTCGCAATAATCTTACCATTTTTCAGTTCTAATTCTGTTCCGGCGGGAAGTTCCACAATTACTCTTGCGTCGTTGGCCGGGATCTCAACGGAGCCATTTGTCTTTATATTTTTTGCTATATATTCTTTGGCAACAATATCAAACAAATCGCATGGTTGGGTAGCTTGATAAGTAATGGTTTTGGTCTCTTTATGAGGGTTATAATAGAGATAGACCGGATAAGGTTTCTCTGTATAGAAGTCTGTGACATTGCAATCCAGTCGGAGAATACCCTCCACATTCGTTTGACAAACAATGGCCCCCAAAATACCAACAGGAGAAGAGCTGTAAACACTGAACATGCTTTCCGTCGGATTACCTTTTATCCATTTGGGACCATCGCCGATTGCAACCGGACTAACTCCTTTTAATGATGCTTTTCCATAGTCATCCGTTTTTCGTAAACCTTCATAAGAAACATTATCATAAGTAATGTCCTTCAATTCCGGAGCCCATTGATGTGTTTCATCTATTTCCCCCGGATAGAACAAACGACATGCACTTGCATTGTTCAACATCCACTTGCCGATAGCTTTTGCATATTGAGGCTGATATTTCACCATCGGAATGAAAGGCCAGGCAGGTTTGATACTGTTCATGAGGAATGCATATCCTCCGCCGTCTGTGATACTTCCTTGCAGACCACTTACATCATAATCACCCCATTTTCCTACAATAATTCCCCAACCGGTTCTTCCTGCAGGGCTTTTACATCCGTCAAATACCCAATCAAGAAGTTTGGCTACATCATAGTTGGCTCCCTCTACTGCATTCAAATAGGCTGCCGTATAAACTCCGAGTGGTAAAAGAGCCTCGTAAAAACGACTTTCTTTTTGGGCAAGCAGGGCTTCGATAGCACTCTTACTATGTTGCAGATAACGTGGATCGCCAAACTTATGATAAGCACACAACAATACATAAGCATGACCACCGGCAGCGTCTTGTTGCAATGGAATATTATTCACCATTCCTTTCATTTGTGCATAGTCAAAATAAGAATAGTCGTAATTTCCATTCAATACGGAATCTGCTTTAACAAACTGCTCCGCAATACTTTTTTGTATCTTCTCTGCCCCGTCTACATTGGGGAAAACATCGCATATCGCATAATATAAGGCATTGGGTAATACATCATACCACCAGTCACGACCATAGCCTCCTCCTAAAAGGGCTACTGACGGAGTCGTATTGTTCATGACTATATTCCAGCCGTTATCAGAATTGAAATAATTCTGCACCATTTTTACATAGTTATATCCGTCTTGATTCGTCTTGTCAATCCCTACAAGGCCGGCACCAAGAATAGCTGCCAATGAATTCAGACTTTCATGGAACTCTCCATTATTGGCATTCTTTCCCTGACGAATATCTTTAATGGCAGTATATAAGCCAAATGTAGTCTGGTCCATATTTCTGCGGGTGTCATCTAACCAGATTAATGGTCCGACTTCGCTTTTATTATTCCAGTCAAAGATAAACTGGTCATACTTTTGGGCTTTTTGCTTCCAGTCCAGCATTTTATAAGTTTCAGGCATATCAGGCATAGAGTCTACCCTATGGATGGAAACCTGTTTTACCTTTTCACCAAAGTTATTTCCGTTGCCCGAGCAAGATGCCAGGAAACAAACGGTCATAAGTACAAAAACACCTTTACTTGTCATTTTCATGTTCAATAGTATCAGTTTGATTAGTAATATTCTTAGCTAAAGGATATGCCGCTAATTGTAATCCGGCAACAATCACCAGCGCATATTTCAATGCAAAATCCTGCGATACACAATAAGCAAGGAAGATAAACAGTAGTAAACCGAAAGCTCTTCCAAGGAAAAGGCCGAACTCATGACTTAGGATATATGCATATTCGTTTCTATTCTCAATCTTTGCAACTGCATCAATTGTTCTCATCATAATGGGGAAGTAAGCCAGGTCGAACAAAGGCTGGAATATCACTTTGCAAAGGACGAAAAGGATCACTCCCGTAGCAGAGAAGAGAATACCGTTGAATAGTGTACCGGCAAAGAATACGATTAGTCCTCCTACAAATATTTTCAAACGGTCTTGCGGGCGGGCCATACGTCCTAATACATACACCAGGACAGCGGTCAATGCTCCGCTAACTCCCTGAATCAATCCTAACGCTCCTTCATCTCCTACCAGCTTCAATACTAATATAGCCGGTGCCGTTACTAAAAAACCTTGAACCATTCCTTTCAATGCGGCTAGCCACAGCATCTTTTTCCAAAGTATGTTGAAGCGGAAATAGAGGAAGTTCGTTTCTTTAGGGTTCTCGAATTTACCTTTCCACAGTGTCATGCAGGCGATAACGGTAATGACTACTGCTGCCATCGTAACTACACAGTAAGAGGTATTGATATTGAAGAGGAATCCGAAAACTTCTTTTCCATCTATCTGGCTGATAAATGCGCCTATAATTAAAGGAACACCGATGGAAGTAATAGAAAAGAAGAAAGACTCTAGTCCGAAGAAATAGTTACGGCTGTTGTCGTTGGTATTATAGAGAGCCAGCAGGTATCGGTTGGTCCAAAAGAAACCAGAAGCTGCTCCCATTAAAAAGCCGGCCAGACCAAGTTCGATGAAGCCAAGTGACTTGATGGTCATCATACCGAACATGGAAATGCCACTTACCAGGATTCCTACCGAATAAAGTGTCTTCACACTGTATTTCTTTAGCAGATAGCCGTTAACAAGAGAGGTAGTAATGATGCCTATATACATTGCCAGCTGATAAAAAGCAACCATCACGGGGTCACTCGTGTTTCTCATGATATAGGCTCCCACAAAGATTTCTACTATCGGTAGTACCAATGCATAAAGCATATTGGTAACCAACAGTGTTCTCATGTTAGGTTCCTGTTGCTTAAAGAACAGATATTCTTTTTTCAGTTTATTCATTACTTCTCTTGTGTCTGTTTTAATACGTTTAATATCTCTGAAATGGAAAGCTCTGCCTTACAAATCACTTCATCGCTTGCTCCATAATACATGGTTATCGTATCGCCGTCCACCAAATGCCCATTAGTGAAAACTACATTTCCGAAGAAACCTGTTTGCTCATAAGCGGCGATAGGTTCCATGATAGGTTCTTCGCTTCTTGCAATGACTTTCGACGGGTCATTTAAATCGAGTAATAAAGCCCCCAAGCAATAACGGTGATTAAAATCGGCTCCATGATAAATCTCCAGCCAGCCTTCTTCTGTCTTTATTGGAGCTGCCCCTGCCCCTACACGTGCGCAATCCCACATTCCGTCACGAGTGGTTGCCACACATTTGTGGTTTCCCCAATGCAAGCGGTCGGGCGATTCTGCCAACCATATATAATTGCCGCCAAGTTCGGGACTGCTCGGGCGATGAAGAGCGAAATACTTGTCGCCTATCTTCTGTTCGAATAATGCACAATCTTTATTATGCGGTGGGAATATCATTCCATGCCGTGTATAGTTTTTCCAATCATTGGTGTGAATCAGTCCAACCCCTACAGCTACCGACGATACTTCTGTGAAAGTAAGGTAAAAACCATCTTCGGTTGTTGCAACACGGCAATCCTCAATACCGAATGCTTCCAGCTCTCCTTTTCCGAAAATAGGTGGAAATTCCGGTTCATCTTTGAAGTGAATACCGTCGGTACTTGAAACCAATCGTAAGTAAGACATCGTGGTCAGATAATTCTTTCCTTTGTAACCGATAACGCGTGGGTCTGAAGCATCCAAATCGGGATCATTCTTTAGAAACGAAACCACTTCTATTTTTCCTTTTTCATTATATATAGGAAAACTGATAATTCCTTCTTTCTGTATAGGTCTTTCTGCGACGCGCAAAAGTAACCAAATTTTGCCTTGATATTTGAAAACTCCGGGATTTAACAAACATGTAATTTCCATTCCGTTGATTCCCGCTTTTAAATCTTTTGGAGCCAGTAGGGGGTTCTGCTCACATCTTTTAGCTATATCCATAATATTTCGATTAGTGATTATTTCTGTGAACAAAAGTATGAGATGAGAGACAGGAAAGCGTTTACTATATTCTCAAAGAAGTGTACACATGCTCAAGAACATGTTTTTAAGAGGATGATATTGGGGAATGATTTTAGAAGAGGCAGGGATATTCGTATTTATATGCTGTACTATTTAAAAGCTTGATTTATAGATGGATGTGCACTTCGTTGAAGTGTATTATATTCTCATAAGTGTATAGTATAGTTTCTTTGAGGAGTGCAAAAGAAACATATAAAGATAAAAAAATAAGAGGCCAAACTCAAAAATATAATTTGAGGAAGCCTCTTGTTTTTTCTTTTTAATAAAAATGATACTGTAAATCCTATTTCTTCACGTATGGATAATCTATCGTATATAATCTGTCAGAGTTTGTTTGATAGAGGTGAAGCCGTTAAAAAAAAATTGTTAGACAGCCTCTTTTCGTTATCGGTTTGGTATACTGTCTTTATAAATAGTAATTGTCCTTTTTCTTGTTGAATCATTCTTGATACTGGTTACATCTCCCCGGGTCGTGAAATACACATAGTTTCCCAGATCGAGAAAACGGTATACTTTCACTCCGTCGTGCTCGAACAGATAACTGACTTCATAAGTCTGGTTATTTTCTGATTTTCCGCTTTTCAGTGGAATACCTGCATAGCAGGAAGCTAGTCCCGTTATGCAGAAGAAAAGAATAAAGGTCCGAATCAATGTTTTCATAATCATTTCTTCACGTGTGGATAATCTATCGTATAATGTAATCCGCGGCTTTCCTTACGCTCCATTGCTTGGCGCATAATCAGATAACCCACATTCACCATATTACGCAATTCGCAGATTTCTCTGGACGCTACGCTACGTTTGAACAGGCTTTCAGTCTCTTCGTAGATAATATCGAGTCTGTCCCAGGCACGTTTCAGACGGAGGTCACTGCGGACGATGCCTACGTATGTACTCATAATTTGATTCACTTCCTTCATACTTTGCGTAATGAGCACCATTTCTTCCGGAGAGCGGGTTCCTTCGTCATTCCATTCGGGAATATCTTCATTATAAGAATACTGATCAACCGCTTGCAGACTGTGCTTGGCGGCAGCGTCGGCATATACCACTGCTTCTATCAATGAGTTGGAAGCCAGACGGTTTCCACCATGCAATCCGGTGCACGAACATTCTCCCACGGCATAAAGGCGTTCGATGGAAGATTGTCCGTCCAGGTCGACAAGAATACCTCCGCAGAGATAGTGGGCGGCCGGGGCTACCGGGATATAATCTTTAGTGATGTCGATGCCCAGGCTAAGACATTTCTCGTAGATATTGGGGAAGTGTTTCTTTGTTTCTTCGGGATCTTTGTGGGTGACGTCCAGATATACATGGTCGTCTCCACGGTTTTTCATCTCGTTGTCGATGGCGCGTGCCACGATGTCACGGGGAGCGAGCGAAAGACGGGGATCATATTTCTGCATGAACTCTTTTCCGTCCATGGTGCGCAGTACGCCTCCGTAACCACGCATTGCTTCCGTTATCAGGAAAGAAGGGCGGTCTCCCGGATGATACAGGGCGGTAGGGTGGAATTGTACAAACTCCATATCCTTCACCGTACCTTTGGCACGGTAAACCATGGCGATACCGTCTCCGGTAGCGACTAGCGGGTTAGTGGTTGTTTTATAAACGGCTCCTACTCCACCGGTAGCCATTAGCGTCACTTTAGCAAGATAGGTATCTACTTTTCCCGTTTTCGGATCGAGGATATAAGCACCATAACATTTGATGTCCGGTGTCTGGCGGGTTACAGTCACTCCCAGGTGATGCTGTGTCAGGATTTCAATGGCAAACTGGTTTTCGATGACCGTGATATTCGGATGGCGTTGTACGGCTTTAATCAGGCTGTCTTGAATTTCTGCTCCTGTATTGTCTTTATGGTGAAGAATACGGAACTCCGAGTGTCCGCCTTCGCGGTGCAAGTCAAATTCGCCTTTCTCGTTTTTGTCAAAATCCACTCCCCACTTAATCAGTTCTTCAATTTGTGCGGGAGCTTCGCGCACTACCTTTTCTACTGCGGCACGGTTACTGATCCAGTCGCCGGCAATCATTGTGTCTTCAATGTGCTTGTCGAAATTATCCACCAGAAGGTTGGTGACGGAGGCTACACCTCCCTGGGCGAAGTACGTATTGGCTTCTTCCAGCCCACTTTTACAGATAAGAGCAACTTTACCTTTGTGCGCCACTTTCAGCGCAAAACTCATACCGGCAATTCCGGAACCGATAACGAGGAAATCGAATTTTCTTACCATAATCTTGTTATTTCATATTGCAAAGTTACTACAAAAAAGTGAAATGCGGAAAGATATAGTGATAGAATTGAGTTACAAGGGTTTTGGTTGAAGTGGCGATAATCCGTGAAGCCATTACAATCCCTGCCGAAGCCAAAT
>NZ_JAPQKZ010000085.1:0-11437 GCF_027257075.1 Bacteroides sp. LFL-34 | reverse complement strand
CCGCCCTTTCAGGGCTTGTGGCTGGTGTGTTTTTTTCGTAGGGCGTTGCCCTACGCTATATAATTAAGCCCTTTCAGGGCACCCCAATAAATATATAATTGTAAGGCTTTCAGCCTAACCGCTAAATTCCCATTTATTATTCTTCACTGTCAAAATCGAAATCAAAGTCGAAATCAAAGTCGAAATCATCCATGAACTCCGGAGTTGTAAATTCTTCCAGTTCCCGGCGGTCTTTCTTGGTCGGTCGTCCGGTTCCACGTGCACGATCTACGAATCCGCTGATTTTACTCATTTCAAGCAGTTCGTATTGATCGGGAGTAGTTACGTTTTCCATCATTTCCGATACAAGTTTGGCTCCCACACGTTTTTCAATAGTTTGTAATACCTTGAATGAATAAGTGATAGGCGGTTTCTTCACCTGAATAACGTCTCCCGGTTTTATCATACGGGCAGCTTTGGCTAAAGAACCGTTGATGGTAATGCGTCCTTTTTTGCAGGCTTCTGCTGCAATCGTACGTGTCTTGAAGATGCGGACAGCCCACATCCATTTATCTATTCTTGCTTCGGCCATTTTAGTTAGTTATTTAGTGATAAATAATTCTTTGGTTAGTATTAGTTGACGTTGTCATTTATTGCTAACCATTCATTGTCATCTTTATTTTTTTTGGGGGGCTAGTCCATTATTTTTTATTGAACTGGTTCATCGTGATGTCAATACCGGTGAGGCAGAAACTTTTTATAATTTCCCCTGCCATCTCCAGTCTTTCATCCATTGTTTTCCAATCTTCGTCAGTGAAGTGTCCGAGTACATAATCAACCTGTCCGCCACGTGGAAAATCATTTCCGATACCAAATCGCAGGCGGGCATAGTTTTGGGTGCCCAGAATAGCGGCGATATGCTTCAATCCATTATGTCCTGCATCACTCCCTTTTCCCTTCAGGCGTAAAGTTCCAAAGGGAAGAGCCAGATCATCTACTACGATCAGTACATTTTCCAATGGAATATTTTCTTTCTGCATCCAATAGCGAACGGCCAGTCCGCTCAGGTTCATAAAAGTCGATGGCTTAAGCAAAATCAACTGGCGTCCTTTGATAGAAAAGCTGGTAGTGAATCCATATCGTCCATCCATAAAAGGGGGAGCGTTATTGATTCTAGCCAATGCTTCTACTGTCATGAATCCGATATTATGTCGGGTTTCATGATATTCGGGACCAATGTTTCCCAGTCCGACAACTAAGTATTTTATCATCGTATTTCCGTAAAACAGTTCATTAATATAGAAAGAGAAACGCAGATTAATACAAATTAATGCAGACTGAACATCTGCTTTAATCTGCATTAATCTGCGTTTGAAGTATATCTCTTTACAGGGATAATCTCAATTACTTACCAGCGGCTGCTGCTGCACCTCTTGCTGCACGAGTCAACTTAACAGCACATACAACGGCTTCTTTTGCACTAATCAGTTCAAGACCTTCGAAGCTCAATTCGCCAACTTTAACAGTCTTACCCAATCCCAGGTGAGAAACGTTAACGGTCAACTTTTCAGGAATTACATTGTACAAAGCTTTCACTTTGATCTTACGCATCTGCAGTGCAAGTTTACCACCGGCTTTCACACCTTCTGCAAGACCTTCCAACTGTACAGGAACTTCCATTACGATAGGTTTAGCTTCGTCAATTTGATAGAAGTCAACGTGTAGGATAGTATCTTTTACCGGGTGGAACTGAATATCTTTCAGGATAGCGTTTACCTTTTTGCCATCGATAATCAGGTCTACAACGTAGATGTGCGGAGTATAAACCAAGTTACGAAGTCCTTCGTTAGTCACTGTGAAGTGAACTACTTCATTACCTCCGTAAAGTACACAAGGTACACCACCGTTTTTACGAATTTCTTTCAAAGCTCTTGCTTGTTCTGAAGAGCGTTCTGCAATTGTTCTTGCAGTTCCTTTTACTTCAATTGATTTCATTTCTTTAAAAATTTGTGTTACTCTAAATTAAGTTAGTTTGCTTAATTCACCATCACACGATGTGGATTATCACACGATGTTGCAAAAAAGCGGTGCAAAAGTACATCTTTTTTTTGAAATATCAAAGAGTTACTTTCTTAAAAGTCAATATCAATCTTAATTTCGCTCTCCAATTTGTTTTCCCGGGCTTCTTCGATTGCTTTCCGTTCATTTTCTTCATCAGCTTCGATGTTCAGGCGGGCGATATATTCGTTTGCGTCGCTGCACTCAATGAAATTGACTGCTTCTTCGAGTCCTGCCATAAACTTCTGAAAGTCTTCCCTATATAGGAAGATTTTGTGTTTCTCGAAACTAACTTGAGAATCATCGCCTTCTCCCGTTATCACTTTTTTGCTCTCTGTAATAGCCAGGAACATTTCATCTTTACGATTCTTTTTTACGTCGAGGTAATAGATGCGTTTACCTGCCTTAATGGACTTGGAGAATACGATCTCCTTATCATTCATGTCTGCGCTCATTTTCTTTTTTAAATCTTCCATATCTTTCGGTCCGTTTATAATCGGCTTCAAAATTGGATATTTTTTTTAAACTGTCAAAAGAAAAAGCGCAGAGAATCAAATACTGCATTAAAAAATGTGATTTATTAGTGGAAACTCATTAAAAATATCTACTTTTGCAGTTCGATAACAACAGTATTAATTTGAATTATGATCAACAGAGTTCTTATTCGTCTTAAGATTATACAGATAGTATATGCCTATTATCAGAATGGCAGCAAAAATCTAGACTCAGCGGAGAAAGAGTTATTCTTTAGTCTTTCAAAGGCGTATGACCTTTACAACTATTTGTTAATGCTGATGATAGCATTGACAGAGTATGCACAAAAACGTATTGATGCGGCAAAAGCTAAATTGGCACCTACGACAGAGGAATTGTATCCCAACAGGAAGTTCGTAGATAACAAGTTTATTGCTCAATTGGAAGTCAATAAACAATTGTCCGAGTTTATAGCCAATCAGAAAAGAACCTGGACAAACGACCAGGACTTTATCAAAGAGCTTTATGAGAAAATTGTAGAAACCGATATCTATAAAGATTATATGGCTTCTGATGACAACTCATACGAAGCTGATCGTGAACTGTGGAGAAAAATCTATAAGACATACATCTTTAATAACGATTCTCTTGATCAGGTATTGGAAGACCAGAGTTTGTACTGGAATGATGATAAGGAAATTGTAGACACGTTCGTCTTGAAAACAATCAAACGCTTTGATGAAAAGAAGGGTGCCAACCAGGAACTGCTTCCGGAATTTAAAGATGACGAAGATCAGGAGTTTGCACGTCGTCTGTTCCGTCGCACCATTTTGAATTCTGACTATTACCGTCATTTGGTGAGTGAGAATACAAAAAACTGGGATTTGGACCGCATCGCATTTATGGATGTAATCATTATGCAGACTGCATTAGCAGAAATTCTTAGTTTCCCGAACATTCCGGTCAGTGTTTCGTTAAATGAATATGTAGAGATTGCGAAGTTGTATAGCACAGCTAAAAGCGGTAGCTTTATCAACGGTACGCTGGATGGAATAGTTAATCAATTAAAAAAAGAAGGTAAGTTGACTAAAAACTGATACCTTTGTCCATATAGTAGAAACTAAAACAGATTATTTATGAACGTATTGACTGTATTATTGCAAGCTCCTGCCGGTGCTGCCGGAGGTGGAAGTATGATGTGGATCATGCTGATAGCTATGTTTGTTATCATGTATTTCTTTATGATCCGTCCTCAAAATAAGAAGCAGAAAGAAATAGCTAATTTCCGTAAATCTCTTCAGGTAAATCAGAATGTGATTACTGCAGGTGGTATCCACGGAACAATCAAGGAAATTACTGACGATTACATAGTACTTGAGATTGCTTCTAATGTAAAGATTAAAATAGACAAGAATTCTATTTTCGCTGATGCGTCAGCTGCTAGCAATCAATCTAAATAATAGTTGATAAATAAGTGCCTATGTTTGATCGTAGGAAAATAGAATATACATATTTAAAACTATCAAAGAAAATTAAGGATTTTCTGCTCAGTGATAAGAGCAGAGAGTTCTTAATTTTTTTATTTTTCTTCTTGATAGCCGGTGGATTTTGGCTGCTTCAGACTTTGAATAGTGACTATGAAGCGGAGTTTTCCATTCCGGTGCGAATGAAAGATGTTCCCAATAATGTAGTGCTGACTTCGGAACCGCCTTCCGAACTTCGCGTCAGAGTGAAAGATAAAGGTACGGTGCTGCTCAATTATATGCTGGGGAAAAGTTTTTTCCCGGTAAATCTAGGTTTTCTTGATTATAAAGGAAAAGATAATCATGTGAAGATTTACGCATCTGATTTTGAGAAAAAGATATTGAGTCAATTGAATGTGTCTTCCAAAATTCTTTCAATCAAGCCGGATACATTAGAGTATATCTATTCTGAAGGAAAGTCTAAGTTAGTACCTGTCCGCTTTCAGGGAAAAGTGACAGCCGGACTTCAATATTATGTATCAGATACGATTTGTAATCCGGACTCTGTATTAGTTTATGCTCCGGAAGGAATTCTGGATACTATTACCACCGCATATACTCAAAAGATAAACCTGGAGAATATTTCAGATACAACCCGGCGACGAATTCCGCTGAATTCTGAAAGAGGAGTGAAGTTTGTTCCGGCTTCGGTAGAAATGACCTTTCCGGTAGATATTTATACGGAGAAAACAGTAGAGGTGCCATTACACGGAGTTAATTTCCCGGCTGATAAGGCATTACGTACCTTCCCTTCCAAAGTTCAGATTACTTTCCAGGTGGGATTGAAGCGGTTCCGCAGCATAAAAGCAAGCGATTTTATCATCAATATTTCTTACGAAGAGTTGTTGAAGCTCGGTTCTGATAAATATACGGTTAAATTGAAGTCGTTTCCGAGCGGAATCAATCAAATCCGTATTGTTCCTGAGCAAGTAGACTTCTTGATAGAACAAATTACTTCTAATGTCGATTAAGATTGGTATAACCGGTGGTATCGGTAGCGGGAAAAGTGTGGTTTCCAGATTATTTGGAATAATGGGAATTCCTGTTTATATTTCAGATATAGAAGCAAAGCGTATCACGCAGACAGATCCGGTGATTTGTCAGGAACTTTGTGCGCTGGTCGGTCAGGATGTGTTTCAAAATGGTGTGTTGAATCGTTCTTTGCTGGCATCCTATATGTTCGGTCATCCGAATCGTGTGCAGAAAGTGAATGAAATTATTCATCCACAGGTGAAAGAAGATTTTCGTCGGTGGGCTGCCCGGTTTGGTGGTGAACAATTGGTAGGTATGGAGTCTGCCATACTTGTGGAAGCCGGTTTTAGGAGTGAAGTTGATTTTCTGGTTATGGTGTATGCGCCGCTGGAAGTGAGAGTGGAGCGCGCCATAAAACGGGATTGTTCATCGAGAGAACAGGTGATGAAGCGTATTGAGGCACAAATGAGTGATGAAGTTAAGAGAAGTCATGCTGATTTCGTGATAGTCAATGATGATGAAACACCGTTAATTCCGCAGGTTTTGGAGCTTATTTCTTTGCTATCTAAAAATAATCATTACCTTTGCTCCGCAAAAAATAATTAATAAATAAAAGGATATATACTATGTTGAAGACTATCTTGTCTATCTCAGGTAAACCGGGATTATACAAACTTATTTCGCAAGGAAAAAATATGTTGATTGTTGAATCAGTCAATGCTGAGAAGAAACGTTTCCCCGCTTATGGTAATGAAAAAATTATTTCTTTGGCCGATATAGCAATGTATACGGACGATGCAGAAGTGCCTTTGTATGATGTGCTGGAAGCTATAAAAGAGAAAGAGAAATCAGCGCAGGCTTCTATCGACCCGAAAAAGGCTACTCCTGAACAATTGCGTGAATACTTGGCTGAAGTATTACCAAACTTTGATCGTGAACGCGTATATGTAGCAGATATCAAGAAATTGGTAGCTTGGTATAACATCTTGATTTCTAATGGAATCACAGAATTTAAACCGGAAGGTGAAGTTAAGGAAGAAGCAGCTGCAGAATAATCTGTACCGTTTATTTAATCAAAAATAGAGAACATGATAAGCATTTTAAATGCTTATCATGTTTTTTCGTATAAACACTTGTATGTTCAGAAAAAAATTAGTATTATTTGGGTAATCTTTTACTAAAATAAATATCTTCTACTTATATTGTAAATAATGATGCTTTTTTATGTATCTTTGTCGCTGTTCACTATTCTTGGGAATAGCAGTAGTGAACGGTGAATAACAATAGAGAACAAAAGCGTTATAAAGATATTATTCAAGACTTGAGATCTGGACAATATTGAACTACTTAGGAATAATGTTTAAACGCTCGTGTTCTGCCATGTATGTAAATATGTGGTTGAACATTAGTTGTTTTGCATGATTTAGCTAGTAGATGTCTAAAGCGTCAAGGGGGGGATAATTGTAGTAAGTTCCCACGCTTTTTATTTTTAATAGCCTTCTAGGGGAGCAGACGGTTTTTGATATAGGGTATGGAGACAATAACAAATAAAGAAGTAAACGTCCGTTTGGACAATGAAAAAGGGACATTATGCCTGACAGGTTTGTTGGCAGGTACAATGGTATTCCTTTACGATTCACAGGGAGAATTAAAAGGCAAACATAAATTTGCTTTGCCTTCATTGACTATGGAAATCCCTCAACAGGGTACCTATGTTTTGGTAATGAGCCATCCGAATTGCCAACCGGAAGTCCGGAGATTTACATATTCAGGGATATAAATAATACCGGTATGCTTCTTATCAAGCATACCGGCATTCTATTTTAAATGGAAACTCTTAATTTCTGAATACCAATCCGTCTCCACCAGCGTCAACGGTAATTGCTTTGCTGCGGTCGACTTCTTGGGAAAGTAACTTTTTGGATAGATCGTTCAATAGATAACGTTGAATAGCCCTCTTTACCGGACGAGCTCCAAATTCTGGATCATATCCCACTTGAGATAAGAAGTCCAATGCTCCTTCCGTCAGTTTCAGTTCCACTCCGTTTTCGGCAAGCATTTTCTGAACTCCCTTGATTTGTAAGAGTACGATCTGCTTGATTTCCTTTTCATTCAATGGTAAGAACATGATCGTTTCATCAATACGGTTCAGGAATTCCGGGCGAATCGTCTTTTTCAACATATTCATGACTTCCTTCTTCGTTTCTTCAATCACTTCTTCTTTATTGGAACCGTGCAACTTCTCCATCTGACTTTGTATATAAGAACTACCCATATTCGAAGTCATGATGATGATTGTATTTTTGAAGTTGACCACCCTTCCTTTATTGTCAGTCAGTCGTCCGTCATCCAATACCTGTAACAGGATATTGAAAACATCCGGATGAGCTTTTTCTATCTCGTCAAACAGGACAACAGAGTAAGGTTTCCGACGTATAGCTTCTGTCAGCTGACCGCCTTCATCATATCCTACGTATCCCGGAGGCGCTCCGACTAAACGGGAAACACTGTGCTTTTCCTGATACTCGCTCATGTCGATACGAGTCATCATCGTTTCGTCATCGAACAGGAATTCTGCCAATGCCTTCGCCAGTTCGGTCTTACCTACACCGGTGGTTCCGAGGAAAATGAACGAGCCAATCGGACGTTTCGGATCCTGTAATCCGGCACGACTACGGCGCACGGCATCTGCCACGGCTTCAATCGCTTCATCCTGACCGATTACACGTTGATGAAGTTCCTCTTCCAAGTGCAATAGTTTATCCTTTTCACTTTGCAGCATCTTGCTGACAGGAATACCTGTCCAACGGGAAACAACATCGGCAATGTCCTCAGCATCTACCTCTTCCTTAATCATGGCTTTATCGCCTTGCATATCACGTAGCTGCTTTTGAGTATCTTCTATCTCTTTGTCCAAAGCCTGAAGTTTACCGTAACGGATTTCGGCTACTTTACCATAGTCACCTTCACGTTCAGCTTTTTCTGCTTCAAATTTAAGATTCTCTATCTCAACCTTATTCTGCTGGATTTTATCCATCAGTGTTTTTTCACTCTGCCATTTGGCTTTAAAGGACTTTTCCTGTTCTTTAAGTTCGGCAAGCTCCTTACCGATGATTTCCAGTTTCGGTTTATCGTTTTCACGTTTAATAGCTTCCCGTTCGATTTCCAGCTGCTTGATTTTGCGGGAGATTTCATCCAGTTCTTCAGGAACAGAATCTACCTCCATACGCAGTTTGGCTGCAGCTTCATCCATCAGGTCAATGGCTTTATCCGGCAGGAAACGATCGGTAATATAACGGCTACTCAATTCGACGGCTGCAATGATGGCATCATCTTTGATACGCACATGGTGATGGTTCTCGTAACGCTCTTTCAGTCCACGAAGGATAGAAATAGTACTCACGTTGTCCGGTTCATCCACTTGTACGATTTGGAAACGACGCTCCAAAGCTTTGTCCTTTTCGAAGTACTTTTGATATTCGTCGAGGGTTGTTGCTCCGATAGAACGTAATTCTCCACGAGCTAAGGCAGGTTTTAGAATGTTTGCAGCATCCATGGCGCCTTCACCCTTTCCGGCTCCTACCAGTGTATGAATCTCATCAATGAACAGAATTATATCACCTTCTGATTTCTTCACTTCATTGACAACTGATTTCAGTCGTTCTTCAAACTCACCTTTATACTTTGCACCGGCAACCAGTGCTCCCATATCCAATGAATAGACCTGTTTGTTTTTCAGGTTTTCAGGTACATCTCCTCGAAGGATACGATGTGCCAAGCCTTCTACGATTGCTGTCTTACCAGTTCCCGGTTCACCGATTAGAATCGGATTATTCTTTGTACGGCGGCTCAATATCTGGAGTACCCGGCGGATTTCTTCATCACGTCCAATTACAGGATCCAGTTTTCCGCTACGGGCAGCTTCGTTCAGGTTGATAGCGTACTTTTCCAATGATTGATAAGTATCTTCACTAGATTGTGACGTTACTTTTTCTCCTTTCCTCAACTCGCTGATGGCATTGCGTAATTCTTTTTCCGTCATACCGGCATCTTTCAAGATAGTGGAGACGGTACTTTTCACAGTCAGCAATGCTAGTATGATATGCTCTAATGAAACAAACTCATCGCCCATTTCTTTAGAATACTGTGTTGCTTTCTGCAATACTTCGTTAGATTCACGACTCAGATACGGTTCTCCGCCGGATACTTTTGGCAGGGAGTCGATCTGTTTGTCGACAACAAGAGCTACCTGCTGTCCGTTCATGCCAAGTTTCTGGAAGATGAAGTTAGTGACATTTTCACCCACCTTCATTACTCCCTGCATGATGTGGACAGGTTCAATGGCTTGTTGTCCCCGGCTTTGTACCAGGTTCACGGCCTCCTGTACCGCTTCTTGAGATTTGATGGTAAAATTGTTAAAGTTCATATCTTTGTTCTCCTTTCTTATTTCACGTTTTTAATAACACCTAAGAGGGCGCAAAAGATTTGCCAAGTATAAAAATATGACAAAATAGCATGAGTATTAAGGAGTTAAAGGACAAAATGACCTTTTTATCTGGGAGTAACTGACGAATTTGCTATAAAATATCATTTGTTACCTGATACGCTTGTTTGTGTAATCTTAGCCTGTGATGAAAGAAAATAAATATTGAAAAGTGGATAAATAAAAGTATTGTAGTATCTTTATCCGCTGTAATAATATAGATGGTATATGAGTGATAAGCCCCAAATAAAACTTGCTGAAGCAGTGGTGTTGATTGACGCTGCTTTTTTGAATTTTGTAATAACAGATATAAAAGGATATTTTGAAGAAACTTTGCATCGTTCTTTACAAGAGATAGACCTTTCGATGTTGACCACCTATATAACCTTGGATGCAGGGATTACAGAAGGGAAGAACGAGGTGCAATTTCTTTTTGTGTATGATAAAGAATCCAGTCGATTGCAATATTGCCAACCTTCCGATTTGCAGGAAGAATTGAATGGAGTTGCGTTTCAGAGCCCTTATGGTGAATATTCTTTTGCCAGCGTTCCGTCGGAAGGAATGGTGTCAAGAGAAGATTTGTTTTTGGATTTACTCTCTATCGTTTCCGATTCGGCAGACGTGAAAAGGATGATCGTTATTTCTTTCAATGAGGAGTATGGAAAGAAAGTGACTGATGCTTTGCATGAAGTGAAAGGCAAAGAGGTCATTCAATTCCGTATGAATGAGCCCGAACTTCCGGTGGATTATAAATGGGATATGCTGGCTTTCCCTGTCATGCAGGCGTTGGGGATAAAAGCGGAAGAATTGCAATAACTATTGTGCTTTTATTCTTTCTGTAATTCATTATTCGTCATTGATTTCTTAACTGTTAATCATAATTGCCGTGTCCGATTTTCGTTTAAAAGTATTTCAGAGCGTAGCGAAGAATCTAAGCTTTACGAAGGCTTCGCAAGAATTGTTTGTCAGTCAACCTGCTATCACCAAACATATTCAGGAGCTGGAGACTTACTATCAAGCTCGTTTATTCGACCGTCAAGGGAGCAAAATCTCACTGACTAAGGCCGGAGAATTGCTGCTGAAACATAGCGAGAAAATCCTGGACGATTATAAACAATTAGAATATGAGATGCATCTGTTGCATAATGAATATATCGGCGAACTGAAATTGGGGGCCAGTACTACGATTGCGCAATATGTACTTCCTCCTCTGTTAGCGAACTTTATAGCCAAGTTTCCGCAAATCAATCTTTCTTTGATTAATAGAAATTCCCGGGGAGTGGAAGCTGCCTTGCAAGAGCATCGGATTGATTTGGGACTGGTCGAAGGGATCTTCCGCTTACCTAATCTGAAATATACTCCATTTTTGCAAGACGAACTGGTTGCCGTGGTGCATACACAGAGTAAATTAGCTGTCACGGATGAGATTACTCCGGAAGATTTGCTGAATATTCCTTTGGTTTTGCGGGAGAGGGGCTCCGGTACATTAGATGTGTTTGAACGTGCCTTATTGCAACATAATCTCAAACTTTCTTCTTTTAATGTATTGATGTATCTCGGTAGTACAGAGAGTATCAAGCTTTTTTTGGAACATACGGACTGTATGGGAATTGTTTCTATCCGTTCGGTGCATAAAGAGCTTGTAGCTGGCAATCTCCGTGTAGTCGAAATAAAAGGAATGCCGATGCTGCGCGAATTTAACTTTGTACAGCTGCAAGGGCAGGAGGGAGGATTGTCACAGGTGTTTATGCGTTTCGCCGGACATCATAGTAAAAGCCTGTAAGTTTGTCTTTTTCTCTCGTGCAATCGCTTCTCCAGAATAAGAAAAATGGTTCTTCGTCAAATTTGGTGGTACTTCTTCTATTGTGAATAAATAATCTTCGCTCTCAGTAGTTTAATTCCTGCCCTATTGTACATCTGTCTTTTTACCGCTTTAATTTTATTCACT
>NZ_JAPQKZ010000084.1:0-11637 GCF_027257075.1 Bacteroides sp. LFL-34 | reverse complement strand
AGTCTGATTCAGACTGCAAAAGTAATTTCAAATCGTTGCGCACCAAATACCATTACAACAAACTGAATTTCAACAATTTCAAAGAACGACTATGATTTTTTAGTGGACACTAATGATTTCATATTTATTTTTTGTTGAAGTCACTTGGACTGTATACCTCTATTCCTTTTTAGTTGAGGGGGGATGAGAAAATGCACAACGAGTGTGATTTAGGGCATTACTAAACTCAAACAGTCTAATCTCAAAATTATTTGTTCTTTGAAGGTCAATATTAAGAAAGCGAGTTCCGTATGCAGATTTAAATCCTTACGTCTTGAATCATTCTTTAAGGAATATCTATTTCCTCCAAGTGACAATAATTAATAGATCATTTTTTCTGAATATATAATACTAAATAGAGATTCTTTGACGGTGGTGGGCGTATCTTGTATTTGATACTGTAATCTTTTGGGGCTATCAGTATCACAATATGCTTTTTCATATGTAATTCCTAAGGTAAAGTAAACATATTTTCTTTATTGAAATATAGTTTGTTTTTGCGGAGTAAAAGTAATGATTTGGTATAATAAATAAATGATGAGTTATTGGCAAATGGTGTATTGTTATTGTTTGGTGTTGTTTTGTAGGTGATAAGTGTTGTGTTTTTGTATTATTTTAATTGATGATATTTGGTGGAAATAGTGAAACCGGAACTTTAACCAAATAGATGGTTAAAATTCCGGTTATATTATTTTACTGATAATAGGCGCATAAGCTCCTGTTAGTAAGGAAAGGATTTGTTTTTCCTCCCCTGTTTAATTGATAATTCTACATCTCGTAATAGTTTTTATTCCCTTTCATATCCTTGTATTTACCATTATGCAAATAGTTGATGTCCGGTTCATATTTATGGCCTCCTTCCACTCTATAAAAGGCTGCTGCCCCTGCATTTATGTTAGCATGATATGGTGTTGCTTCCAGTGCGTCCGACCAGAAAGGGATATTACGCATTATGTAAAGTTTGCCAAGACCTTTGTCATATAACTTTTCTCGTAACGTTTCCGGATACGATTCGTCATTTTCATAATCGAACGTATATTCGTCGGTGCTGAAACCGCCATATTGAGATTTGTCCAGTCCTGCTATTGGTTTTTCAATCGAGCTATCCTCCCATGGATTCATAATTTTGGTATTTACCCATGTCCAGGCATAATCAATATATTCACCTGCTCTGATACCCGCAGCCTCGGAGGCTAGTGAACCGGCCGGATCACCCGTTATGGTAACTGTAATCAGTTTGGTCTTGCCTAAAGATTCCCGTAGTGCTTTGATGAGCTTCGGATACGAGGTCGCATTGGCAGCCGGATGTCCGTTTATACCATATTCGGCACCTTCGTCCATGAGATTAATGCCATCTACACGGTAGTTGGCGAGCTTCTTGACTTCCGCTACAAAGGCTGTAATCTGCTCATCTGTCAGGTTGCAGAATCCCAAGCCGGTCCCTTCTGCTTTAAGGGTGACGCAACGCTTTATACCATAGCTGGAGAGTGACGACATATTGCTTAACTGCTTTTTGAAATTGGCTGATTGGTTCAGAGTCACTTTTCCATTCGCATATCCCAGTGTTGCGGCATTCACATTAATGATGTCATATAAATAGGCATACCACGACGTTTCCCATAACTCATAATGTCCGGGACCGAATGTTTCATTATCATATAATACCATGATAAATTCTTTGGCAATGGAGGCGTTGACTTTTTCGCCATCAATAAACCCTACCATCTTGTACTTTTTCATATCAGCCTTCATCGGGCTCAACCACGGATAAGTAGAGCGTTTATAATAAATCTTGTAATAGATTTCATTACTATCCCGTGACGGACGAATTCCGCTTTCTTCCGGTAGTTCTACGGTAATAGGGAGCAAAGAATAATCATGCAATGTGCCTAGCGGATTCAGGCGTACCATGATAGTATCCGACATTGTATCTCCTGCCTTAATAGTCATTGCACCATCGTTACTGATGCCCTCAATGCTGATAGTAGACATTTTCCGGTATTCCGTACCGTGTTCTTCATTGTATTTGTCTACTAAGTCGAGGTCGATTTTCATTGTGATTCGGGTGTCCTGTGCCACCGGCTTCACCGTTTGGTAGAAGAATGCAAAATCGGGAGTCTTGGTATTGGTCATGGTGATTTCCAGGTCACTGGTTGTCATATCACATTTTAGCATGCCAAAGTTATTGTCTAAAGCCGTCTCGTTAGGTAATTTACCTACGGGAGTGGCAATGGAATTATCTTCGCAGCCTCCTAGCATGCCGGTTACTAATGTAATGGCAGCCATGCAGAGAACATTTTTGAAGTTTATATTTCTTTTCATGTCCA
The DNA here is from genome assembly GCF_027257075.1 of Bacteroides sp. LFL-34. Classification (NCBI taxonomy): domain Bacteria; kingdom Pseudomonadati; phylum Bacteroidota; class Bacteroidia; order Bacteroidales; family Bacteroidaceae; genus Bacteroides; species Bacteroides sp. LFL-34. Next base: position 9,271 of record NZ_JAPQKZ010000084.1, on the reverse strand, counting down.
TGGTTATCTTTAAAGTGAATGATTACTTGTTGATTTGTGGAATTTCGATTCCCGTCGGCCACACAAGAGGTTCGGCAGATACTGCATCGAATCCGTGTTTCGAATGGTCCTTGACAATGTTTCCCTCACCTTCATTAAATTTCCAGTAAGCAAGCAGGCTTTCTTCGTTTTCAGGATCTTCCACTTTATACATATTCGTCCAGATTTCCTCTTTCGTACGGCAAGTGTTCCAGATACGTATCTCTGCGATGTTACCGTTGAGTTGCCGTAGCTCATCTTCATAAGAGCGTCCTATCTGGAATTCGCAATCCGGCGTTCCACAGATATCCACAGTAGCTCCTTTTCCATAAGAGATATCCTGACTTTGCAGTTGTCCGTTCACATAATAGGCAATAAAATGTTCCTTGGCGTTGTACACCAGCGCTATATGATACCATGTCATTGCATTCAGTGACTTAGCCCTGTCGGCGGCGGGGAATTTGACTCCGTCCGGTCCCTGCATCTGCAACTGTTGGCGTGGGAAACTTGTATCACCTATACGCATTAAGAAATGCTGTTCTACTCCCATGATCGTACTGATATCCGATGCACCGGCCGTATTGCTTGGTCCGCTGTATGTAAAGTCCTCTACATATACCAGTGCTTCCATGGTAATCTGACCTAATTCTTTCAGACAGGCATTTTTCTCTTCGTCGAGGAAAGTAGGCACTTCCAGATAATTGTCTTTCAGGTTGGCGGCTACCGTGATAGCGCTTGAACGGCGCACCAGATAGAACAATGTTTTCGAACCGTTCAATAGATGAACGCCACCCGACGTTTCAGAGATGGTGAGCGGAACCAGATAAGTTTTATCAATCTCCAGATCTAACAGGTTATTAAAATAGATCGTATCAATCAATGATTCACTCTTTTCGGCTTTGATAATCAGTTCGCTGTTCGACAGGCTATAATATTTACTATCCAGCATTCCATAATCAGTCCCGTGCCGGGCATTGAATTCGTTTATCAGTCCGGGATCCGCTTTCAGCTTCACTACGATGTCTTTTCCTGCCGGGTAAGTCAACTTGGCGCTGAAGGCACGTTTCTGTTCATTCAGCGTATTTCGGAAAGTCACTCTTTCTGAATTGCTGTTACTGGCTTCCTTGATATAGACCATGTTGTCGAATGGTGCTTTATTGCTGTAATCCGTATTGTCACAGGCAATCATCAGTCCGCAGATGATTGCAGCCAGAGAGATGATTATTTTATATCGTTTCATAGTTCCTCCTTTCATTAATTAATCGGTGATGGGTTCAGTTTTTGGATAGCATCACGTATACGGCGGTAGTTAGTCACCCCATCGGTGGCGAGATAATCTTCATTGGCATTGTAGATAGAAACTCCTGCCAGCGGACCATTGTTACCCAGTCCTGTGATGAAATGATTGATGATGTAGGCCATCCCTTCCGAGGTTTGTATAACATCCAAATCTTCCCGGCTGATGATACCGGTTTTACCGTCATCGGTCGGAGGAGTGGCTGTCGTTATCACTTTCTCTTTGGGCATTTTCCCATAGAAACCTACAGGTTGGCTCATATTCAGTTTTATTTCGAGTGAGCTTTCAAGCAACACAATTTGCCCATCCACGAAATAGTCTACCAAATCGATGAACGGCTCTTCGTATCTTCCGCTATAATCCACTGTAAATGTGACGATGCCATCAAAGAAAACCAACTTTCCATTATTAGCTTTCGGACCGCCGATAGCGGCAAGTTTTTCCCGGATAGCCGTCGTTACCTCATTGAAGAAATCGACATGCATCATACTTCCGGCACGACCAAACTGCACATAATAACCGTCAAATTCATCACTCTCCCCGTTTTTCAATGCCGCATTCATTTTCGTTTTGAATTCTTCCAGGTTTTCTGTCTCTTCGCATTGGTCGTAGAATTCGGATAAATTCTTGTAATAGAGAAATTTGGTGCCGGTCCGTTTGAGTTTGGATATGTCTTCCTTATCATAAACGGACAGATTATCAGCGTTGGTCAGCACCACAAAATCTACGCTATCGGGCAAGGAACGCAAGAAATCCTGTTCGCCCAATGTCGTACCCGGATTGTTGGCAAAACGTATTAACATTAACGTATGCTTCCGGTTTTTGTATTCTTTCAGACTTTGCTCGTATTTTTCATGCAAGCTGGGGTCTTGTTCGTCGGGAAATATAGGGTTGTAATCAACCGGTGTCGGTTCTGTCCAGTCGCTACAGGCAACGAACATCAGTGAGCAGGCTATGGTCAATATGACACTTATGAATGAATTCTGTTTCATTGTATCTTGGGTTTAAGTTCCACATTATTTTACATTCGGATTGCAGTCCCACCATAAGCGGGTAGCGCCGTTATCTTCTCCATTGAGCTTTCGCAGGGCACCGAGCATATTTTCCGCATTCAGCTGATATTCTTCAGCAGGATAGGAGAGACGTCGTATTCCCAGTGTCAGGTTAGTGATTCCCACTCCCTTGTTGTCCATTATCGGAAGGAATTTAGGATACCCTGTGCGGCGATGTTCGCACCAGGCTTCAATGCCCAGAGGAAACATGGCAATCCATTTTTGAGTAATGATACGTTCCAGGTTTTCTTCGAAACGGGTATTCTCCTTGTCCTCGTTCCAGGCAATGGTGATGCTGCTCGGAGATTGGGCGCTGTATGTACCTCTCGGGTCTTTGTAAGCCCCTGGCACCAATGTTTTATTCTGGGAGTATCCGCTTGCTCCGCTTGCGCCCCATTGCTCAAAGGAAAGGGTGATCGCCTTCTCATATAGCTGTTGGGCATCTCCGCTCATTGCCCATCCCCGCAGGGCACCTTCGGCGCGAAGGAACGTGACCTCGGCGGCAGTCATCCACATATACGTATCATTGGCAGTCATCAAACGGTTGGAATAGGTTTGTATCAACTCGTCGTCCGTCACTTTGGAAGGAAGAATACCAATGCGTAGCCCATAGTAATCGGTATCATCCTGATACTTTCCCTGGGTGAAGTATTTTTCCAAACGCGGATCGTTATATCCCTGCATATAGGAAACGATTTCCGCAGCTATCCGGTAATCCTTCCAATCATTGAAACAGAGAGCCGAACGATTCTCCTCCACATGCAGTTGCGCGTTGTCCTCATTGTTCTCTATCACACCTGCGGCTACGGCTTTCTCGGCTATTTCCCTGGCCAGTTCCGGTTTCACATAAACGATACGCATGGCTATGCGAAGCTGTAACGAGTGAAGGTATTTATACCATTTCCGCACATCTCCATAATAAAGATTATCCAGTTTCTTAAATCCTTCCGCACTTAGACCTAGATTCTCCTTCAGAGCTTTATCTGCTTCTTCCAATTCCTTGAACATAGCCACATAAACCTCCTCTTGAGAGTCATAAGGAGCACTAAGGCCGTTACCTTCCGTTTTATCTCCCAATACTTTGGTATAGGGAATCGGCCCGAACATATCCGTAGACCGGTGCATGATAGCGACTCGCAGAATCTTGGCGAATGCCAGTGCGACGGGGTCATTGGTACGGTTGATAATATCCCGGTAGGAAGGATACATTTCCGAGATAGGATCGGAGAACGAAGCCTTCAGCCAGTCCGACTTGGGATTATAAGTCGAGTATTTTTCAGTCCAACCCACACGAGTCTCTCCAAAATAACGCCCGTAGGCTCCTCCGCACATCGCTTCCACAAATTGATAAAGATGCTCTTGTGTGGGGACCACCAATGCTTCCATGCTCTTTAGAGACGAGCCGATGATATGGTTTTCGCGCATCAGTTCATCCTGCGTTGTCTCGTAAGGATTACGATTGATATCCATATCGATACAACTTCCCGTCCATAGCATCAGCGTTAGCAGGTATGCCAGTCGGAGGGTTGCTTTTCTGTATTCTTTCATTTGAGTATTCATAGTTTTAGAAGTTAATCTTTACATTAAAACCAAAATTGCGTGTACTGGGCATCATGAAGTAGTCGATTCCCTGATAGAAATTGTTTGTTGTAGCAATCGCTTCCGGGTCGAAAGGTGCTTTGCAATAAATCATCCACAGGTTACGTCCCACTACAGAGACGTTGATGTCGCAGATATTACCCAACCATTTGCGGGGGATGGTGTATCCGATGTGCGCTTCCTGCAAACGCAGATTTGTGGCACTATACGTATAATATTGCGGCAGCCCGCTTGAGGTAGCTACAATCTCGTAATACTGCTGTGCGTTCACCCAGCTACGTCCGTTGACGAGTACTCCGCCACGGTCACGGGTGGCAGCAGATGCTTCGGATACGCCATATTGGTCGAGAGCAGCCTGTGTGGCTGAATAAACAATACCTCCCAGGCGGGCACTTAATTGGAATCCCGCATAAATACCTTTGTAAGAAAAGCTGTTGTTCCATGCCAGGTTTGCTTTAGGAAATACGCTGCCTAATTTGATGTCAGGTAGATTATCCGTTTTGGCGACATCCCCATTTTTGTCTATCTGGATATATCCTTTATCGTCACGTATGAAGTCGGCATTCGTGTACAGGTCTCCCAGTGTGCCTCCTTCTTTCAGGATAAATTTGGTATATCCCAGTCCTTTTAGTTCAAGGCGGTCTTTGTTGACGATTTCTCCGGTTTCGGGATGCACATAGTCCTTAACCAACTCCACAATTTTGTTTTTATTCCAGGAGAAAGTGAAATTACTGTTCCATCCGAAGTCGCGCCATGTATGTCCGTAAGAGAGTAGCCCCTCGACACCGAGATTGCGTACATAACCGGTTTGCACATAAAGAGTCGAATAGCCGGAAGATACGGTGATTTTCGGGTCGAATGTCTGGTTATAGGTATTGGCATAGTAGAATGAACCACTGACTTTGAAATCCTTGAAGAAAGTTCCGTCCACACCTATTTCCCAAGAGTCGGTACGTTCCGGTTTCAGTTTGCCGATAGGATAATGGGTTTTGGCGTTCCAGTCCTGTTTGGTAGGGTCATAGCTGTAAGTCGGTTGTACCAGAAAACGCGGGTAGGGGGTACCCACAGAACTGAATGATCCGCGTACTTTCAGGTAATCAATCGCTTTGGGTAATGTCACCATTTCGCTGATTACTGCCGAAAGACCTACCGATGAATAGAAGAAAGAAGTAGGATTCGAGCCTTTCAACTGGGAAGCCCAGTCGTTACGTCCGGTCAACGTCAGGTACAGCATGCTTTTCCATCCTATTTCCGCACTGGCAAAAATAGACTGCGTCATTTCTTCCGAACCCTCCTGTGTTGCCCGTTTCTTGGCGTTGTCCAAATCAAATACATTGAATACGTTGGGCACTCCCGTGTCGCGAATCGGACCACCGTAACCCAGTAAATCACTGGAGTTGTCGCTCAATGAAGTACCGGCATTGACTACTACCGTGAAGTCGTCAATGCGTTTATTGATATTCACCATGAAGTCGGCATACGTTTGTGTCTCGTTCACCTTTTGAATGGTGTAATGTCCCTGGGTACTACCTTCGGTCAGTGTAGAGATCGTACTTGCGTATAGCTTTTGCTGATAAGTATTGTCGGTGTTATCCACGCGGATACGTGCCGATACATTCAGCCAGTCCAAAATGTCGTATGTCAGTCCGGCATTCAGCATATAACGCTTTTTCTCATTCGTGCGGACGTTCCGGTAAGCAATCCAGTAAGGATTCTGCATACGCAAATCCCCTTCACCTTGCGGCCAGTAAGCCACATTGATTTTACGTGCTTCGTCATAACGTTCGAAGGCTTTTACTAGAGAAAAGTCATCGCCCCGTGGAAACAGGTAAGCCGAAACCAATGGATTGGAATAAACTCCCTGATTGGTCATGTTGCGGTCATTTTGTATGATATAACTGGCTCCTACATCCAATTTCATCTTGTCATTCAGGAAATGAGTCGTATTGCGAAATGTGAAATTATATCGGTTGTACCTATTGTTCGGAATCATCCCTTCTGAATTGACTGCTGCGGCAGAAAAGAACGTTTGGTTCTTGTCCGTACCTGTCGAGAGGGTGATGGAGTTGCTGTAAGCCGCTCCCGTATCAAAGAAGTCGGTGGGTTCATATCCTGTTTGGTTGGCCGGATTCAGTTTAGGCCCCCAACTTAATATGGGAGAACCTTCCGCATCGCCCCGTGTACCGGTTCCATACCGATTCTGAAACTTGGGCAATACAAATGGGTTCATAAATTCCATGCTGCTTGAGAAAGTAGCCGACAGTTTTCCTATCTGTCCCCGCTTGGTAGTCACTACAATAGCGCCGTTGGCAGCGTTGCTGCCATACATTGCGGCTGCTGCCGCACCTGTCAGGAAAGAGATGCTTTCAATATCGTCGGGATTAATATCCGCAATGGCTTCCGTAACACCTTTGGAGTCAAATTCAGTACCGCCTCCACCGCCGAAGTTATACATCGGAATACCGTCAATGACGTATAGCGCATTACTGCTCTGCTCGATAGACTTTGTACCACGCATCACCACTTTACTGGCACCTCCCACACCGGAAGAAGAAGCATTAATGACAACGCCGGCAGCCTTTCCGCTCAAACTGTTGATAAAGTTGGCGTCTTTTATTTCCGGCATCTTGTCTGCTCCGATTTGCTGGACGTTGTAGCTCAATGCTTTTTGCTCGCGTTTGATGCCGAGAGCAGTTACTACAACTTCCGATAGCTGTTGCGTATCGGCTGTCAGTTGAATGCGGTAATTATTCTGGTTGGTGACTTTAATGCTTCCTGAAGTATAACCGATATAAGTAAATGTCAGTGTATTTCCGGTGGAAGCTTCGATCAGGAAGTTCCCGTCGATGTCTGTGAGATCCGGCGGCAGTGCCTTCCACTTTGATGTTCACTCCGATCAAGGGATCATTGTTTTCATCAACTACCTTACCGGTGATCTTTTTGGTCGGGTTACTTTCTTTCTTTTGTTCCGGAATAATCATGATATATTTCTCTTTCAGTTGATAGGTGAAACCTGTACCTTTGAGAATTTGAGCGAGCGCATTTTCCAACGAAGCCACCTCTATATTGAGGGTGATGGCCGGTTTGTTTTTCAGTTGGGAATCGTTGTAGCCTACGGACATGCCGGATTGTCTTTCAACTTCTTTCAGTGCTTCAATCACAGATATACTATTCTTTTTAATAGTGATTTTAGCGCCATTTTGTGCAAGGGAAACTGTTGTGGCGAGCATCAAACAGAAAAAAAGCATAAAACTTCTTCCCTTTGTCTTCTTGTCTACTATAAATTTATAAATTTGTAGCATTTTCTTAGTATTAGGTTATTGACTAAATTATTTCGAGGTAATTTGTAGAGTAAACTCTAATATTGGGAATTCAGATTTCATATCCGGGACGGAGTGAGGCCTCTGTTCCGGGTATTTTTTTGCATGGCATATAAGGTTAAAAAGTTATATTCTTGTCAGATAGCACTTGTCTTCTACTATTCTATAGTCCATTTGTCCGACCACGTTCACGATGATTTCCATCACTTCTTCGAGTGGTGCGTTGTCCTTGAAACGAAAACTGAACCTGTCGTTTTTGAGGTTCTTGATACTATATACAAAGGCATAAGGATATTTTCGCTCCAATACGTTGATGATGTCCGTCAGCGTCATCTTTTGCAGAACCAGTTCTCCGCGTTGCCAGGCTGTCACATCGTCCATATCCGGATTGGAGAGATCATATTTCTTATTGTTTCTGTTATAGGCAAACTGTTCGTTGGGATGGAGAATGACACTTGTTGTCAGATTGTTATAATCTACACGGATACTGCCTGAAATGAGGGTCGTTGCTATTTCCTGGCTTTCAGGGTAGGCAGATACATTAAATTCCGTACCTAAAGCAGTAATCTGTAAATCATTGGATTTCACGATAAACGGACGTTTCTTGTCCGGCTTAACCTTGAAGTTGGCTTCGCCTAACAGGAATACACTACGACTATCTCCGGTAAACTCCTGCGGATATAAAAGTGTACTTTTCGAGTTGAGTTGCACTTTTGTTCCGTCGGGCAGCGTCAAACTTCTCATTTCTGCTATCGGAATATATTGCTGTAACAAGTCGGTTTCCGCTTTTGTGCCTACAGTCGATAGATAGACCGAAGAGGCAAGCAGGAGGAATAAGATAGCGGCTGCGGATTGCCATATATGTATTGGGCGAATTCTTCTCTCTTTGGGTACGGTTGGAATACCTTCCTGTTTTTTCAGGCGCTCGTAAGACTTCTGCATTCCTTTCACGTTTTTTTGCCGTTGCGCTTTGTTCCATAGCTCTCTCAAAGCATCTTCTTTCTGGGATGCATGATCCTCATCTACCAGCCATTGATAGAATTCATTTTGGGTAGCTTCCGGATAGTTATTGCCGGTAAATAATATCAGTATTTTCTGAAAAAAGTTCCTCATTTGCGCTGTTCTTTTTAGTGGTTACACTATTAGCACAATCGAAAATGGGGGATTACTTAAAAGAAACACAAGAAAAATGCAATAAAAATAGTTTTTTTTATTTCGAGCAGGGTCAGATAGATTTGGTGTTCCACAGTTCGTACGGAAATATTGAGTGCTTGTGCTATCTCCATATTACTCATATTGTTGATGCGGCTCATTTCAAAAACTTTTCTGCGGCGTTCGGGAAGGCGGTCGAGAATTAGGCGGATGATTAATAGTGCTTCTTTATAATAGATAGGGTCGAGAGTATCTTCGGATTTTAGTAAGTCTTCGATTAGATATTTCTGCGATAATTGTTCCTGATAGGATTGTTCCAGTCTTTTGCGTTTGATGAAATTGAAAGTTGTGTTTTTAGTCATGTCGTAGATATACTGGCCTATGTCTTTGTTTTCCAGCCAGACCTCCGGTTGTGTCCATAATTTAGCGAACACATCCTGAATGATATCTTCTGCGTCCTCTTCAGATTTGAGCAAGTTTATAGCGAAATATTTAACAGCGGAATAGTGCGTGGTAAATATAATTTCGAATTGGCGGGCTAGATGAATAGGGTCTTGGTTTTGGCTCATAGGTTTATCAGGTCTGTTGGTATGAGACAAATGTATGTAAATAATTCAACAATACTAAGAAGCCAAGATTAGTATGCGAAAAAGGAAACTAAAAAAACGACTTCAAGTTCTGTGTTTTTATGAACTCTTAACTGTGAAAAGGAAAAAAATGAGGTTGTGTCAAAACGCTGACACAGCCTTTTTTTATGCGCAAAGCCCAGACTTTCTCAAGCCCGGGCTTTGTTATTACCCAAAGTTTTCGTATCTTTAGGTATAAAGTTTTTC
>NZ_JAPQKZ010000083.1:0-12268 GCF_027257075.1 Bacteroides sp. LFL-34 | reverse complement strand
AGTGAATAAAATTAAAGCGGTAAAAAGACAGATGTACAATAGGGCAGGAATTAAACTACTGAGAGCGAAGATTATTTATTCACAATAGAAGAAGTACCACCAAATTTGACGAAGAACCCAAATCTCTTTCAGAGAGCAACAAGCGGTAGCATTACGAATATTATACATTGGCTGCTTTCTTCTGCCTATTCTTAGGAGCACGCGGCCGGTCTTTATCAGCTCCGGTATCATTTTGCTGTTTCATCCATTTTTGCAGTTCCATCGTCAGTTCTGCCTTCTTCTTACTATATTTCTTCACATCCGCCAAATTATTCATTTCAAACGGATCTTTCTTGATATCATATAATTCGAACTCGGGACGATTCTTATAGCGGTTCATGATTTTATGTGCCTGATCCGTGTCCTGTGCTTTCCACGAGAGATACCATTCTGCCTTTTCAATATGCTTTTCTACGTATGTTTCCTCCGGAGTCAAGTTCCAGATTAGACGATAGCGTCCGTCTGAAATAGAACGGATTGGATATGCCGGACCTTCCGGAACATTGTTGTGAACATGATAAGCATACTTATGGTGTGTCTTTGTTTTCCCTTGAAATACATCTACCAGACTCTTTCCATCTATTACGTCAGGCACCTTTCCGCCTGCAACATCGATAAATGTAGGAAGAAGGTCTTCATATTGCACAATAGCGGAAGTCTCCGTACCGGGTTTAATGACACCCGGCCAGGAAGCCACCATCGCCGACTTGACACCGGCGCTCCAATTAGTCCATTTGGCTCCGGCAAATTGCGTACCTTGCTCGGATATGAAAATGACAAGAGTGTTCTGCAGCAGATTCTTTTCTTTCAGAATCCGCATAGCGTCACCCACCTGCTGATCGAGCAAGCCGACTTCCGCCAAATATCTGGCATAGTATTCACGTGTTACTTCCGTGTCAATAAACTGTGGCGGCAACTGAAGTTTCTTCCGGTCGAAAACGGAAGCGTCACCACCTGTCCAGGGAGCGTGCGAATTAATAGAAGCCAAGACAAGGCAGAAAGGTTGGGAAGCATCACGTTCCATAAACTTCTCGATACCTTTGGTATGATAGTCAGTGTTTGGGCTTGTACATCCTTTGGGGAATCCCGGTACATCTTCGAACGGGAAGTTAGCCAAAGGTTTGATATGCCACTTCCCGGCCAATCCAACCCGATAACCCAGATTTCCCAGATAAGTAGGGAGAGATTTTACATAGGCATTGACCGAGCTATGGTTGGCGTAACCGCCATGATGCATCGGATACATACCTGTATAAACACAATGCCGGGTAGGCGTACTCATCGAAACAGAATTATACGCACTGTTGAACTTTATCCCCTGTCGAGCCAATGCATCTATATGGGGAGTCTTGTTGTTGACCGCTCCGAAACAGCCTATATCGTAATAGGAGCAGTCATCGGCTATGATTAATAATATATTAGGCTTTGAAGGAGTTTGGGCAAACCCGTTTCCTATCGCCAATCCGCCTAGGAGGCATAAACTAATCATTGATTTTTCCATCTTGTATTATTTTCAATTCATAGGGTTAACAGATTCAACGTACTACTTTCCATTCTTTAGGAGCTTTGAATCCGTCACGACCTTTACCGTAAGGTACTTCCGGTATACAAGGAGTGATCGTGTCATATTTCAGGGCAACCTCATACAAAGCTTTCACAATTTTCTCGTTTCCTGCGCTGGCATTTTTCTTTTCGTAAGGATCTGTTTTATAATCAACCAGGAAGTCCTGTTTCAAATCCAGTCCCGGTTTCATACCTTTTCTTATCAGTTTATAGTCTTTATTGACTACTGCTCCGTGTCCCAGATAAAAATCGCGGTCGATACAGGTCTTTTTACCGTTTAATACAGGGAGGATGCTGATACCGTCATATTCACGTTTCGGACGGCTGTGATCTCCGACCAAATCTTTCAATGTGGGAACAAGGTCAACAAAACCTGTCACCTGTGAACTCAAGTTCTTATATTGTTTCTCTGCTTTCTTCCAATAAAGAACAGCCGGCGCATGTACCCCTCCATCCCACTCGTCGAATTTATGTCCACGCAAAGGTCCTGATGAAGATCCCGGAACACTGGCTGTACCGTTATCACTAAAGAAGATAAAGAAAGTGTTGTCCATAATTCCTTTCTTCTTCAAGGCATCTACAATAGCACCGATTCCCCTGTCCATACAGGAAACCATTGCATTATAAGTCACTTTCTTCTGTTCTTTCGGTGTCAGGCTGTCGAATTTGTCAGTATAGAGTTTTATATCTTTTTCCTGTGCCTGCAAAGGGGTATGAGGTGCATTATAGGCCACATACAACATAAACGGACCTTCTTTCTCGTATGCATCGATACAGCGGATGGCTTCTTTGGTTATCAATTCGGTAGAATATCCTTTGTCGTGGCAGGTTTCCCAGTCGTTGTGCCAGTCCAGTTCACCTTCACGCGTCAGGTCGAAATAATCTATCGCACCGTTCAGATGACCATAGAAATGCGAAAAGCCCCTATTCATCGGATAATGCACTTTCTTGGTATGTCCCAAATGCCATTTACCAATAATAGCTCTGTTCTTATATCCGTTACGTGCCAGCATATCGGCCATCGTTTCTTCATTCTCATCCAGTCCGTCCTCACGCCAGGGCGGAATAACAGCCGAACGGACACCAAAGCGGTTCGGGTAACGTCCCGTCATCAGCCCCGCACGGGTAGGCGTACTGATGGGAGAAGTGTAAAAGCGTTCGAGTTCCACTCCTTCGCCCACCAGAGCATCCAGACAGGGAGTCTTGATTTCACTACCATGAAATCCTACATCACCCCAACCCAAATCGTCGGCCAATACAATCACAATATTAGGACGCTCTGTCTGCGCATGAAGAAATGCCGGAAGCAGAGTACATCCACAAAGCAAACCAAAAAATTCTTTTTTCATGATATACGATTTATAAATAACATTCTGTGTTTCATTCGTTTTGATGTGTGACGGTTTATTTTCTCTTTCCCGGCATGTGTTCGAAGGCACGCATCTCGGTAGGTTGTCCTTCGTCTCCACAATCCTTCATCCAGCGTTTCAGCTCTTTATCCAAGCGGTTGATGGTAGAAGCTTGTTTCGCGTCTTCCGCCAGATTTTTCATACAATACGGGTCGTTCTTCACATCATACAATTCGATAGCCGGACGATGCTGGTATTTAGTCGTCATCGCTTTTGCATGACTATCCGTTTCCGCCAGACTTTTCCACTCTTTAAACAAAGGAGATTTTGTTTCAACATTCTGGAAAGTGGCTTCCGGGGTGAGATTGACAATATATCTGTATCGGCCGTCGTATACCGAACGGATGCCATAATAAGGCGATCCGGCATTGATGCCTCTCGTGGTCTGAAGGGAGAAAGAATATTTCTTGTGTGCTTTCTTCTTGCCTGTCAATACCGGTTTAAAGCTTTCGCCATCTACTTTTGCCTGCGGCTTTCCTCCTATTATATCGACAAAAGTAGGGACAATATCTACGTATTCTACCAACGCGTCACTTACGCTTCCCGGCTTAACCACTCCCGGCCAACGAACGATACAGGCAGAGTGTACCCCCGCATCATAACAAGTCCATTTGGCAAAAGGCAGGCTGTTGCCTTGTTCACTCAAATATACGACAACAGATTTATCCGTCATTTTTTCCTGATCCAGGATAGAAAGGACATTACCAAATTCCTGATCCATATAATTGATCTCTGCCAGATAATGGGTAAACAACTCGCGAGTCTGGGGAATATCTACATACATAGGAGGCAGCGTCAGTTTGTCCGCATTAAATTGAGAGGCATCTCCTTTATTCCAGGGAGTATGCGGTTGATTGGAGGCTACAAACAGACAGAAAGGTTCGCCTTTCGCCTTGCAATCGGAAATAAATTTCTGAATTGCTTCAAAATTCAAGTCCCCACCTTTCAAAGGAGGTACATAAAGGTCGAAAGGAAATACTGATTTCGGGGCAATATGCGATTTCCCGATCAACGCGACTTTATAACCCAACGGTTGCAGATGATGTACAACGCTCAATGTTCCTTCATTGGCACAAGTGTGATTAGGGTAAGCCCCGCTGCGTACAGGCCATACACCTGTATATAGATTATGGCGGGTAGGCGATGACATCGGAACAGCCTGATAGGCTTGTGTGAAACGTACTCCCTGTGTGGCAAAGTGGTCGATATTCGGAGTCTTCGAATCAACACTGCCATAACAGCCCAGATCATAATGAGAACAGTCGTCGGCTATGAACAATAGGAAGTTCGGTTTTTCCGTTTGTTGGGCGAAAGACAGGCTAGTAGCTCCCAAGGCTACGGATGCACTTACTAGTAATTTATTCATTTTGTGTTCCTCCTTTATTTATTTCTTCGGATGTTTCGGTAATACAAAGTTTGCATTCGCCCATTTCTCCCATTCGGCAACTAACTTGGTAAGCACTTCAGGGTGCTGTTCTGCCAGATTGTTACGTTCGGTACGGTCTTTAACCACATCGTACAATTCCCACTCTTTTCCTTTTTCGTCGCGGATTGCTTTCCAGTTTCCCCAGCGGATCGCTCTATTGTTCTGATGTTCCCAATACATATATTCATGGATAGAGTCTGCTTTCTTTTGAATAGCAGGGAAAAGGCTGCTGCCTACCAATGGATATATTTTGTTTCCGCCGTGATAAGTTTCCGGATAGGCGGCTCCTGTTGCTTCCAGAATGGTCGGCATAATGTCCGGCAGATAACCGGGAACACGACACCATTCACCTTTCTTATTCTTCAGATTGCTTTTCCACGACACGATGAGAGGGGTAGAAATACCTCCTTCATAAGAGCGGCATTTGTATTTACGGAACGGAGTATTGGAAACCTGTGCCCATGCTCTTCCGTAAGAAGGGAACACGCTACAAGCCGGATTGTTGATTTCAGACACTTTCCCGCCTCCCAATTCAGCGTATGGCTCGGCACAAGCACCGTTGTCGGACAAGAACATGACAAGCGTGTTATCCAGTTTATGATTCTTCTTCAGGTAGTCCAGCAGTTTTCCTACATTATAATCTACACAATGCACCTGCGCTGCATAAACGGCCATCCGGTAGGCTACTTCATCTTTTTCCTTCTCTGTCAGCTCGTCCCATTTCCGATTTTCCCATTCGGCAAACTCTGTATTCGGATCAATAATTCCCAACTTAGTCATCCGTTTGCGTCTTGCTTCACGAATTTCATCCCATCCTTTCTCACGATAGATCTTCGTGAACTTTTGAATGTCTTCTTCTTTTGCCTGCAACGGCCAGTGAGGAGCGTTAAATGCCAGATATAGGAAGAAAGGTTTGTCATCTTTCTGTTCGTCAACAAAGCGGATTGCGTAATCGGTAAATGCATCTGTTGTATAATAGGGTGCTTCCGGCTCCGGAAGTTTTGTGTTGTCAAGGGTTAAGCCGCGTCCTCCCGATGGACGGAGATAACTGCAAGCTCCTGCCAAAATTCCGTAGAAGCGTTCAAATCCCCGTTGTAAGGGCCACTTTTCTTCTCCATGCATTCCCAAATGCCATTTACCTGCCATATAGGTATGGTAGCCGCCTTCTTTCAGAACTTCGGCTATTGTAACACAATTGCGGTTGAGGAATCCTTTGTATCCGGGTACACCCCAATCATTCGGACTCTTCTGGCCGGGATTTTTAAACGGGTCTTCGGACATCTGACCGATACCTGCCTGATGTTGATATAGCCCTGTCATTAAACTGGCCCGGGCAGGGCAAGAACGTGAAGTGTTGTAGAATTGTGTGAAACGTACTCCTTTGGATGCCAACGCATCAATATTAGGGGTCAGTATTTCTCCACCGTAGCAGCCGATATCGGAATAACCCATATCATCTACCATAATCAGTACGACGTTCGGCTTTTCCTGTGCCGAACAAAACGATGCCATCAGTAAGGGGGCAGTCATTAAGAAATTCTTCTTTACCATAGTATTATCAATTATCTGGAAAACAAAAATAGGGAAGTTTATGCAAAAGGAAGGAAAAATGCTAATCAATAAAGAACAAAATCAGGTATATATGCTATCCAACAGATATACAATGCGTCCATGAACTTTTATTTCTACTCTGAATAGTTTTTTTCCTTTATTGAACAATTAGTTTTCTATTTTTAGGTCAATATATTCTAACTTTGCATTTTAGTTAAAAACCTATTGAAATGAAAAACAAACGAATTCTTTTTCTTCTTTCTTTTTGCTTATCGCTAGCAATAGCATGGGGAGAGATTCCTCCTGCCAAAGTTATATTCCAACAATACATGAACCAAGCACAGACATTTGCCAACAACTTTCCACGAGAGAAAGCTTATTTGCATTTCGACAACACGAGTTATTATGTTGGAGATACGATCTGGTTCAAGGCTTATGTCACTCTCGCCGAAAAGCAGACTTTCAGTCCGATCAGCCGCCCCCTGTATGTGGAACTGGTGGATCAGACAGGACATATAACAGATAAACAAATCATTAAACTGACGCAGGGAGAAGGGAACGGACAATTCGTTCTTCCCCGTTCCATGTTATCCGGCTATTATGAGGTACGTGCCTATACCCGCTGGATGCTTGCTTTCAACGAACCGCAGTATTTCTCACGTACTTTCCCGATTTATCAACTGGCGAATAGTGATAAGCTGGAACGTAGTATCACAACTTACGAACTTAGTCCGTCAATGGAGAACCGTCCGTCGGAAACAAAGGAGAAGTTGAGTGTACGTTTTTTTCCCGAAGGAGGGCAATTAGTGGAAGGAGTGACTTCGCAAGTGGCTTTCAAGGCGGAGAGTAAAGATGAAGGGAATATAGAATTGTCGGGAACGCTCTATACCAAAGAAGGAGCAGAAATCACTTCTTTCGAGACTTTGCACGATGGAATGGGGCATTTTGAATATACGCCTTCTGCACAACCGGCTGTTGCCAAAGTCGATTTTCAAGGAAAGAAGTATGAATTTACCCTTCCACAAGCGTTGCCTAACGGGTATGTGTTGAGTACTGTCAACAATGCCGGTGCCCTTTTGGTGAAAGTATCCTGCAATGCCGCTACTCCTCAAGATACATTAGCTATATTTATCAGTCATCAGGGACGGCCGTATGTTCATCAATTGATTAGTTGCCGGGCGGACGCTCCACAAGAGTTCATTCTGCCTACCCGCAAACTACCGGCAGGTGT
Organism: Bacteroides sp. LFL-34; assembly: GCF_027257075.1. Classification (NCBI taxonomy): domain Bacteria; kingdom Pseudomonadati; phylum Bacteroidota; class Bacteroidia; order Bacteroidales; family Bacteroidaceae; genus Bacteroides; species Bacteroides sp. LFL-34. Next base: position 5,049 of record NZ_JAPQKZ010000083.1, on the reverse strand, counting down.
ACTGCAAGTCAGCCTCATCAACCGAGCTGGTAATACGTTATGCGAGCGTTTTGTCTTTTCCAATCCACGTGCTCCTCTACAACTATCCGCAGAGGGCCTGAAAGAGGTGTATACTCCCTACGCTCCTATTCGTTGTGAGTTACAGGTAAAGAATGCCAAGGGAGAACCGGTATCGGGAGATGTATCAGTCAGCATCCGGGATGCCGTCCGGTCAGATTATCTGGAGTATGACAATAACATCTTCACTGATTTGCTGTTAACATCTGATTTAAAAGGATATATCCATCAGCCCGGTTATTATTTTGCATCACCGTCTCCCCGGAAGCAAACGGAACTGGATATATTATTAATGGTGCATGGATGGCGTAAATATGACATGAGCCAAGCCATTTCTACTGCTCCTTTCACTCCGTTGCAGTTACCGGAAGCTCAATTAGTGTTGAACGGGCAGGTTAAATCAACGATCCTCAAGAATAAGCTGAAAGATATAGCGCTTAGTGTGATAGTGAAGAAAGATGCCCAATTTATCACTGGAGGAACCGTGACCGATGAAAACGGTCGTTTCACCATTCCTGTAGAAGACTTTGAAGGAACCACGGAAGCGGTGATCCAAACCCGGAAAGTCGGTAAAGAACGCAACAAGGATGCATCCATCCTGATCGACCGTAATTTCTCACCTGCTCCCCGAGCCTACGGCTACAAGGAGCTTCATCCTAAATGGAAGGACTTGACCCACTGGCTACAAAAAGCCGAGAATTTTGATTCTCTATACATGGATTCTATCCGGAAAGTAGAAGGACTTTATGTATTGGATGAAGTGGAAATCAAAAGCAAACGCCGGCAAGGAAGTAATATGGCTACTAAAATCAATGAGAAAAGCATTGACGCTTATTACGACGTACGCCGTTCTGTAGATTTATTACGTGACAATGGGAAGATTGTCACAACTATTCCGGAATTAATGGAAAAGTTAAGTCCGCAATTCGATTGGGATCGTAGCAATGACAAGCTTACTTATCGGCAGAAACCAATCTGCTATATCATGGATAACCACATTTTATCCGAGACAGAAACTCAAATGATGTTGACCGAAGTGGATGGACTGGCTTCTATCATCATCAGCAAAGGAACCGGAGGCATTGATGACGACATCATTCAAAACACCAAAATGTCCGAAGTTACGGATAGTACGGGAGTGGATATCAGCAAACTGGACAAATACAGTGTTTTCTACCTGATTCCCCTACCCAGACGCGATGTATTGAACAAAAGTCAGACTGCCGTACTTGGTACCCGGCAAACAGTCATTCAGGGATATACTCATGCACTGGAATATTATTCACCTGCCTACCCGACCAAGGAATTGTATATGGATAAAGTGGACAAAAGACGGACGCTCTACTGGAATCCGTCTGTACGGACAGATGAAAATGGAAAAGCTGTGATTGAATGTTATAATAACCAATATTCCACTCCGGTGATTATTCAGGCGGAAACGATGAGTAAGGATGGACAAATAGGAAGTATGAAGTATTCTACAATCGGGCAAGCGGAGCAATAGTTCTTGTTGTAGATAACCTCATAGCAGATATTATTAATGGGGATGAAGTTATTCCTGATCCGGAATCCTTCATCCCCATTATTCTTTCAATGTTTCTATTCATTCCGTTTTAAATGGAATGACAGTTATTTCTTTTTCTGTCCCGGGTAAGGTTCTACCATGCAACGCTTAGCCCATGCTTCGTATGCTTTTGACATTTCTGCCACCTTCTCCGGATATTTAGCAGCCAGATCATGTTGCTCGCTCCGGTCTTCATTCAAATTGTACAATTCCCATTGAGAGTTATTTTTCGGGCGAACCAGTTTCCAGCCATCATTGGAAAGAAAAGCACGTTCGTTGAAGTGTTCAAAGCCCAGATAGTCGTGTCCCTTGCGATGTCCGGTCTTGAAGATAGGAAGTAAGCTCTTTCCTTCCATTGGAAGAATATCATGTCCTTTATAGGTAGTTGGATATTCAGCATCCGCTAAATCGACACAAGTAGCCATGATGTCCATTACATGCCCTATTTCAGATGTCATGCCACCCACGTTCTTTTTAATTCCTTTCGGCCAATGAGCAATCATCGGAGTACAGATACCTCCTTCATAAGATTTAGCTTTCCAAAAGCGGAATGGAGTATTCGCTACATTAGACCAACGGGCTCCCAATGAAGCGTATGTAGTCTGTGGTCCAGGCAATACCTGTTTATTACGCGGGTAAATGATTTTCTTTCCATCACGAGTCATATCCGGACGGTCGTTCTCTCCACCAGACATGTTCTGGCAGTCTTCGTTACTGCAACCATTATCAGACAAGAAAAGAATCAATGTATTATCAAGCTGTCCGGTCTTTTTCAAAGCCTCGATAATTTGTCCGATACCCTGATCTACACGGTCGATCATTGCAGCGTGAACGGCCATCGCACGGGCATCCCATTCTGCATGTGGATTATCTTCCCATTTGTCATGAAACTGACGTTCGGACAAAAAGTTATCCATTCCCGGGAAAACACCCAACTGCTTTTGACGTTCATAACGGGCATTACGGATAGCTTCCCAACCTACTTTATAAGTATCCTTATATTTCTCAATATCTTCAGGAAGTGCATGCAGCGGCCAATGCGGTGCTGTATAAGCCAAGTACATAAAGAATGGTTTATCATCCTTTGCATATTCTTCTACCTCCTGTACGGCACGTTCTGAAAGGGCTTGGGTTATATAATATCCTTTAGGTACTTCCTTTATAGGCACTTCACCTTCTACTAAACTGAACGGATCAAAGTAATCCACCACTCCATAAATAACTCCATAGTGAGAATCAAAGCCACGATTAACCGGATAATGACATAAATCAGAGAATGTATCATGGAAGACGCGATGTGCCAGCCATTCGCGTTGGTCCTTACGTAGAGGAGTCTCGGCAACATGCCATTTTCCAACCATACTGGTGGTATATCCTGCTCCCTTCAATACCTCGGCAATAGTAACGGCATTGCGAGAAAGTGTTCCACGATAGCCTGGTAAGTGAGCATCAAAGGTCATTCGTCCGATTCCGGCCTGATGTTGGTAAAGTCCTGTCAATAGGGAAGCACGAGTCGGGCAACTACGGCTTGCATTATAGAAATGATTGAATCGTACTCCTTTTTGTGCCAGTTTGTCCAAATTAGGAGTATGAATCTCGCTACCATAGCATCCCAAATCGGAATAACCAAGGTCATCTGCAAGAATGACCAGGATATTAGGACGTTTGTCCGACTTTTTCCCCTTCGCCTCTGCTGCAGAATGACCAGCAACCATCAAGGCGGTCGGTAATAGTAATAATTTAGAATTCATAAGTTTAATATTGGTTTATAATTTGTTTTTCACTGTATTACTCTTTTCCTTTATCTTTGTTTTTCTCAAACCATTTACATACTTTTTCGCCCAATTTAGCTACGATTTCCGGATGCGACTGCGCTACATCATTTTTCTCAAATTTGTCTTTTGCAATATCGTACAGCTGTGCATCGCTTCCGTCGCCATTTATCAATAGCTTCCAGTTGCCACTGCGTATAGCCAGATGAGGACTCCTATCGTTTGCATTTCCCGGTTTCTTAAAGAATTGGTTTCTACCGAAATCCCACATCAGGTCTGTTTTACGTTTAGCTTTCGATTTACCCAGAAGAACTTTATCATAATTTTGTCCGTCCCCCTGGTAACCTTTCTCTGTTTTAATTCCGGCTATCGCACATAGAGACGGATATAAATCGACTGCACACAACACACTCTCGTTATTCACTTGTCCAGCCTTTATTTTCTTGGGGTATTTTATAAGGAACGGCATGCGAATTCCACCTTCATAAAGGCTATTCTTCGTTCCTCTCAAATAGGCAGCACGAGCGGATTGGAAACTGGGTGCCGGTCCGTTGTCACTAGTGAAAATCACGATTGTATTTTCCGACAATCCCAACTCATCCAATGCTTTGATAAGACGTCCGATCTGTTTGTCCATTTCAGCAAGAACAGGGATGAAGGCTTCTTCCGTATTCCAGCTTTTGTTATCCTTTTGCTTAAATTCCGGTACCCAAGGAGTATGCATATCATCCGGCCAGAGATTCAAGAAGAAAGGCTGGTCTTTATGACGTTTGACAAAGTCAATACTCTTATTTACAAAGTATTCGGTACGTCTCCAGCGTTTTACACTGTCTTTAGCCGACCATATCCAGTTCGTAGCAGTAATTGCCGGTTCCGGATCCGGACTTTCATACGTTGATATATATTCGTCAAAACCATAATTCTTAATAGAAGGTGCATTGTGCACGTCGCGTCCACCTCCCATATGCCATTTACCTATATGTCCGGTAGCATAACCTGCATTTTGAAAAGCGCGTGCCATGGAAGGATTCTTGTCACTCAAAAAGTTACGTTGTTCACACTTTTTGTTGCTGGCTTTATTATTTAAAAAGGTATTAATTCCTACTTCTATGGGAAATTTGCCTGTTGTCAATCCGCAACGTGAAGGTGAGCTGACTGGTGCGGACGAGTAATACTGATTGAATAACAATCCGTCCTGCGCTATCTTATCAATATTCGGAGTAGGAACAAACTTACCCCCATAACAACCGATATCCCCGATTCCCATGTCATCTATATAAATGACGACTACATTAGGTTTTGTCTCTGCCTGCATACTGGCTACGGGTAATAAAGCTCCCAACCAAGGCAAATGTTTTTTGATGTTCATAATTATTCTGATTTAATTAACTGTACTTTTTGTCGGTTTCGTGTGACTGACTTACAGAACAAAAGTAGGGAAGTTTTTTAAGAGAAAGGGAAAAATACAAATCAATAAAGGAAAAAAACAGGTAAACAAAGATGAGGAACAGCTAATCTAAACCCATATATAAACAAAATAGAGGTTGTGTCAAAACGTTGGCACAACCTCTTTTATATTTTACAGTTCTGCTATATTTTCTTTTGGCTATGCTGCTTTTTCCTCATGCATTTGGCAACAAGTTGCTATATTCCAAT
>NZ_JAPQKZ010000082.1:0-1998 GCF_027257075.1 Bacteroides sp. LFL-34 | reverse complement strand
ACGCTGCCAATTATTCCGAGAGCCATTACAATCCACGCCGAAGCCAAATCAAGACGGAGCTACGTTACTTGTTCGTAACCACGCCCAATAGGTGACGAAATGGACACGAATAACGAAACAAGGCCTTAAGGATTAGTGAGTTACTGACAACTCACGCAAAAAATCCGGTAACAAAAAAAGATTGCGCCGTTCTTCCGCGATTTGCGTATCAGAGGAGGGCTCTTCACCAACTAATTTTGAACAAAAAAAATTAAGGACGATGAAGAGTACATTTTCAGTTATTTACTACCTCAAACGTCAGGTAGTGAAAAAAGACGGGACGGTTCCCGTCATGGGACGCATCACGGTGGACGGCAGCCAGACGCAATTCAGTTGCAAACTGACCATCGATCCCAAGTTGTGGGACACCAAAGGGGGACGTGTCACGGGCAGAAGCACGGCGGCACTCGAAACGAACCGCATGCTTGACAAGATGCGGGTGCGCATCAACAAGCACTATCAGGAAATCATGGAGCGTGACAACTTCGTCACGGCAGAGAAGGTGAAGAACGCCTTTCTCGGACTGGAACACCGCTATCACACGCTGATGCAGGTGTTCCAGCAACACAACGAGGACTATGCCAAGCAGGTGGAAGCAGGCATGAAAGCCAAAGGCACACTCTTGAAGTACAAGACCGTTTACAAGCACCTGCAAGAGTTTCTCAACATCCGTTACCACGTGAAGGACATCGCGTTGAAAGAGCTTACCCCCGCTTTCATTTCCGACTTCGAGATGTTTCTGCGCACGGACAAACACTGCTGCACCAATACCGTGTGGCTGTATGTATGCCCACTTCGGACGATGGTGTTCATCGCCATCAACAACGAATGGCTCACACGCGACCCGTTCAGGGAGTATGAAATCAAGAAGGAGGAAACGACACGCAGTTTCCTGACCAAAGACGAAATCCGCCTGCTGATGGAAGGTAAACTGAAGAACGCCAAACAGGAACTATACCGCGACCTCTACCTGTTCTGCGCCTTCACGGGCTTGTCATTCGCCGATATGCGCAATTTGACGGAAGAGAACATCCGCACCTACTTCGATGAACACGAGTGGATAAACATCAACCGCCAGAAGACGGGCGTGGTGTCTAACATCCGCCTGCTTGACATTGCGAAACAAATCATCGACAAATACCGCGGGCTGTGCGAAAACGGCAGGATTTTCCCTGTTCCCCACTACAACACGTGCCTCGCCGGGATCCGTGCCGTCGCCAAGCGTTGCGGCATCACCAAGCATATCACGTGGCATCAGAGCCGCCATACGGCAGCCACGACGGTGTTCCTCTCCAACGGTGTACCCATCGAAACAGTCAGTTCCATGCTGGGACACAAGAGTATAAAGACAACGCAGATATACGCGAAGATAACCAAAGAGAAGCTCAACCAAGACATGGAGAACCTTGCCGCAAGATTGAACCAAATCGAGGAATTTGCAGGATGTACCATCTAAAACAGAGACGCCATGAAACGTGACATAATCATTATAGAGGACAAGACGGTCAGCGTAACCGGTAACGAGGTATGGATGACCGCCGGGGAAATCGCCGAAGAGTTCCATGCCACCGTCCCGGCAGTGAACGCCGCCATCAAAGCCGTCCGCAAGTCGGACGTGCTGAACGACTACGAGGTATGCCGCTACATACAGCTTGAAAACGGCCTGTACGCGGATGTTTACTCGCTTGAAATCATCATTCCAGTAGCCTTCCGGCTGAACACCTACTATACACACGTGTTCCGCATGTGGCTGGTGGAGAAGGCACTCTCAAAGGAAAAGAGGCAGGCATACGTGATGTTCATACAGAACGGGAAAACCGGATATTGCTGAACACGCATACAGACAACGAAAAAGGAAACGGACAACACCATCGGGTGCTGTCCGTTTCCTTTTTTTTCATGCAACCGCCTTATTCCAGCGGCTTGAGGTAATTCGCCTCCAACAGTTCACGCAGTCCA
>NZ_JAPQKZ010000081.1:0-7326 GCF_027257075.1 Bacteroides sp. LFL-34 | reverse complement strand
AGATTCGGGATAAAGCACCTTACCTGCCAGAAGGATAAAGGGCAGCATCCTGTTGTTGCGATACTCCTGCAAGGTGCGGCGGCTTACCCGGAGCATTTCCGCCACCTCCCTGTCCGTCAGGTAATGTTCCCCGTCCAGTGGCGGACGGTAACTTTCCAAAAATGCGGAGAGCCATTTGGAGCCTTTGAGCATATTCTGTATCGCGGTGGCAACCGGCTCGTCCTCCATTGAGAAAACCTCGTTGTTCTCGTTCATCATAACATCGGATTAAGTGGTTAATAAAAACAGAGTCATTTTCCATCGGGATAGATCGTGCCGATAAGCGGAATAAGCCGCCTGACCTCCTCCGGCCTGTAATAGAACCTGCGGTTCATCTGCGAGTAGCCGATAAGCCGCCTGTCACGCAATGACTGCAACGTGCGCGGGCTGATTCTCAACTGCCCGCAGACCTCCTCGCCCGTGAGCCACCTTTCCAGCCGCCCGCCGTCGCTTTTGCGCCTGAGGGCGGCGACTTTCTCCGAGAGGGCGTTGAATGACGCCAGCATCATCTCGAAGGTCTTTTTCTCGATAGATACGATTTCCATATACCAAAACATTTAATGATTTACCGCAAAGGTAACGCAGCCGCCTTGAATGCGTGCCGTTTTCCGCTATACGGCAGCTTGTTGCGCCGGTTGTCCGGGTTACGGAGTCACTTTCAAAGAAAATCTTACGTGAGTCACGTAATGAGTTGTTAAAGCCCCTTTTGTTTATTGCCGAATTTTGCCGCAGAGAAACAAAAGAAAGGACAAAATATGAAAGTGATAACGATTGAAAGTTCCGCCTTCACCGCCCTGACGGAACAGATAGCCGAGATAGCGGTCTATGTGCGTGCCGTTTCCGGTGAGAGGAAGGGAGAGTCTTCCGACATGCTGCTCACCACCCGCGAGGCGGCGCACCTGCTGAACGTGAGTACCCGTACCCTCCAACGTATGCGCAGCGAACAGCGCATCGGCTATATCGTGCTGCGCGGCAAATGCCGCTACCGCCGGTCGGAAATAGACCGCCTGCTCGCAGACTGCACCGTGGCAGAAGATGCAGCGACACTGACGGAACTGAAACGCAACCACACGCTGCGCACGGGCGGCGGCAAACCCAAAGGAAGGAGGACATAAGATATGGAACTGCTTACACGAAACAATTTTGAGGACTGGATGCAGAAGCTGATGGAACGGCTCGACCGTCAGGACGAGCTGCTGCTCTCCCTGCGACCGTCCGGCAAAGCCCCAAACCCGATGGAAAGTATCAGGATGTTCGACAACCAAGACCTCTGCATGCTGCTCCAGATAAGCAAGCGTACCCTGCAGCGCTACCGCAGCATCGGTGCATTGCCGTACAAGACGCTCGGCAAAAAGACCTATTACAGCGAGGAGGACGTACTGACATTCCTCTCCGAACACGTAAAGGATTTCCGCAAGGAAGATATAGCCTTCTACAAGGCGCGTATCCATAATTTCTTTAATAAATAACCCATTAAAACATTTTTCAAATGGCAAAGAAAACAACAGAAAAAGACGTGCTGATAGTCCGCGACGAGAAGACGGGCGAGATTAGCGTGGTAGCCGGGCTTAACGCCGACGGCTCACCCAAGCGTACCCCCGCAAAGGCGGAGAACGCGCAGAGTTTCCTGCAATTCGACAGGCACGGAGACGTGCTGGACAACTTCTTTAAAAACTTCTTCCGGCAGTGCAAGGAACCCAGCCGCTTCGGTTTCTACCGTGTCGCGGCGGACCAAGCCGACAAGCTGCTGGAAGTTATCAAGGACTTGCTGAAAGACCCCGAGGGCAACAAGGAGATGCTTGCGCCCCACAAGGTGGACACCTCCGGCTACGAAAAGAAAGTACAGGAGGAGCAGTCCGCCGAAAAGCAGGAACAACCGGGACAGAAACAAGATGACGAACCTAAAAAACAGGAAGAAATGGAACAGAAAAACGAACAGAATCAGGAAAACCCGCAGCAGGCGCAGAGCAACCGGGGCTACCAACCCATCGACGAGAGCAAGATCAACTGGAAGGAGTTGGAGGAGAAATGGGGCGTGAAGCGCGACGACCTTGAAAAGTCGGGCAACCTTGACAGGATGCTCAACTACGGCAAGTCCGACTTGGTGAGGGTGTCGCCCAATTTCGGCGGAGAAGCTTTCGAGCTGGATGCCCGCCTCTCCTTCAAGAAGGACGGCGAGGGCAACGTCAGCCTTGTGCCGCACTTCATCCGCAAGGAGCAGAAACTCGACGAGTACAAGGAACACAAGTTCTCCGACGACGACCGGAAGAACCTGCGCGAAACGGGCAACCTCGGCAGGGTTGTGGACCTCGTGGACAGGGAAACGGGCGAGATCATCCCCTCGTTCGTCAGCATCGACCGCAAGACGAACGAAATCACGGATGTCCCGGCAAACAAGGTGCGCATACCGGAGCGCATCGGCAAGACGGAAATCACCAAGCAGGAGCAGGACATGCTGCGTGCCGGGCTGCCTGTGCGCGACAAACTCATCGAACGCAAGGACGGCAGGAAGTTCGTCACCACCCTGCAAGTGAACGTGGAGCAGCGCGGCGTGGAGTTCGTGCCGGGAACCGGCAGGTCGCCACGTGCCGCACAAGCACAGGAAGCCAAGAACAACCCCGCACAGGGACAGGCGCAGGGTACGGAAAATACAGCCAACACGAACAAGGAGCAACGCCGCAACACGTGGACGAACGCCGACGGCAGCATCCGCCCCATCAGCAAATGGAGCGGCGTGGACTTCACCGAGCAGCAGAAAGCCGACTACGTGGCTGGCAAAGCCGTGAAACTGGAGAACGTGACCGACAAGCAGGGCTTCCACGCCACGATGTACATCAGGTTCAACCCGGAGAAGGGACGCCCGTACCGCTACGACACCAACCCCGACAACGCGCAGAAGATCGCGCCTTCCAACGAGAGCCGCACGCAGGTGGCGGTGAACAGCGAGGGCAAGACCAACGAGGCTACCAAGAACCTGAAGGAGCCGTTGCGGAAGGGACAGACCGCCCCGAAGGACACCGCACAGCAACAGCAGCAGGAGAAGCCGCAAAAGAAAAACAATAAGGGCATGAAGATGTAATCCGGTGTCCGCCACTAAATCCGAAGTAACATTTGTAAAATTCAAAACGACAGAAAAATATGAAGACAATCATTGCAGAAAAGCCGTCTGTGGCACGTGAGATCGCCCGTATCGTGGGCGCGACAAAGAGAGAGGAAGGATATTTCGAGGGAGGCGGCTACGCCGTGACATGGGCATTCGGGCACCTCGTCCAGCTTGCCATGCCCGACGGTTACGGCATACGCGGCTTTGTCCGTGACAACCTGCCCGTCATCCCCGACTCCTTCACGCTCATACCCCGTCAGGTAAAGGCTGAGAAGGACTACAAACCCGACAGCGGCGTAGTGGCACAAATAAAAACCATAACCCGCCTGTTCAATGACAGTGAGCAAATCATCGTGGCGACCGATGCCGGTCGCGAGGGCGAACTTATCTTCCGATACCTCTACCATTACATAGGATGCGCCACCCCTTTCGTGCGCCTCTGGATAAGCTCGCTTACCGACAAGGCCATCCGCGATGGACTGCGCAACCTCGAAGCGGGGAGCAAGTATGACAACCTCTACCTCGCCGCCAAAGCGCGGAGCGAATCCGACTGGCTCGTGGGCATCAATGGCACGCAGGCTCTCTCCATCGCCGCCGGACACGGCACGTATTCCGTCGGGCGGGTGCAGACACCCACGTTGGCGATGGTGTGCGCACGCTATTGGGAGAACCGCCGCTTTACCCCCGAAGCCTTCTGGCAGCTCCATATCGCAACGGACGGCTGCGATGAAGGAACGGTGAAGTTTTCCTCTTCCGAAAAATGGAAAGAGAAAGAGTCCGCGACGGAACTGTATAATAAGGTGAAGTCGGCAGGCACAGCCACCGTCACGAAAGCCGAACGCAAGGAGAAGACGGAGGAAACACCGCTCCTGTACGACCTGACCACGCTCCAGAAGGAAGCCAACGCCAAGCATGGCTTCACGGCGGAACAGACGCTTGAAATCGCGCAGAAGCTCTACGAGAAGAAGCTCATCACCTATCCGCGAACCGGAAGCCGCTACATTCCCGAAGACGTGTTCGCGGAAATCCCCAAGCTGCTTGCCTTCATCGGCAGCCTGCCCGAATGGAAGGGCAAGTTGCAGCCGAAAGCCGTGCCGACACGCCGCAGCCTGGACGGCGGCAAGGTGACAGACCACCATGCCCTGCTCGTCACGGGCGAGAAGCCGCTGTTCCTCTCCAAAGAGGACAGCACCGTCTATCACATGATAGCCGGGCGCATGCTTGAGGCTTTCTCCGAAAAATGCGTCAAGGACACTGCCACCGTCACGGCAGAGTGTGCCGGAGTGGAGTTCGTGGCAAAAGGCAGCATCATCAGGCAAGCCGGATGGCGTGCCGTCTATGGCAAGGAGAATGGAGAAGAGAACAACAGCCAAGAGGAAACCGCCGCCATTCCCTGTTGGCAGGAAGGCGACACGCTGGCACTGAAAGCCGCCTCCATCACGGAGGGAAAGACCAAACCCAAGCCGCTGCATACCGAAGCCACCCTGCTGTCCGCGATGGAAACGACTGGCAAGGAGATAGAGGACGACGCATTGCGGCAGGCTATGAAGGATTGCGGCATCGGCACGCCCGCCACCCGTGCGTCCATCATCGAAACGCTTTTCAAGCGCGGCTATATGGAACGCTGCAAGAAGTCGCTTGTCCCCACCGAAAAAGGGCTTGCCCTCTACTCGGTCGTGAAGGCGATGCGTATTGCCGATGTCGCCATGACGGGCGAATGGGAAAAGGAATTGGCACGCATCGAGCGTGGGGAACTGCCCGCCGATGACTTCCGCAGGAAGATTGAGGCATATACACGGGAAATTACCTCCGAACTGCTGTCGTGCGACAAGCTGTTCGCCCGCAGGGATTCCGGCTGCAAGTGTCCCAAGTGCGGAGCGGGGACGATGCAGTTTTACGGCAAGGTCGTCCGCTGCGACAACGCGGAGTGCGGTCTGCCCGTGTTCCGCCTGAAAGCAAACCGCACCCTCTCTGATGATGAAATCAAAAACCTGCTCACCGACGGACACACGAAACTGCTCAAAGGATTCAAGAGCAAGCAGGGCAAGAGTTTTGATGCCGTAGTCGCCTTTGACGGGGACTATAACACGGTTTTCGTGTTCCCAGAAAGGAAAAGTAAAGCGACCTCTGCGAAAAGAAGAAAATAAATGTTTAACTTTGCCACTGGTTCAGAGTAATGAATTGTTCTTCGATACCGGATTACACTCATACTTTGGATTTAGTGGTGGCACTCGGAGGGATACCGGGTGCCTTTTTCTTCTCGTTTTCCAACGATTATCCCTATCATCATTATCAATCCACTAAATTCCAAAGAAATGAACAACAAGAAGAAAAACGAGGGTCGGACCGACTTTTCCTATTACGGTCTGTACCTGCTGGACTACCTCACCACGAACAAGTTCGAACAGGCAGCCGATGAAGCCTTCATCCGAGAAAGAACCGACCGTGCCGCCGAAGCGTATGAACGGGCAAGGCTCGAAGGCTATCCTGCCGACGGGGCGCAGGAACTGGCGATGAAGGTGCTGACGGAGGGCCTTCGCTACTCCAGGCACGCCATCCTGCGCGAAGTCGTGGAGAACGAATTTGCGGGTGAAGTACCGGGAGAAAAATGTGAAGCCTTTACCCAGAAGCTGCTACCGCTTGTCGGAAACGTATTCTCCATCTATGACCTCTCGGACGACAATTTCGCCCTGTCGCCCGAATATGACCTGCTCTACACGGAGCTGACGGGAGCCGTCATCCTCTATATCGAAGAGTATGGCGTTTAACCGCAAACAGAGGCTGAGGGACAACATCGAGGCGATACGGACGGCATTCCTCCTTGACAGGGAACAGCGCACACCCACCGCACGCGAACGGCTCTTGTTAGAGCGTTATTGCGGTTTCGGGGGACTGAAGAGCATACTCAACCCTGCAAGGGAACTGACGGATGCCGTCCACTGGGCGAAGTCCGACCTCGAACTGTTTGCCCCTACCGTGGAACTGCACAGGTTGCTGCGGGAGAACACAAAAGACGAGACGGAGTACAAACGGTATATGGATGCCATGAAGCAGTCCGTGCTGACCGCCTTCTATACCCCGCCGGAGATAACCGGGACCATCGCGGACGTGCTGCATGAACACGGCATCCGTCCCGACCGGGTGCTGGAGCCGTCGGCAGGTGTCGGTGCATTCGTGGACGCCGTGCTGGAGAACAGACCGGACGCGGACATCATGGCTTTTGAGAAAGACCTGATGACGGGCAAGATACTGAAGCACCTGCATCCCGGACAGAAAGTAAGGGTACAGGGCTTCGAGAAGATAGAAAAGCCGTTCATGAACCATTTTGATTTGGCTGTCTCCAATATACCGTTTGGCGATGTGGCGGTGTTCGACCCGGAATTTTCGGGCAGCAAGGATCCTGCAAGGCACTCGGCGGCACGGACGATACACAATTACTTTTTCCTGAAAAGCCTTGACGCGGTGCGTGAAGGCGGAATCGTGGCGTTCATCACCTCGCAGGGGGTACTGGATGCCCCGACCAACGCGCCCATACGCGAGTATATGATGAACCATACCAATCTGGTGGGCGTAGCCCGCCTGCCGAACAACCTCTTTACGGATAACGCGGGAACGGAGGTGGGCAGCGACCTGATTATCCTGCAAAAGAACAGCGGAAAGAATGGTGAACTGTATTACAACGAAAAACTCTTCGTGCAGACCGAACAGACCCCTATCGGCACTTCCGTAAATGGGTATGTATGGAGCATCGGCTCGCTTTCACACACGGATTTGATCAGAAGTACCGACCCGTACGGGAAACCAGCCTATAAACTCCTGCACCGTGGGGACATCGCACAACTGGCGGAAGACTTGCGGGAGCATCTGAAAATAGAACTGCAACAACTTGACAGGAAACTGTATGAGAAACACAGCCTGCATCCGACAAAGGAGGAAAGCACGGCTGCGGAAGTGCAACCTGCTCCGAAAACAGAAAAGGTATCACCTTCTGTAATAGCCCCCGTTTCTGTAATTGAGCCTGTCAAGGGAGTGGAGAAGCCGCAGGCACAGCCCATAGAGGAAAAGCCGGAGATTGAGCCGCGCCAACCCAACCATTCGTCAGCCGTGCAGCTTACCCTGCTCGACCTTTGGGGTATGCCCATAGAGGAACCGGCAAAAAAGAAAAAGGCAGCGAAAAAGGAAAG
>NZ_JAPQKZ010000080.1:0-1409 GCF_027257075.1 Bacteroides sp. LFL-34 | reverse complement strand
ACAAGCCGAAGCCTATGCCGTCCACGCCTAAACCGCAGGTCAAAGTTACTCCACCCGTTGAAGCCGCCAAGCCGGTAAACGGTAATAAGGAAGAAAAGCCGGAAAATGCCGAAAAGCCAAACGACCCGGACGACATTTACGCCACTCTGGATTGGGAAACCAATCCTCCCATCAACGGCTTCTATGAGACAATGATGAGTCTGACAGCGGAACGGCGCAAGGCCCTACGGCTTGAGGCAGAACGGCACAGGCAGGAACAACTGAAAAAGATGGGTATCAAAGACACGTTGAACCCTGCTTTTGCGCCTTCTTCGGACAATATGGATAAAAAGCCGGAACAAACGGAAGAAATAAAGCAACCTGAAACACCGGCAGAAGTTGTGCCTACTTCCGAAACGGTTGCCACTTCCCTGTTCCCGGAATTTGAAACGGAAAAGCCGAAAAAAGAAGCCCTCGACCTTACGCCGCGTCCCTATCACCGCACGCCGGAAATGCACCTGCGTGAAGGGTCGCTGGTGGCAAACAGGGCACGCGACATCGGTTATCTGAAGGACATTACTCCCTACGGTGCAACCTTCCAGCCGCTTGGACTAACCGGTTATCAGAAAGAGAAAGCGTTGCTGTATGTATCGCTCCGTGACGCATACGAGCGGTTGTACCGCTATGAATCGAACAGACGTGAGGAAAATGTACCTTGGCGTGAACACCTGAACACCTGTTACGACGAGTTTGTCATGCGTTATGGCAACCTCAACGCCAAACAGAACGTGAAACTGGTGATGATGGACGCCGGAGGGCGCGACATCCTTTCGCTGGAACGTGCGGAGGACGGCAAGTTCGTCAAAGCGGACATCTTCGACCGTCCCGTTTCCTTCTCGGTGGAGAACCATGCCAACGTCGGTTCTCCGGAAGAAGCCTTGTCTGCATCGCTCAACAAGTATGGTACGGTCAATCTCAACTATATGCGGGGGATAACAGACAGTACGGAAGAGGAGCTTCTCAATGCCCTCAAGGGGCGTATCTTCTACAATCCGCTCGTAACCGGTTACGAGATTAAAGACCGCTTCATCGCGGGAAACGTGATAGAGAAGGCGGAGCGTATAGAGGCATGGATGGAAAATAATCTGGAAAGCGAAAGATTGCCGGAAGTGAAACAGTCTTTGGAGGCTTTGAAGGAAGCCGAGCCGCAGCGTATCGCCTTTGAAGACCTCGACTTCAACTTCGGTGAACGCTGGATTCCCACGGGCGTGTATGCCGCCTACATGAGCCATCTTTTCGACACGGACGTGAAAATCGCCTATTCCGCCAGCATGGACGAGTTTTCCGTGGCGTGCGGCTACCGCACCATGAAGATCACGGACGAGTTTCTGGTAAAGGGCTATTACCGGAACTATGACGGTATGCACCTG
>NZ_JAPQKZ010000079.1:0-1410 GCF_027257075.1 Bacteroides sp. LFL-34 | reverse complement strand
GTTAGAGAAAGTGGAACACGCCATCAAGTCGCGCACAGATGACGTGGTGGACTTCAAACAGATGGGCATCGACCACATTTTCATAGACGAGAGCCACCAATTCAAGAACTTGACTTTCAACACCCGGCATGACCGTGTGGCGGGGTTGGGAAACTCGGAGGGGAGCCAGAAAGCCCTGAATATGCTTTTTGCCATACGAACTATACAGGAGCGTACGGGCAAAGACTTAGGGGCTACGTTCCTGTCCGGCACGACTATTTCCAACAGTCTGACGGAATTGTACCTGCTCTTTAAGTACCTGCGCCCGAAGGAACTGGAACGGCAGGACATCCGCTGTTTCGACGCATGGGCGGCTATCTTCGCCAAGAAGACGACCGACTTCGAGTTCAACGTGACAAACAACGTGGTGCAGAAGGAGCGTTTCCGCTACTTCATCAAAGTGCCGGAGCTTGCCGCCTTTTACAACGAAATCACCGACTACCGCACGGCGGAGGACGTGGGTGTGGATCGTCCGCACAAGAACGAGATACTGCACCACATACCGCCTACACCCGACCAAGAGTATTTCATCAAACAACTGATGGAATTTGCCAAGACAGGTGACGCGACGTTGTTGGGCAGGTTGCCGCTGTCTGAAACGGAAGAGAAGGCTAAGATGCTCATCGCTACCGACTACGCGCGGAAGATGGCTTTGGATATGCGCATGATAGACCCCAATTACGAAGACCACTCCGACAACAAGGCGAGCCACTGCGCCAAAATGATAGCGGAGTATTACCACAAATACGATGCGCACAAAGGAACGCAGTTCGTGTTCTCCGACTTGGGTACATATCAGCCGGGGGAAGGATGGAACGTGTACAGCGAGATAAAACGCAAGTTGGTGGAGGATTACGGCATACCGGCAAGTGAGGTGCGCTTCATTCAGGAGTGTAAGACGGATAAGGCTCGTAAGGCGGTGATAGATGCCATGAACGCAGGGACAGTGCGAGTGCTGTTCGGCTCCACAAGTATGCTCGGAACGGGCGTGAATGCGCAGAAAAGATGCGTCGCCATCCATCACCTTGATACACCGTGGCGACCGTCCGACCTGCAACAGCGTGACGGACGGGGTGTTAGAGCCGGGAACGAGATTGCCAAGCATTTTGCCGAGAACAACGTGGATGTCATCATCTACGCGGTGGAAAAGTCGCTGGACAGCTACAAGTTCAATCTGCTGCACTGCAAGCAGACGTTCATATCGCAGCTCAAAAGCGGAGCGATGGGCGCACGTACCATCGACGAGGGAGCAATGGACGAAAAATCGGGTATGAACTTCTCGGAGTATATGGCGTTGCTCTCCGGCAATACCGACCTTTTGGATAAGGCGAAATTAGAGAAGCGTATCGCCTCGCTCGAAGGGGAACGCAA
>NZ_JAPQKZ010000078.1:0-13565 GCF_027257075.1 Bacteroides sp. LFL-34 | reverse complement strand
TTCACGCTTTGACATTGTCGATAAACTTGGAAAGACCTACTATGAACGTGAAAATACAACATCGCAACAGTCAGTCATATTTAATGAAGTAAAGCAGATAATTACAGATTTTGCAGAAAGCAATGAAATACTGCAAGAATTGGAAAAAATCGTAAACACTTGTCATGACAATGCCATGTACAAGCTCAAGGAAGATTTTCCGACCATGAAAACTTCTGACACCAGGCTGTTATGCTATATTTTTGTAGGATTCTCACCACAAGTAATTAGCTTATTCATGAAGGATACGGTGGCTAACGTATATGCTCGAAAATCACGGCTCAAATCACGTATCAAATCTGCAAAAATAGTAAATAAAGAACTGTTTTTAAATCTTTTGGGATAAAACGGTACATTATTTACGGTAATATATTTTTGACAGGTAAAGGCGCATTTCAGTAATTATATGGATAAAACAAGGAATATGCTTGGCGAGATGAAATAACTATACACAATCCATCTTATAAGTTGTGATCAAGAAAAACAATATCAAAACAGATTTGAACAGTCTTCTTAAAAAGGCAAACAATCTACTTTTGCTTATATATTTGGAGAAGTAGCTAATTTGAAACATAATGCTTTAAATATATCTGACGGATACAATTCAGGAACAGATAACAGTTTATTTTTTTATTATATAAGAACATGCAAAAAAAGAATTTATTCGGAATACTTATTTTAATTGCTTATTTCGCTTCCTGTAATCAAATACATAAAACCCACTATGAGAATGGATGGTATCACATCCTATCACAGCAAAAAGACAGTATTGCTAAAGAGTCTATTGTAACAGTAAAAGATTTTGTTTCGTTACGAATGGATTCTGATGAAAATGGGACATGCGTAATTGTGGGGCAAATAAGCAAGCATAAACTAAAAAAATGGGCAAAAGAAACAGAAAAGGCAATTGGCAAACATATAGCTTTTGTACTTGACGATACGGTAATCACAAATCCAAAGGTGAATGCAAGAATTGAAAACGGTGTTTTTCAAATATCGTTACCTCATGGCTACGATTTAAAAAACATATATAATAAAATTAGGAAAGAGAAAATAGATTCTATTGAAAGTATATTCAAAGGTTGGGAGAAAGATTCCATCTATTACTCATCCAAAGAGAAAGCCGATTCAATTGTGTTTGCGATAGACTACTGGGAGGCTTCTGAATGGGTGGATATGTCGGTCAATCCCGAAGATCATTATTGGTGGGGAGATTTAGATACTGCCACCTACAGCAAATTAGAATCTGCCTTATGCGAAGAAATTGCCAAGCCAAATTTCAGCAGCCGTGCAGAAGATTATATGAAGTTGGATACATATAAGAGGTACAAGGCGTATCTTTGCGAAAATGCAGACTATATTAATCTCATGTTTCAAGGTTTCTTGTTTACAGAACCGGCTACCGGACTATGCGGGTTTCTAGTGGATGATATAGTGAGAAGCCGATATCCCACTGCCCCAAGTATTCGGGTAATGACCTTAAAGATAGATAACCAAGATGACGAGATGTTCGCCAAGTTGAAATATCAGAAAGCTATTTGGCGGTTGATGAATAAAGAAAGAGATGCGAAGAGTAACAAGCAATGAGAATGGTAGCTATGAGTAATTTGAAAAACAAAGTATTAACAGCAATGGGTATCATAAAATACTCATTTGGTTTCTGACGATTATTCCTGTCGGTATTCCTTTATGTGCTATTATTGGGCTTATGTATGGTATTAAAAATAAAGATACAATATTTACCAAATGCTCTGCCGTAGCTTTATTTGTTGGAATAGCTTGTATTGTTTATACTCTATTAGTTATAAAATCTACGTAGATTGAAATATTTACCAAATATGTGAATAAAAGATTATCAATAAATATAGGGAAACAAACCAAAGGTGTATGGATATAAATAAGGTTATTAATGATGTCTTCAAAATTGTACTAAATATTTTATTTGTATTTACAAAGAGTTATTTGACAACATAGCACCGCAAATCGCTGAAATTTGCACGGTTGCTAATTCGTTACCTCTATTTCTCAAATACTCTGCTAAAAGTTTATTCTTCAATCGGTTAAATCCAACCGATGAAAATCTAAAATAAAAATACACGATAAAGATATAAAAGAAATCGTGTTTTGTTTAGGTAGATTTTACACCGCTCGATATGCTTAAAAATTATCGTCAAAGTTGTAACGAATAAATCAGCAGCTTCCATACTCTGTTCACTTTCTTGGGAATAACCCAACAGATGCTTGACATCCTCTCCTTTTTTTGGGGGGGTAAAAGTTATTTTTTTCTCCTGAAAATAAAATGGCCTTGGTAGTCTTGAAGTCCTATATCAACTTTTCATATTCATAACTGATTAAATATTTAACTAGTAATATTCGTTACCAGTTATTTAGTGGTGTTCAGATTGCCCCTCTTCATTCACTAACCAATCCTAAATCGTTAATGTGATTCGTCAGTAATTAGCAAATTTCCTTAATATTTAGTCCCTCCAGACTATTATTAAGGCAAGAAAAAACAAATCCGTTTAATTCGGAGGCAAAGTCAACAGTATACAGATAGATGAAATCTCCTTTATAGAACATATCTCCTTTACGGCTTTTAACGAAGTAATACATTTGAAAGACTGTATTCATTTACAACAACTGATCAAAGTTAGGATTAAGGTACTTGCTGCGGATTCAAGCTACACTAATAATATCAATTTAAAAAGTTTTACAAAACACTTCTTTAAGTACAAGGTCTGAGCTATCTAAATTGCTCCATTTCGTAAGATTTGATGGTCAGAACTCAGCCATGAAAGTGCTACCAGATTGAAAGGAAGTTTTAAAATGTAGAAATAATATTATTTACAGACCAGAATAAAAAGCCAGAAACAGGGAAGTGGAAATATTTTGGATTTTCTTTGGAGTACATACGTTCAATGCGGTATGTATGATTGAAAAGGTCACGAAGAAAAAAAAAGAACGGCAGCATAATCTGACTAAAATAAGAGGAGAGAGTGGGTGAACTTCACCTAAAAATGAGGTATATAATGCATGGATGGAAAAAATAGGAATATGTAAATGATATTCTATAAAAAATGGAAGACTGGGGCTTTTCGAAAAAATGAAGAGAAAAAAAATTATATAAAGTGTTTTTTTTATTAACTTATAGGAAAGAACATCTTATGAAAGAGAATCAATTTATTTTTCAAATCATTCGTATTTGTTTGTGTCATAAAAAGTCTTAAAACAAAGTTTATTTGAATATTAGATACTCATTATATCTTTGTGCCTTCAAACAAAGAGTACATTAAATCAGAACAAACAGCCGTTTGCACGAGCATTGAATTTAACTTTATAATAAATCTAGCTGTGTGGTGAGAGATGAGACTGCTAGCGAGATAATCTATTTATTAGAACTTAAGTGCCCCTATTGCATGAGTGAATGTTCAAGAGTATGGCCTGAATGATATCAAATGAGTACAGAAAGCGACTCGAAACGATATGGAAGATAGCTATATGATACCCTCTAAAAGTAAATCTATCAAGAGACGTCAGACGTTTATGACAATGTTTTTTTAACAATACGATGTCACAACACATAGCTTTTGTAGATGAGTTATTTTAAGATAATATTGGTGACAACAACCGACTTTTGTATGGTACCTCATTTCAATATCCTTAAGTTCGTCAGTATCCCCTCGGAAAACGTTTTGTCGTGGACTTGCGAGTACCTATCTCTTGCTGTTCAAGAAATCTTGTGCTATAGAAGATTTATTGTGTATGGTTTGAACACACGTTTTTGATCATCCACAATTATAGTTGAGTGATACCACCTTCAACTTGTAAAAAGAATGTTCCGTTTGTTGGATAAAATACTTTTTGAATTGGCCATCCTTTCTTGATTTTTATAGAATATGCTAAAAATACATTCAATTTTTACTTTGAATGGCTCATTCACTAATTAAGAATAATATTATAGGGAATATATGGTATTTGTGAAATATCATAAAAAGGGTCTTTTTCAAACACTGTTAGGGATACTGTAACAGTCGGTGTTATAATAGTGTATCACTCTATTATGAAGATTGACCATATAATCAGAATTAGCAATGTGAAACATATTTTTTTAAGTTTGATATTGGAATAATATTGTTTTTTTATGCTTTTCGAACAGATGTTAGTTCAATGTGAGATAAAATAATGTTTCATAACACTAAGGTGTTGATTGTTAGATGTATATGAATTGAGGTGTTAGATTTTTAAAATCATTTTATAATTCAAATACAATTTCGCTTTATTATTTTTGCTGGCAAAGAAAAAGTAAGAAAAATCTGACTTTTTTATTTATGAGTACTCATTAGCATTTTATCTATTAATTTAAATTTATCAAAAATGAAAACTAAACCTTTTTTAAAATCGATGGCATTAGTGATTTGTTGCTTAACTTCTTTTGTATTGGTATCATGTGATAAGGATGATGATAAGCCCAATTTAAAAATCAGTCCTAATAAAGTAGAAGTTGCAGTTGGTAAAACGGTTACTGTGTCTGTTAGTAATGGTACTGCACCATATACGACGAAATCAAGTGATGCAAAAATCGCAGTTGCGAAATCAGATAAAAATGCGATTGTAATTACCGGTGTAAAAGATGGTTCAGCAATGATAACTATTACGGACCGGAAGGGAGTTACAGGAAAAGTTGCTGTAACTGTAAGAACTGTAAAAGAGACCCCAAAAACTCCAAAAGGACTGGATTTTGATAAACAATCTATTACTGTGAGTGTTGGAAAAGATGGTATAGTAACAGTAAAAGGTGGTGCACAGCCATATTCTGCCGTTGCGAAAGATGTCAATATTGCTACGGTATCAGTCAAGGAAAATAAAGTCAACATAAGAGGAGTTAAGGCAGGAAAAACTACTATTACAGTTACAGATAAGGATAAGAAAACGGGAACTATCAATGTGACGGTTAAATAGTTTTCTTTTTTTTCTAATTTTATTGTAATGCATAGCGAGTGAGACGAAGATAATTTCGTTATATACTGCTATGCATTTACAATAAGTCTTTGTATATAATGATCTTGCGAGTTATAATTAACCTCAAATTATATGTTAAATATTTTAAATTATGAAATTGATTAAATTGCATTTATTGGTAGCAGCCATGATAATAGTAACATCAGGCTGTGTTGGATCTGGGAAGAAATATAAACAACAAGAAAATAGTGCTGCCGGAGTAGTGGATAGCAAAAACAAAGATTGTTATGGCACCTATGAAGGCATATTACCTTGTGCCGACTGTGGTGGCATCAAAACGACATTGAAAATTAATAGTGATGCAACTTATGATTTGCGGAGTGAGTATCTGGGTGAGGAGAATGGTATTTTTGAAGAGAGCGGTGTATATAATATGATAGGCGAAAACATCATTGAACTGGTTACTCCTTCATCGGGTGCCAAAACATATTATAAAGTTCTCGACGACGCAGTGGTCTTGTCTGACAGTACGGAAATCTTCAACAATAGCGGGCGGCTCGCAGCACAATATATATTGAAAAGACAGTAATGTTTATGTGTGATAGGACATGTGATTTGTTTAAGGTAGGAAATTTTAACATAAAAAGGTGCCTATTATTTCTTGTCTGTATAATGTTATTAGTTGCTTGTGGTGAGAATGATCCGATTGAATCCCGGAATCGACATCCCAGGCAACAGGAAGAATCTCATAGTGAACAATCCGGATCAGTTCCCGCTGTGGCTAAAGAGGATGTTGCAGCTTATTTTAGATTTGATATGTCTAGAGATATAAATGTTGCGTTAGGACTTGTTGAAGCACAGAAAGAGACGCTGCAGATAAACGGGAAAATGATAAAAATAACTGAGGCTGTAGTGAAAAGGAAAGATTATCAAAAAGGCTCATTTGTGCTATATGTTACAGGCACGGTAAATGGTTCACCTTTTAAGAATGAATTCACTTTTACCGGCTTTGTGAGCAAACCTGACGATTATCAAATGGTTAATGGTGCACAAGCTGAGTGGAAAGCAAATGCTGATTATTATGCAAAGCTTGATTTTGATAGCTTTTACAGATTACATAAAGTGAACATGTTTACAATTGAGAATTTAGGCCGGTTAGTGGACTTTTATTCTATAAATGTAGGGGGAGAAAAATATCTTTTTACTCTGGAAGATCTTGAGAAGACGGTTCTTGAAGATATAAAATATGAGCAAAATCAGCTTTCTTTCTATCTTAGGTACAATAATAGTAGGTCTAAAAAAAGAATATCACTTCTGTTTGACAAGAATAAATATTATGAAGGAAAGGTTACTGTAAATACAGATTTTATAAAACAGAAGTATATGAGAGGGATATATGAAAATCCATCTCTATTTAATGGTCACATTTTTTCATATGATGAAAGTGCGTATGCTGTGGAAATCAGTACAACTCTGAAAGAAAAAAGCGACACAGGCAACATGCTTACACTACATTTAAGCATGTATGCAAAGGGTAATGGTGGCTTGTTGCTTGCAGAATTTGATAAAATATTCACCGGTTTTAAACCCTTAAGTGAATTGAAGAATGAGTTGATAGCCTACTCAACACCGGATTTGCATGAGTTTGTGAAAAATAAACTTAAGAATAGTAATTATGGTGATGTGAAAAATAAGTTTTCCAATTCTATAGATAGATGGATACAGTATGTGGAATTTGTAATTAAGGATCATGATTCATTGCAATGGGAAAAGAATAAATGGAGCAAGAACGTCTTGAATGGTCTCTTTTCTTCTGTAAAGGATATATATTTGGATAATGTAAGATTTGAACTTAACTCCGCCCAATTAAAGGAGATTGGCGGAAAGCGTTTTTTGTATATTGTTTTTCAAATGATTGGTGCTAATGATTTGGTATTGACGAGTGACGCTATTCTTTTTAATATGTCCATACACATACCTTCTTCGTTATAAAATGATTTGTGACAAATTGATCCGGTCCAATATTGTGTTTATATTTAAATTGAAATTCACAATGATATCTAAGACAAAAATATTCCTTTTTTTTCTTGCAAGAGCTTTATTTATTAATGCACAACAATAAGAAAAAAAGAGGAAGTAAAAAATGATTCCGTTTACTAACTTCAGGAGGGTAGTAGTAGCCTCTCTCGACCAATAAATATAAAAAAATCTTTCTATTGGAATGAAGACAAGATAAAAGCTGGCATATCTGTACAAGGAAATTGGCGTAACCAAAACTTTCCAGGTACACTTCCGCAAAGAAAGAATATGGTAACCGGAACATTTGAACGCGATTTCGACATCAATCCTTTCTCTTATGCTTTGGGAATGAGCCGTACTTTGCGTCCTCGAAATATCAACGTGAACTGAAGTATTATCGTAACAATTGGACACCGTTCAATTTTAAACGAATTTAAAAACAATTATATGAGAATCGAAGTACTTGATTTTAAAATAATAATGCTCATCGGTCAAAACTTATCAAGAGATCATTACTGAATATTTTCTGGGAGAAGAATCATTTTGGTTTTAGGGGGCATCTTACACAGGCCCTCCAATATGAACAGGAATAAAAATAGGAAGATTTATTATAGCCTGTTATCATACAGCCGGTAACGATGTGTCGATTTATTTGATTCCCATATCAAAATAATCGGGACAATATATTTAATCGTACTTGATCGTAAAATCATCATTTATAGGTATTGCGTACAATTATGCAATCTGCTATCTTTACAACCTAATGGATAATGCAAGAAAAAAGCGGAAATACAGAGCCATAGTGGCATGCTTATTGTTGCTGACTATGATGCCTTTCTTCTTTGTGAAAGCCTTTCATGTTCACAAAGAAGATTTATGTATATCTCATGATGAGCAACAATCTTCCCATCATGATTCTGCCGATAAATGTGCTATCTGCCTGTTCACTTTATCTTCATTTACCGAAGCCGAGAGCTTTGAGTACAATTGCGTTCAGACAGAGAACCCCGTTGAATATCTTATCCAAAAGGAGAAGGACATTACTGTTACTTTTCCCCTATTGTCTCTCCGCGCTCCTCCTGTCCAACTATTACAATCCCTCTCATGGGTTGCATGCATTATAAGATGACATGTGAAAGAGGGATGCTGTGCCCTTTGGTTATCTTAAACAATTTATAACTTCATTACAATTTTCGTAAAGTATGACATTTCATGCATATTTCCAATATGTGTGTCTATTCATTGTCTGGCTGTGTGCAATATCTCCTACAAGGATGTATGCACAGAAATACCGACAGCAATCAGATACACATAGGACACTGTTGGTTGTAGATAAGGAAACCGGACGTCCGATTGAAGGAGCTTACATCTTATTGGAGAATCAACCCCTTGCCAGTTCAACCGGAGGAAGAATCATTATCCCTTGGAAGACAAATTCCAAGGATACAGTTCTTGTACAGAGTTTGGGCTACAAATCTCAATATATATATTTGAGTGAGGCATTCAAAAAGGTGAATATTCAAACAGTATATCTTTATCCGGAGATAAAAATTCTGGAAGAAGTCATTATTACCGGTGAGTGCTCCGGAGTGACTCGGAATACGGTAAGCAACAACCTTACTTCCTTCGCAATCAATCGCGCATTGGGAACTTCTCTCACCTCTCTGCTTGAACAGGTCAGTGGCGTAAGTTCCATCAGTACGGGGACGACAGTTGCCAAACCTGTCATCCAAGGAATGTATGGCAACCGGATATTAATCATAAACAATGGTTCCCGCCAGACAGGCCAACAATGGGGAGTTGATCATGCTCCTGAAGTGGATATGAACGGAAACGCTTCCATTCGGGTGATAAAAGGTTCTGACGCGGTACGATATGGTTCAGAAGCTTTGGGAGGAATTATTGTCATGGAACAGGCTCCCTTACCCTTCCGGAAGAAGGCCTTGAAAGGAAAGACTTCCATACTTTATGGAAGTAATGGTCACCGTTATGTGCTGACCGGACAGTTGGAAGGCACTTTCCCTTTTCTCCGTGACCTTGCCTGGCGAGTACAGGGGACATATTCAAATTCCGGAGACCGTTCCACCGCAAACTATCTTCTAAATAACACTGGAGCCAGAGAACATCATACCTCCGCTTTACTCGGCTATGACCGTGGACGTTTAAGAATAGAAGGATTCTACAGTCACTTTTACAACCGGACGGGAGTAATGTTCAGTGCCCAGATGGGAAGTGAAGATCTGCTGGCAGAACGTATCCGATTGGGACGTCCCCTGTACACAGATCCTTTCACGCGAAGTATCGCATACCCATATCAAAAAGTTACCCATCAGACAGCCATTGGTAAAATGAAGTTCAGTATGCGGAACGCAGGAAATCTTTACTGGCAAAGTTCCTGGCAGAAGGACGACCGACAGGAAAACCGCATCCGGCGTCTGGGTTCCGACATTCCAGCTGTTTCCCTGCACTTAAACTCATTACAAAACTCTCTCTGCTGGAAATTGAATTATAATTCATGGCAAACAGAGGTTGGGGGACAAATTATGTTCATTGATAATCACAGTCAGGCAGGAACAGGTATTGTTCCCGTTATTCCCAACTATACGGAGACACAGATGGGAATATATGGTATCGGGAAGTATAATTACAGTAAAGGAGGAATTGAAGCAGGTATTCGTTTTGACGGACAGGAAACCCGTGCCAGTGGTTATGACTGGACAGGAAGTCTCTATGGAGGAACAAGAAAGTTCAATAACGTATCATACAGTCTGGGAGGTCATCATCATTTCTCTGACCAATGGAAGCTCACCACTAATTTCGGGCTGGCCTGGAGAGCTCCTCACGTGTATGAATTATATAGCAACGGAAATGAACTCGGATCCGGAATGTTTGTCAAAGGAGATTCTACCATGCACTCCGAAAGGAGCTATAAATGGATATCTTCCATCAGTTACAGCAATAAGGTATTCAGTGCCCGAATGGACGGTTACCTGCAATGGATAAGCGGCTATATCTATGATGAACCGAAGAAAGAAACCATCACTGTTATTTCGGGGGTATACCCTGTATTCCAATACAAACAGACCCCGGCTTTCTTTCGCGGAATGGATTTTGACTTTCACTTCATGCCCATAAATTCATGGGATTATCACCTGATTGCTTCTTTTATACGGGCAAATGAACAGACGACAGGAAATTACCTTCCTTATATCCCCTCTTCCCGTTTCAGCCATGACCTCTCATGGCTTCACGAAACCAAATCGCATTCCAAATTACGTTTGAGTATCAGACATCGATTCGTGGCAAAACAGACCCGGTTTGACTCGAATACGGATCTTATTCCCTATACCCCTCCGGCATACCACCTCTTGGGGTTCGCTGCTAGCTTTGAGTGTCCTGTAAAATACGGATACAAACTACAATTCATGATAGCGGCAGACAATATCTTGAACAAAGAATATAAAGAATACACTAACCGTTCACGCTACTATGCACATGACATGGGATCTGATGTACGTTGTGTAGTGAACTGGAGTTTTTGATTTATAACAATTATTATTAACCAAATAAATAAAAAATGAAAACAAATGTATGTAAAATCGCATTGATGTTCCTGATAGGAACAGCTCTTTCGTTGTTGTTCAATTCATGCAGTAAAGATCCTGTAATTCCTGAAAATGAGACAGATAATAAATTGCATGAAGATCCTTCCAAAATGACTATCCGTCTTGTGGAATGTCACCTGCATGCAGACTGGAATGAAATACAGAAAGTCGGTGGACCTCACCAGAATCCGGAATCTCCGGCCAAGCACATGAAACGTATTCAGGAAATAACTTATGAGCTGAAAGCCGGCAAGGGTTGGAGGCTTGCCGAAGGCAGTCAAAGCAAGTTCTACGTGCAGAAAAATGGAGACTACTATACTTATGGGAAATACACCCCGGCTCCCGTTTATTTGATGTTCATCTATTACTATAACGCCAAAGGAGATTTGATGAACAGCCAGTTTATAGAAAACGGGCAGGATAATATTCATCAACATTTCTTCACGCCTGAAAATGTAAAACCCACATTTGACGGTCAGCCGGAAGCCGATGACAATGAACCGCAGAAATTGGTGGATTATCTTTATGTGGACACTACCCCCTGGGACAAGACCAAACATAGCAAGGAAGCTGAAATAACAGGAGACAGTAACCCGATAGGTTTGAAAGGAGTTATCCGTTTTTTGAAAGACCGTAAGGAATTCGACCTGAAAATTCGTCTTTATCACGGCTACAAATCCAAGGGCAATCCGGAAACAGGTACTTTTGATCCGTTCTATAAACCTTCCGGAATATTGATCCAGCGTGGTACATGGGATATCAACCTAAACATTCCGGTAGTGGTGTTCTGGAGCCGTGAAGAGACTGTGGGGGTAGACGAAGACACGAACCCCGAAGGGGTGGAAGAAGACGGGCTTGATGAAAAAAGTAATCGTGCCATACATTCAATTATGGGAACCTTCAATCTTACATGGAAAGAAGCGCTTGAAGAGTTTATAATTTACACTTATAAGTCAGGGGATGTGGAAGCCGGAGCGATTTGGCTTTGAAAATCGGTTTGGACTGCCATAAGTAACCATAAAACTGCCTGTTGTGACATTGGTGCCGGTATTGTTTCAACAGGCAGTTGTTCCTGTTAAACCGTTTCATCTTTTTTTGCAAGAATGAAACGGAAACAAGTGCCATTCGGCAGTGTCTCCAATGAGAACTGCCATAGGGCATTGAAAAGAAAATCATCTCGTGTTATAAACGATTAAATTCATGCTGTTTATTAGAATATTCAATATATTGTGAGATAATGAGTCATAATATTGTAAGATTATAAGAGGATTTGATTCTATGAATATCAGGAAATGGTTATTTACAATTCACATTTAAGATAAAATAGAGATTTTACAATGGAAGGCTATAATAAAAAAGTAATAATGAGTTATTGGACAATTTGCAGGATGAAAACAACGAAAAAAATCTACGTAAAGGTTAGCATTATCTTTTTATTGGGAGGAATTTTACTTTTTTCTTCATGCGAGAAGGAGGAAAATCAAAAGATAGAAGCCAACCGGAAAACATTATTCATGTATTTGCCATGGTCCTCAAATTTGACGAACTATTTTTATAATAACATATCTGACCTGGAAAAATGTATAACGAAAATAGGGCTGAACAATGAGAAAGTAATTGTTTTTATTTCTACCGGTAGTACGGAGGCCATGATGTTTGAAATTGTGTCTTCTCACGGGAGATGTAAACGTGAAATACTTAAAAAATATAAGTCTCCGCCTTTTACGACAATCGATGGGATAACAGCAATTTTAAATGATGTAAAGGCATTTGCTCCGGCTTCTGTTTATACCATGATTATAGGATGTCACGGTATGGGATGGCTTCCTGTTTATGAGATGAAAGTGCGTTCCGCACCTCACATGAAAATGCATTGGGAATATCAGGGTGTTCCATTGACACGTTATTTTGGAGGACTGACCGCCGAATACCAAACAGATATAAAATCTCTAGCCTCCGGTATTGCTAATGCAGGCATGAAAATGGAATATATTCTATTTGATGACTGTTATATGTCATCTATAGAGGTTGCCTATGAATTAAAGGATGTTACAAAATATTTGATTGGTTCTACCAGTGAGATGATGGCATACGGAATGCCTTATGCCGCTATTGGGGAATATTTACTGGGGAATCCCGATTATCAATCGGGATGTGAAGAATTTTACAATTTTTATTCAACCTATGAAATAATGCCTTGTGGGACATTAGCAGTAACGGACTGTTCAGAACTGGAGAATATGGCAGCCATCATAAAAAGTATCAATAGTAAATATTCTTTTGACAAATCCCTGAGGGGAACAATCCAACGTTTAGATGGTTATACTCCTGTAATATTTTATGATTTTGCAGATTATATAACCTCACTCTGTAACGATCCTATATTATTAAACCAATTTAGAGAGCAGCTAAATCATCTTGTTCCATATAAAACCCATACAAAAAATTTCTACACTATGGCCAAAGGTATTATTCCTATCAATACATTTTCCGGTATAACAACATCCGATCCGAGTGACAATCCTATGACTGTGCTGAAAGAAAATACATTATGGTATAAAGCAGCGCATAATTAAAGTTGATAATAAGATGAAGAATACTAAACTCCCAAGCCTGCATATTTTATAACTTTTTGGTTATTGTCTGTTTTTGGAAATGGTATATATAGGAATTGAGAACTATCATGCAGGGAATCATGCAAAAAAAGTATTTATGGTTTCTGTTGAGATACAAAGAATGTAATAATAATTATATTTCTTCTAATAAAAGCTTTCCGCATCGAAATGTGTTTGTTACTCCTAATATTCGCAATATGAAATATAAAATTATAATTGGACTATCAGCTATTCTCTATTTTACAGGTTGTTATAACAGGGAACAGACCCCTCGCCTTAGTGAGGCTGAAAAGCTAATGCAGAACAACCCGGATAGTGCATTAGCAAT
>NZ_JAPQKZ010000077.1:0-13661 GCF_027257075.1 Bacteroides sp. LFL-34 | reverse complement strand
AATGTCGGTCCGTACCGTCTTTTGGGGAGTGGGAAGATACCCAAAAGCACGCTAATCCGAAAGCTGGAGGCGGGTGACAGGAACATCTACCGGGAGTATATCGCTTTCTGTAACTATAAGGGGAAACGCCACGCCATGCTGCTCAAACGAAGGAAGGCTGAGTTTGCGCTGCTGTATGTACCATAAAGAATAAGTGTCTGACGAAAGAAACTCCGATGAAGCCGCCAACTTCATCGGAGTTTCAGTTTTCATACATTCGGGATTGTCCCTTTGCCTGCAACCTCACCGTCCCTGCAATGCTCTATGATACCGGGTGAAAATCCCATGCTGCCGATTGCGATATGCCGGATATAGTCTGTATATTCCTGACCTTGAAAATTCCTGCCCGTAAGGTTCTTGAAAACCATCTTTATGCTTATGCCGTCGTTGCTGTACAAGATGGTTTTTCCGTTCTGTCTGATTGTTTCCATGATTAAAACTTGTTTTTGTGAATACTATCGTAGATTGGTACAAAGGTTTCTTTGCCTACTTTCTTATCCGCCATCATGCTCATGAAAGAAAGTAGGCGGCTTTTGCCGCCCACCCCTCAAAAGCGGGTGTAAAGTCCCGTTACCATCGTGAACATTTCCTCCAGCATATCGCAATATATCCCCTCGTGCGTTTCAATGTCCTTCGTCCTGCTCTCGAATGTCTTTTTGCTGAACGTCTTGCGGTAGAAACGCATATTGTATAGGTCTGCCCCTCCGTCATAGATGATGTCAAGGCGGTTGGCACTGGTCTTGTTCCTCGCAAGGCTCATGCGCAAGCCGTTGCCCATGTCTGTGAAGTCTTTGCTTCCCGTCATGGCGGCAAAGCGTCTGCCGCCAATCTGCTCTAAAATTGTCTTTGCTATCATATCCGTTGTCTTTTAGGTTTATGGTTCGGGCGGTGCGGACACCGCCCCAATGTTCAAAATTCTGTTTTCTCGGTTATGGGTGTGCATTTTTCCAGCCACTCTTTCAGACATTCCATGCTATACTCGCTCGTGATGACTGCCGTATGGCTGTCAATGGCAGTGAAACGGCTGCTTTCATAGCTGTCTATCCACCCCTTTAGGGTATCAACTCCCCACGCTTCGGCATCGTCAAAGATGCCGTCCAATGCCGTAATGGGTTCGCTGAATTTGACTATCAGCGTTTGGTAGCCTGCTTCGTTCATCGCTTCTCCTCCTTCCTTTCCTTTGCCGTTAGCCACTTGTCCCGTGCGGCTCGACATTCGTCTAATGTGGGTTTGACACAAGAGAAAAGTTCCCCGTCCGTGTGGCGGTAGTCGTATTGCACAAGGGTGCGTTTGCGTCTGTCGATACCCGTTTGGAATTTCTCGTAGTTCTCCGTTCCTGCCGATTGGCAGGTGCTTACTCCGTTAATTGTCATTTTGTTGCCATAGTCGTTGTTATTTAGATGATTAGAAATGTACAGACAGCACTCTGTGTTGCATCACCATTTCGGGGTCGCTCGTGTAGCGTTGGTGCAGGTAGAAATGATGAGAGCCGAAGCCGTAAAGGAAGAACTTGTCAAGTTCGTGTTTCTCGGCAAAGTCCTTGACGCTCGCCCTTAATTGCTCCTCACTCTGACAAAGAGTGAGGAGGTTCATAAATTCAAGGAACATCGTGGGGATTTTATCATCCCATAGGAAAACCATGCTTTCAAATCTTACTTCCATAATGTTAGTTGTTAGATGTCGATATTATGCCGCTTTCATCCGCTGGCGGATAAGGTTGGCGTTCTTGTTCACAAGGGCGATGATGCGGTCGTGGTATTCGGAGTTCTCGTTGCATACGCCACGACACTGCACCACCTCAAAAGTTTTTAGTGACACCTCTATCGTTTCAATTCGTTTTCCGTCAATGGTGGCGGATAGGATAAGGGAGTCTTTTCGTTTGTGGTAACCGCCCACACAATGGTGCATCGTCCTTCCTTCCTCTGCCATTTCTTCCACGCTCTCTATGACTTTGACGCAAATAAGGCTGTCGGTAAAGGCAAGTCCGAAGAATATGCCCTTAGCTTTCAGATATTGTTTCTCGTCCTCAATCGCTTTCCTGCGTTGCTGTTCAGTCCGCTCATGTTTCCTTTGCAGGTTGCGCTTTGCCACCAACTTGTCGTGTTCAACTTTGAGGTCGGCAGGGCAAACGTATTTCGGGCTGTTTGTGTCCTTGCCGAAATGACGCAGGAGGTCTATGGTGTCACGCCACATTGAGCCGTCCTCAATAGTATAGCCGTTGCGGATACATATCTTGATTGAAGCCCAATACTCTCCAATATTGAAAGAGTGGTACAGATAGTAGCGCAACATGGGATATTGCCCTGCCTTCAACAGCGTTTCCGCACGGCTGTCCGACAATAATGCCGGTATTAGTTTGGTGGGTACAATGTCGTGGAAATTGCCGTTAAAGCCGTTTCTGCGGAGCGTCGGCAACACCTTATATCTTGGATATATCGGGGAATATGAGATATGGCGGTACGCTTCATTGTCATTGCGGATAGCAAAAGGAGAAGCGAATGAGAACGTGTCGATGTAGCATCCCAATGTGCGTGGAATGGCAACAACAGCCTTACGCCCTTGTTCATTCCACCAATACTGCCCGATTTCAAGGGCATAGGACTTGGCATTAACCCCTTTCTCCATACCCACGACAAGCAAGAACATTCGTAGCACTTGGTATTCTCCGCTTGTGGTAAGGGTTGTGAAATACTGCTTTTGTCTTACCTTGCGCTGATAGGTGAGGCAGACTTTCAAACTTGCTCCACATTCGGGACACGTACAATGCTCGGTCTGCTCCGTCATTACCCAACTATGACCGCAATCCATACAAGTGGTACGACCTTTCGGCAAGCGGTGTGCATAATGCTCCACGCAATTACGGAATGCCCAATTTATCTGTATCGGGGTTATCGGGCGTAGTTTCTTGCTTTGGGCAAGAACTGCTTTTTCAAATTTGTTTCTCGGTTTCATAAGCCAAAATCAAATAATGAGGGTTGAACTTGGGTTTCTGTTTTCGCCTTTGTCGGCTTGGTGCGGTTCTGCAACTTGCGGAGTTCCTCGTCTTGGTATCTGCGGACTGCCTGCTGACGTGCTTCTGCTTTTTCCTCTGCCGTGAGTTCCACAATGTGGTTCACCGCCACTTGGCATTGGATAGGCTTGCCCACCTCAATCTCGTTCTCGTCATAGTAGTGTACTGCTTGTCCGTATATCTCTCCGTCCGTGAAGCCGTTACAACCGCTTTTCTGCACATAGTTCAGAATGTAGGTTACGCAATCGTCAATGTTCTTGGCTGGATTGCGGTAGTTCTTCGCAAAGAGCGTGTCTTCCTCCGCACGTTGTTCCAAATACATCTGTATCGTTCTCTTGAAATGGTCTGTTCCTTTCATATCGCTGTCGTTTTTATGAGTTGTCAAATAGTATGTTTCAAAATCTCCCTCCAATAAATCGGCTCAACCTCGCTCAATAGGAAGTCTATAAAGTCCTTCCGTGCGTCCTTGTTCAGTTCGTGGTAGAGTCCACGGAACACGGACATATTGCCGTTGAGGTATGTTTCCACCATGTACTCGAAGATGTTGCCCACCTCGTAGTATCTGCATTGTTGCTCCACTGTCTTGCTTCTTCTCTTTGCCATGTCGGTAGGGATTAAAGGGTGAATAACCAAAGAATGAAGCCGAAGAACAGGATAACGGAAAGAATAGCCACGATTACCCCTATTGCCACTCGGAACACTCCGTTTATTATCTCTCTGACGATGTACCAAAGGATGCCGGACACCCAAAAGGCGGTGCGCATGATTAGGGTGCATATCGCAAGCCCTATGTATTGCGCCATTTGTCTGAAATTTACCGTTGCTGTCATAGCCGTATCATTTGTTAAGTTCCACGATGCTGTCTATCCTGCCGTATAGGAAACTGCGGAGTGCGGTCTTGTCGGTAGCCTTGTATTCCGCCCAATGTCCATACTGCTTTACAATGTAGGTTCGGAGAATGTCGGAAAAGTCAAACATCCAACCTTGCAAGGGTACTGCGCTCTTGAAATAGGTGTTGCTGTTCACGTTGCGTGTAAGCCAATCCTTTTCCTCTCGGCTCAATTTCTCACCATTGTTCAGTTTGGTGCGAAGTCCGTACACCTTGCTGCCTTGCAGGTTCTCCAAACTTGGTACTTCCCATGCCACGAATTTTGTTGCTATTGCCGTTCTCATATCCGTTTTGTTTTTGATTTTTTGTTTTTTAATGCGGATTCAAGAGCTGAGGGAGTTGAGTTTCAAACTATCTTATCTGCTTCTCGTTTATCCGACATTTTTTTTAATGCGTCTTTCTGTCGCATCGGTCGTTTTCGTTTCGGGTGCTTAAAAAGGTAGGGATTAGGGAATGCAAGGTTTTTCGGAAAAAGAATAGGATAAAATGAAGATTTGAGCAGAATTGAGCATTTCAACTGACTGTCAGTAGGTTTGGGCATAGGTTGGCACAAGGTGGCACAGATGGGGAAGACAGGCTTTGGGAAGAATATGGAAACAGATGCACTTCCAAATCATTACCCGATATCGGATGCACTTTTAATACTAACGGTCTATATTTCTGCGTTCTGCGTAGGTTTACATTCTGCCCT
The DNA here is from genome assembly GCF_027257075.1 of Bacteroides sp. LFL-34. Classification (NCBI taxonomy): domain Bacteria; kingdom Pseudomonadati; phylum Bacteroidota; class Bacteroidia; order Bacteroidales; family Bacteroidaceae; genus Bacteroides; species Bacteroides sp. LFL-34. The sequence goes on along the minus strand of NZ_JAPQKZ010000077.1, from coordinate 9,032 downwards.
TACAACTCCCATAAACTAATTTTGCACCAAACAAAAAGTAAGGATTATGAGGAGTACATTCAAGACCGTGTTCTACGTGAACGCAAGCAAAGAGAAGAACGGAGTTGTCCCCATCATGGGACGTGTGACCATCAACGGGACTATCGCACAGTTCAGTTGCAAGCAGACCATCCCAAAAGCACTTTGGGATGCAAAGGGAAACCGCGCCAAAGGCAAGAGCAAGGAGGCACAGGCGGTAAACTTCGCGTTGGACAACATCAAAGCACAAATAGTGAAGCACTATCAGCGTCTTTCCGACCGTGAAGCCTGTGTGACCGCTGAAATGGTACGTAACGCTTATCAGGGCATAGGCACAGAATATGAGACCTTGTTACGTGCCTTTGACAAGGAGAACGCGGCTTTTGCCAAACGTGTGGGTAAAGACCGCTCCAAGCGCACATATCTGAAATACCTGACTGTCCGCAAGTATGTAGCCGAGTTTATCAGAAAGCAATATAAACGTGCCGACATAACGATGAACGAACTTACGGAGGACTTCATCCGCGACTATTGCCTGTACCTGCGCAACGAGGCAGGGCTTGCGCAATCTTCCGTGTGGATATACTCCATACCATTGAAACATATCGTCACCACGGCTCACTACAACGGAAAGATACCAAGAAACCCGTTTGCAATGTACCACGTTGACCCCGACCATAAGGAGCGCGGCTTTCTGACGGAGGAGGAACTTCAGGCATTGGGCGCAATCAAACTGAAAAATCCAAACTTCGCGCTGGCAAGGGACTTGTTCCTGTTCGGATGCTGGACGGGCATATCGTTCATAGACATCAAGAACCTCACGACTGACAATATCGTGGAAATGAACGGTGCGCGGTGGATTGTGTCGAAACGGCAAAAGACAGGTGTCCCGTTCCAAGTCAAGCTGATGGACATTCCGATGCAGATAATCAAGCGTTACGAGCCGTTCCGAAAAGACAAGAGGCTATTTAACATAGGCTCACTTGACATGGTAAACAAACGCATAAAGAACATAGCGAAGAAGTGCGGTATCGAGAAGCCGGTTTCCTTTCACCTCAGCCGCCACAGCTTCGCTGTCATGGCATTGAACTACGGTATGCCGATAGAAAGCGTGAGCAAGATACTCGGACATACGGACATCAAGACCACGCAAATTTATGCCAAGGTAACGAACACGAAACTAAACAGCGACATTTCCGCCTTTGAGAACAAAATAAGCGGACGTTTCGACATATAACCGCTTGATTATGGAACGGGGCATTATTACGATGAATGAGTACGGTAGAGTGACTATACCCACTTCTACAAATGTATGGATGACAGAGGCAGAGCTGTCCTCATTGTTGGGTACAATCGCCCCAACACTCCGTGCCGCCATCCGAGCCGTATATAAGAGTGGAGTGCTGAAACGACATGAGGCAGAACGGTATATCCGTTTGCCCGACGGCTACGGCATGGAAGTGTACGCCCTGCCTATGGTCGTGGCAATTGCATTCCGCATCAATACCCCATGTGCGGCAATGGTGCGCGATACCCTGCTGGAAAGGCTGTACGGGCGAGAAGAAAAACAAGTCCTGTGGGTGTCAATTGACAGACCGATGTGCGAGTGTTAGAGCGTGGGTACGTACCTACGTAAACAGCCCGAAGAAGCGAGAAAGGAATGCTTCTTCGGGCTTTCTTTTTGTTTTGCCGCACCTTTTCTTATGTGCTTTTCTGCATTTTCTTGTCAGTTTGTTACGATTGCGCCGTTCCGCTTCGTTTTGCGTATCAGAGTTTTATGCGTTGCATCATAACTTTGTACCCGATTGTTTAACCCGTTGCCGACACTGCTGTCGGCGACACAAAACCAAGCAAAGCCTATGGCAGAACAAGACGAATTCATCCGTGTGGGGACAACCCTCTACAAGATTGTTGACCAGCCGCTGATTGACGGGGGCTGTGTGAAGAAACGCATCGCATGGAACTCCGAGACCTTGCGGCAGGACTACGGCAAAGACCGCATGGCTACCGTGCCGAAGTATGACGGTTTCTGTACCGTCCCCGACCATGTGGGCTACAAGCCCGTTGTCGGAAAGTTCCTCAATCTCTATGAGCCGATAGGACACCGACCGCAGGAGGGCAGTTTCCCCTGCATCCGCTCGTTAGTGGAGCATATCTTCGGAGAACAATACGAGTTGGGCATGGACTACATGCAGTTGCTCTACCTTTATCCTATTCAGAAACTTCCTATCCTGTTGCTCGTGTCCGAAGAACGGAACACGGGCAAAAGCACGTTCCTCAACTTCCTGAAAGCCATTTTCCAAGACAACGTGACGTTCAACACCAACGAGGACTTCCGCAGCCAGTTCAATTCCGATTGGGCAGGGAAGCTGCTCATTATGGTGGACGAAGTACTGCTCAACCGCAGGGAGGACAGCGAACGTCTGAAGAACCTCAGCACTACACTTTCCTATAAGGTGGAAGCCAAGGGCAAAGACCGTAACGAAATCGGTTTCTTCGCCAAGTTCGTGTTGTGTTCCAACAACGAGCATCTGCCCGTCATCATCGACGCAGGCGAGACACGCTATTGGGTACGCAAGATAGAGCGGTTGCAGTGTGACGACACCGACTTCCTGCAAAAGCTGAAAGATGAAATCCCGGCTTTCCTGTATCATTTGCAGCACAGGACGCTGGCAACGAAAAAAGAAAGCCGTATGTGGTTTTCACCGAAGCAAATAGAAACGGAAGCCTTGCGGAAGATTATCCGCAGTAATCGCAACCGCCTCGAAATAGAAATGGCGGACTTGCTACTCGACATCATGGCGAAGATGGAGATGGAAACGGTGTCATTCTGCCTGCATGACATCATCCCCCTGTTGCTGTGTTCGCAGGTCAAGGCGGAGAAGCTGCAGGTGCGGAAAGTGGTGCAGGAATGCTGGAAGCTGTCCCCTGCACCCAACGGGCTTACCTATACCACCTACGTGTATGGCGGCGAGGGACGCTATCAGCCACGCAAGGGAGTGGGCAGGTATTACACCGTAACCAAGGGACTGCTGGAAAGCCTGTGATATTCTGTTGAATTGTTGAATATATATAATAGAATGTTGATATATAGCAATATACAGACTCAACAGAATACCAACAACGCCCAACGGACGATGAAGAAGGAACAAGGCAACATTCGGTTCTGCCCTCACTTCTTCTTTTCGTTGCCGTTTGTTGGGCATCATGCGTTTGTTGAGGACAAGTTGAGCGCGTATCAAACAATATACCAATGTATTATGTGTCATATTCAACACTTCAACGCTTTTACACCCGTCAACAAGTCCGTGGGGAAAACGGCTAGATGCCCCCAGCAGGTATTACGTATGCCGACATGCCATCATGCCGACAAGCAGGCATGGCAACATGACGGCACGAAACTATGGTGACATACCGACATGGCGGCATGACATGCCATCCCAAGCTGGCGAAAGAGGAAAGACATCCGGCGACCACCGACAGCGCAGCGGATTTTGAGGAACGGAAAAGCCATAGCTCATTAGGGCGTTTTCTTCACGCACCGCTGCGCTAATGCTAAAAACGCCCCAATGAGCCGAAGGGGTTACCCCCTCTGGACACCCCCGTTTTCATGCGGCACGACCGCAACGGACGGGAATGAACAAACAAGTTTGTAGAACCTATAAAAATAAAAGACAAAAATGGGATACATAAGCATCCAATTCAACAAGGCGAAAGGCTCGGCGGACACGGGCGCGTCCGACCACATCGAACGCAAAACCGTCCCCAAGAACGCCGACCCTACACGCACCTGCCTCAACCGTGAGCTGGTGGACTTCCCCGATGGCGTGACAGACCGCACCGGAGCAATCAACCACCGCATCCGCACGGCAGGCATCAAGAGGAAGATAACGCCCGACCAAGTGAGGGCAATCCGCATCGTGCTTTCAGGCACGCATGAGGACATGATGAAAGTGAAGGACGAGGGCAGACTGAACGAATGGTGTGTCGACAACCTGCAATGGCTGCACCGCACTTTCGGACGGGAGAACACCGTTTCGGCAGTCCTGCACATGGACGAGCATACGCCGCACATCCACGCCACGGTCGTACCGATTGTAACGGGCGAGCGCAGGAAAGCGAAAAAGAAGCAACAGGCAGAGGGCAAGCGCACCTACCGCAAGAAAACGGATGCCATTCGCCTGTGCGCCGATGACGTGCTGACACGTGAGAAGCTGTCAGCCTATCACGACAGCTACGCCGAAGCAATGGCGAAATACGGCTTGCAGCGTGGCATCCGTGGCTCGGAGGCACGGCATACCACCACCGCCCAATATTACCGTGATTTGAAGCGGCAGACGGGAGAACTTGAAGCCAATGTGCAGCAGTTGCAAACGGAAAGACAACAGGCGGAACAGAAACTTGACGAGGTGAAGCAAGGAATCAAGTCGGAAAAACTGGAAGCCGCTAAGACCGAGGCGAAAGCCGCACTCGTGGCAAAGGTCGGTTCTCTTTTGGGTGGTGGAAAGTTGAAAGCGGAAAGGGAAGGGTTTCAACAACGCATCGCAGAACTTGAAAATAAAAATGCAAGATTAGAGCAATATATCAAGCAGATGGAACGTGAACACCAAGCCCAATGCATCAAGTTCAGTGAGTATATAGACAAGGTAAAACAATACTTCCCTCATGTGGATAAATTGTTGCCCTTGATAGACTTCTGCCGTAATACGCTGCACTTCTCCGAACAGATTATCCAAGAATTGTGCAAGTTGAAGAAAGTGAAGTTGAAAGGTGATTTTTATTCACCCGAATTTAACCGTAAATTCCATGCAGAAGGTGCGGCTTTCTCGTTTGAAAAAGATAAAAGCAGAACTGGACATTTCCGAATATGCGTGAATGATATTCCGCTTGTGCAATGGTTCCGGCAGAAGGCGCATGAATGGAGAAACGGTTTGGGGATTACTACCCAAAAGCAAAGTAATGGGATGAAAATTTAATGCACGCGCATAAATCCCGCTCAAACAGTCTCAAAAAGTAAAGAAAATCATTCAATGAAAGGAATTTATCAAGGATTTTAGCTACTTTTGCAATTGGATTGGGGAAGCCCTTTCCGAGACATAGAAAAAGAAGAAGCGTTATGCTTATCTTGTAGAACGGAAACCTGAGAAATTTCTGAATTGTGTACAAGGGTAGCATAGTGGTTCTCACGCTATAGCGTGGGCTGCTATTACTACATCTGTACACAGGGTTTTCTCAGGACCTCCGAACTAAGACGTAGCATCGCAGTGCCACGCTTCGTGTTTTGGATAAGTGTCAATAATTATCATTAAAATAGTGAACATTATGAAGAATGTTATTACCTTACTATCCTGTGCAGTTGCATTAGTTATGACTTCTTGCACACTCTCTAACGAGGAAAAAGCTGAGAAGTTGGTTAAAGAGACGCTTAAAGACTATCTCTATCACCCAGATTCTTATGAACCAATATCAACAAAAGTTGATAGTATGTTCATTGATGTAACTACTATTGAACCTATTATGAAAATTAGTGAGGACATCAAAGATTTGATGTCTAAAATAAACAGATGTAAAATGAAAGTCGAATCCGCAGAATCTTCTATGGATATTTTTGCTCCTAATGGATATTCTTCTCAATACTCTCGTGGAGAATATGCGCGGGCAAAAAAAGAGAAAGAAGAAGCCAAATCTGATTTGGATAAATATACCAAGAAACTTTCAGAACAACTTGTTTCTCTAAAAGAAAATGTTGCAAAATATCACAAAGGTGAATTTACAGGTTGGGCGGTAAGTCATAGATTTAGGAGTCTTAATGGCGCAGGCTCAATGACCATTCCGGGAGAAATGATTTTCTTTTGCGATAAAGAGTTTACAACTTGTGGCGGTTATGAAGTTGATAAGTTTGAGAACTTTGCAAAAATCTTGAAAGCTGTAGATGAAGCAACTTCTGATGAAGATATAATAGATTATTTTAGGGAGGATAGCTTTTTACTGTAACTCCCGTCTTTTAATAGAATAGAAAGTTAGCGTGCCTTCATGGCACGTTAACCTTTTATACAATGTAAACTTTATCAACGGCAAATCTTTCTTTTAGTATGCAGGCATTGTTTATTGGGGTAATTTGTATTATAACTATTTCAATTTGTTATATAGCTATAACAAGAACACGCCTAAAAAATAAGTCCAAGGAACTTTCTGAAAAGTTAAACCACATATCTTCTTATAGCAATAAATCCAATTATGAGCAAGCAAGAGAAAGATTGTCGGCATTAAACAACGGAGCATTTATTGATATTCCGTCCGACCTTAATAGCACTTTTTCAGGGAAGATAATATCTGCAACGCAAGAAAAAGATTTTGTCAATCATTATAAGCCGCATTTTCAAGAAGCATATTCACTTGTTAAGAAACTTGAAGCCTTTAATATCACTCCATCTGAAACCATATTCAAATTTATCAGTGACTTTGGGGCTATCAATAGACTTGTAAAACAACATAATGAGGGAATCATTACATTTCTACTTGACACGCATAAAGAGTTTTTCGACCATTGCCTAAAATATCCGTTAGACAAGCAACAAAGACGCTCAATCGTTTCAGAAGAAGAAAATTGTTTAGTAGTCAGTAGTGCAGGGAGTGGAAAGACTTCATCCATCGTAGGGAAAGTAAAGTATTTGACTGAAATAAAGAAAATCAACCCTCAAAATATTCTCCTTATCAGCTACACAAACAAGGCTGCCGCTGAATTAACAGAAAGAATGGGTATTGCTGGTTTGCGAGGGTACACTTTTCACAAACTTGCCCTTGACATTATCGGACAGACAACAGGACAAAAGCCATCAATATATGAAAATACGGACGCGCTCTTCGTGAAAATCTACCATGAATTATTGAACGACAAGAAATTCAAGAAAAGCGTAATAGAATACTTCATTGATTATCAAACGCCCGAAAAGGAGTGGGAAAAGCGGAAGAATGAGCGTAGGCAACAACTTTCAGAGCAAAAAGAGGTGCGTTTGAAAGCAACGTTTCCCGATATGGATGGAAAAACTGTTTATGTACGGAGTGAACAAGAGCAGAAAATATGCTTTGCGCTATCTTCCCTTAGCGTAAAATTCAGATATGAAGAGCCATACGAGCATCCATTGGTAGACGAGATGCACTCTCAATACAAACCGGATTTTTCCATTTATTTTGAACAAGGTGGAGAAACAAAGCGAATATATTTAGAGCATTTTGGAGTGGACGAGCATGGGCTTGTTCCTATATGGTTTGCCAAAGACAGAGGCATTACCTATGAAGAAGCAAACCAAAAGTACAACGATGGCATAACATGGAAAAAAGCGGCACATGAGAAATTCGGCACTAAGCTGTTGACAACTTCAAGTGCAGACTTTCATTATTCCGATATTCGGGAGAAGTTGAAAACCTTATTGGAAAAGGCTGATGTTTCCATCCAAGAGAAAACAGATGCAGAATTATACGATATGGTTCTTCCCCCGAACAGCAAGCATGAGAAGGCTTTTATCCGCCTTGTCGTGACTTTTGTGACATTGATAAAGTCAAGTTGCAAATCTGTAGATGAAGTATTAAGGCAAACTAAAAACGCAGGGGACGAACGCAGTACGTTCATTATCAAAAACATCTTTCAGCCCGTTTATAAACGGTATATTGAAGAATTGGCGAACATCAACCAAATAGATTTTACGGATGCAATTCTGCAAGCTACCGACATTTGTCGTTCCTCCCATCCTGTGAAGTATGATTATATCATTGTGGATGAGTTTCAAGACATATCAGTTGACCGTTACAACTTCTTAAATGTATTGCGAGAGGGAAATCCACCCGCCAAGTTGTATTGTGTGGGCGATGACTGGCAGTCCATCTATCGTTTTTCGGGGAGCGACATGGCACTTTTCAATCAGTTTTCAGATTACTTCGGCCAGACAGAAGTTAATAAGATTGAAACAACATATCGGTTTGGAGAGCCTTTAGTCAGCCTGTCCTCGCAATTTATCCAACGCAACGAAGCCCAAATTAAAAAGAACATCCATCCTTTTAACCCACAAGTTAAAACAGAATTACAGTTTTGCGATTATGAAAGACGAGATTATTGCAATGTTATCGGACAATTGGTCGCGTCAATTCCATTAGACAAATCAGTCTTTTTGTTAGGGAGATATTCCTTTGACGATTATTACCTGTCGTTCATGTATAAATCCGTGAAAGAGGGTAATCGCTTTTTCTATATCATCGGAGACAGGAAAATAGAGTTTCTGACCGTTCATAAATCCAAAGGACTTGAAGCAGACTATGTGATAATTCTTCAATGCAACAAGGACACATACGGGTTTCCCTCACTTGTAAGCGATGACCCTGTGCTTAATTATGTCTTGACAAAAAGCGACCAATATCCATACGGAGAAGAACGCAGGCTGTTTTATGTAGCCATTACCAGAGCTAAAGTAAAGACCTATATACTGTATGACAGACGCTTTCCTTCCGTTTTCGTAGACGAATTCTTGCATCCGGAAAAAATCACGGAAGAAAGTTATGCCAAGCATCCAAACGCCAACAAAAAGTGGACACGCAGTGCGGATAATTTTCTGCTTACCCTTTATCATGAAGGGAAAAGTATAAAATACATAGCCGAGAAAATGGGCAGAAGTCAAACCTCGATAGTAATGCGATTAGGAAAATTGGAAGGGAAACGGCAATAAAATACTGATTGCATTTCGTTTGTCGAAAATATATGTTACCTTTGCATAGAGTTGTTTGACAGCAATGTACTGCACATCGCAGAATTTATGACCGTTGCCAAGTCATTACCTCACTTGTGGCAAAAAGTGCGCAAGTTGCTTATTCCTAAATTATTCCTATCTTATAGCTGTATTTTCGGGAAAAATACTACCCGAAAGGCTGGAGATTTTTCCAGAAAACAGGAGGCTTGACCTTGCTTTCCCGTACAATCCCGGAGTTACCTTTGCACCCAGCACGAAAATGACTGCCTGATGCGG
>NZ_JAPQKZ010000076.1:0-14652 GCF_027257075.1 Bacteroides sp. LFL-34 | reverse complement strand
CAACGCAAAACGCTGAAATTCGCACAGTTGCTAAATCGTTACTTCTATTTCTCAAATAATTCGCTAAAAGTTTATTTCTCAATCGGTTAAGTCAAACCGAGAAAAATCTAAAATATAAAATTGACCTTCGGGCAGTTGGTGCCGTGAAACAATTAGGTGCTGGTTTGAGAATACGAGGAATAGACAAAAATAATGTGGAAGAGATAAGTTTTGGTGCAGGCGCTGCTCAACGTACCGGCTCATTAAATTCTGGTATATTTGAAAATGCATCTTATGAAGCCAATGGCAATGAACTTGTGATTCCTTTATTTGGAGACGCACATTATGTATATGGATATACAGGAGCACAACGCCCCATGTTGAATACTGGGAATGCTAGCACTCCTCTTACAGATATATATACTCTTGAAGTGAACGTCAAACTTAAAAATGAAATATCCGTCCCTAGTGTGACAGATGGTTTAGACTTCTTCATTGCTTATCAGGGGATAGGTCAAAAGAGAACAGAAATCCATTTGACTCATTTTAATTCGGCTACGGCGAATGGACAATTGGCGGATAATGAGGTGCTTGAGGTAATCAAGGCAGTTAATAATACATGGGCTTTGTGTGTTCCTGATAAATTTGCTTATCCAACAGAAACAACAGTGATAACGAACGCATATTCTAAATTTGCAGATTGGGCACACGATCAGAGCTCAACTACTGATTGGTATAAGACAGTTAGTAGTGATAAAGTGATTCAGTACTAAAACTATTAAAGAGAAATATTGCAAACAGTTTTATTCGAAAAGAACTTGTGTGCATTGATTATGGGGAGATTGTAGGAAGTAAGTGCTGCCTTAATGCTCCCCTTTTTTATGTAATTACCCATTCGATGACAAAGTAAATACATAAAGTTTTAGAATCTCTGATTATTCTGACGATTGTTCGTGTAATCAAGGGTTTTGCTATCTCTCATGTTCTATCATTCTTCTCTATTAGCAGGAAAATTCCCATGATTTATTGAAAAACAATGCCTTTATTGCGTAAAGCACCGCATATTTACATCAAAAGCGCCGCTATATTTGTAAAAAACATAAGGATAAAGTAAGTAAAAGATGCGGATAATGTCATCAAAAGCTATGGATGAAGTAAACAAACCATTGGGATAGTGTCGCTATATCGTAAATGTTGTTAGAATTTCCTACTTTCTTTCCATTGATTTTTCTATTTGGGGCTTTGATAATGGTAAAAAGAAAAAAGTAAAAGGGAACTTTATTAGTACATGTGATGCCCGTTTGATTGTAGAAATGCTGTGCGCGTATTAAAATGTATATATATCATGCTTAATTGTAGAATAGTGAATTGAATAAAGCCCTCTACAGTGGCAGAAAAATTTTACTTCAGCCAAAGGGAGGAAAGAAGCGATCCCTGATAGATTAAGAATTACAAAGTGTCAGTAGTATCTTTTTGTAAATTCAAATTTCTCATGTTGAATGTTTTGTAACTGCAAAGATACGAAGAATGGTAACTATATTGAATGATAGTTGCTTAATATCATAGCAGGACCGAGCTCCAGAGATGTACAAATCAGGCGATTTAGGTTATTCAACCTTAATTCGCTTTTTTCTGCATCACTACTATCTGATTAAACCGTTTTTGTGACGGAGTACCAACTACAATTTCTTTTGGAGGAAATCGCTTGTCGAACTCATTAGCAGCAGATTTATCAATCTGATATATTTTATCTTCTATATAACGGCCTTTTACATTGGCTAAAGCATTATCATATAATTCACAAACATGAAGAGCAGTAGCATACATATTATCTTCAGTGCGAATCCCTAATGTTTCGGCAGGAATGAATCCTTGTCGGAGATAATAATCCGGGTCACCACAAAGTAAAATAGCACGAAATCCCATTTCGGAAGCTAATTTTTTGGTAAGTGCAATCATTCTTCCTCCGATACCTTGCTGTTGGTATTCGGGGAGGACAGAAATGGGTCCCAGGCTCAAAACCTCATATTGGTTACCGTCATCTGCCATGATAAATGATTTGAGGCAGACAACATTACCGACAATCTTGTTATTATGTTCTGCAACAATATCGAGCTCCGGCACAAACTTAGGATGGTTACGCATAATATGAAGGAGGTAATGTTCGTCACATCCCGGAGAATAATGATTCCAGAATGCTTCCCGTGTAATGTTTTCGGTTTCATGATAATCCGAAGATTGCTCAATTCTAAGTTTTATATCCATATTGTTTCAAATATATAGTTGCACAAATATAAAGAACAAAATCCGAATACCTAACTCTTTTAAAGATGAATCTATACATTATAGCAAGATGAGACAAAAACTCCCGATACTAGTATATCCAGACTTAGTATCAGGAGTTTTTTATATATTCATTCATCGAGATTGCGGAGAATCAGGCCTGTTCATGTTTTGCGTGTACAAGCTGTCTATAATACCGTCGGACAGTCCGATGGTAGGTACAATAATTCCGGTAGCTTTTACATGAGTAGCTATCTCGAGAAATATCTCTGCAGCAGGAACAATAACATCGGCCCGGTCCGGTTTCAACTTATATTGCTTAATACGTTGTTCGGTAGAGAGGGCTTTTAATGTTTCATATATATCTTGCAGTGATTCGATGGGTAGGAGAGACGCTTTTTTGTCTTTCTTGTCCGCTAAACGAAATAACTTATTAATATTTCCTCCCGAACCGATGATGCTGATAGGGGTATATTCTGTGGCAAGCCCTATCAGGTCAGTGCGCAAAGCTTCCTTTTCTTCTTCCTTTACCATACCGCTAAGCATACGTACCGTACCTATATTATATGAACGGGAATTTTTCAGTTCACCGTTGCTGATGAGATTAATTTCCGTACTACCACCTCCTACATCTACATACAAGTAATTTTGTCCTGAAGCAAATAACTGTTCGATATGATTGTCGTAAACAATATGCGCCTCTTCCTGCCCGTCGATGATTTCTACACGGATACCCGTTTTTTTGACGATCTGCTGAACGATATCCTTGCCATTACGTGCATCACGCATGGCAGAGGTGGCACACGCACGATAGTCTACCACATCATATATCTTCATTAATTGTTTGTAGGCTTTCATCAGCCGAATCAGTTTCTTCTCTTTTTCTGTAGAGATAACCCCCACAGTAAAGGCGTCTTCTCCCAACCGTAACGGAATACGGATGAGCTGTACCTTACTCATTAATTCGGGCGCATTCTCCTCGTTTACACATTTTATCAGCAGCCGCACCGCATTAGAGCCTATATCTATTGCCGCATAATTAACTTTCTTCATACTTATCATAATGTATTCTTGTATTCGTTATATAATTTTTCTTGTGAGCGGAATGGGACACTGTTCTCTTCCCGTTCTTTTTCCCGGTTCTCGCCTGTACCATCCACAATTCTTCCTTTTGCCGTATCCCGGAATCCGTAGCAGACAATTCGTTTTAAATCTGCCTGGATTTCTTTATCATAGACCGGTGCTGCCACCTCAATACGATTATCCAGGTTGCGAGGCATCCAGTCGGCAGAACCAATGTAGTATTTTTCTTCTCCACCATTGGCGAAGATGAAAATGCGCGAATGTTCGAGATAACGGTCGATAATACCATTGATGTGTATATTCTCGCTGATACCCGGAACGCCTGTCACTAAAGAACAGTTACCGCGTACTACCAGTTCCACTTGAACACCCGCTGTTGAGGCTTCGTATAGCTTTTCAACAAGTGCACGGTCAGTAATATGATTTACTTTAGCAAGGATATAAGCCTCTTTTCCCTGTTCCTTATTTTTTATCTCTTTGTTGATAAGCGCAATGAATCGTTTACGCATATCATTGGGAGAAACGAGCAATTCTTTGAAATCAACAGGAGTATAAGGCTTTTCGATAAAATCGAATACGGCATTGACTTCCCGGACAATGGGACGGTGAGCAGTCATAATGGTATAGTCAGTATACATACGTGCATTTCCTTCATGGAAATTTCCTGTACTGATGCAGGCGATATCTCCGTGCCGAGTGCCGATATGCAGCAATTTAGAATGAATTTTCAAACCCTCTACTCCGAAAATAACATGAATCCCCGCATCCTGCATTTTCTTGCTCCAGTTGATATTAGACGCTTCATCAAAACGTGCCAACAGTTCGATAACTACTGTGACTTTTTTTCCGTTTTTGGCTGCACTGATTAAAGCCTTTATCACTTTGGAGTCTTTAGCCAAACGATAAAGCGTCATCTTGATACTTTTTACTTCTTTACTGATAGCGGCTTCTCGCAACACACGGATGAAAGTATCGAAACTATGATAAGGATAATGTAAGGAACGATCTTTCCGACGAATCAAAGTGAGCAGACTTTCCATGCCATTCAGTTCAGGCTTGAAGATAGGTTCCCAAACAGGATATTTCAGTTCATGATGACCGCAAACCGGAAATTTCATCAAATCCTTGAAATTGTGATAGCGTCCTCCGGCTACACGCGTGTCATTCTTATCCACGTTCAGGCGGCCGGTCAACTTTTTCAGCAAGTCTTTAGGAATTTGTTCGTCATAGACGAAACGGATCGGTTCCCCTTTCTTCCGGCTTTTCACACCTTTGGAAATCTTCTGAAGTACCCCTGTCCGCAGATCACTGTCAATTTCCATTTCGGCGTCTTTAGTGAATTTGAAAGTGTACGCCTCATAATCTGTGTACTTCATGCCAACAAAAATCATCGGCAAACAATAGCGGATCACGTCATCAAGAAACATGAGATATGTTTTTCCATCCGAATCAGGTAATTGAATAAAACGGCCGAAGTCTCCGGTCGGCAGTTCAATCACTGCATAGTCTTTCTCCTTTATCTTTCCCGTTTCATCTTTGCGCAGCAGACGGATGGCAAGGTAAATATCCTCATCTGTCTGATCGTCCAGCGGGCGGGTTCCATTGAGGAAAAGCGGATTGGTAGAACCATTCAGTTTGTTGCGATAGAAAGAAGTGACGAATGCTTTCTGTTCGTCCGTCATTTCCGCATCTTTGATGACGTAGATATTCTCTTTCTTCAATTCCTCCATAATGGAAGCGAATATCTCCTCAAACTGCTTGTAGTAACGATTGTGCAGCTTTCCTATTTGTTTCAGAGTGCAGGCGGCGGTTTCTTGTTCTGCTTGTATGTTTTTATCGGCATATTCTACGATCCGGTTCAGAGTCGCTACACGGACACGGAAGAATTCATCCAGGTTATTTGAATAGATGCCAAGAAAAGTGAGTCGTTCCAGCAGTGGCACTTCTGGACGGGCGGCTTCTAGCAGAATACGTTGGTTGAAGTACATCCAACTGATGTCACGCTCTACATAAGGGTATTTCTTTTTTATTTCGCTTTGTTTCATTGTGAAAAAGGAACTGTTTAAAATTTCTGCAAAAATATCAATGTGAGATGTAATCGTCATAACGATATTATTACGAACTTATTACAATGTTTATTTGTTATTTTTATATATCAGTAGAAACACTTATATTCGCAAAAGTATTGGAACAGACTCGGTTAAAAAATATAGAATTTATGAAAACAATGAATTATTCCCTTATTCGCATTCTCTTCGCACTTGTGATTGGATTGGTACTCGTGATTTGGCCCAATGCGGCTGCCAGTTATATTGTCATTACGGTAGGTGTTGCCTTCTTGATTCCCGGTGTTATCAGCCTTTTTGGCTATTTCGGCCGGAAAAGACCGGAAGGTGAAGCAGCTCCCCGTTTTCCGATAGAAGGAATCGGTAGCTTATTATTCGGACTTTGGTTGATTGTGATGCCTGAATTCTTTGCAGATGTCCTGATGTTTTTATTGGGATTTATCCTGATTATGGGAGGAGTGCAACAGATTGCTTCTTTGTCGATGGCTCGTCGGTGGATGCCCGTTCCGGGAGCTTTTTATCTGATTCCTTCGCTGATTCTTATTGCGGGTATTATCGCTTTGTTCAATCCGACAGGAGCGCGTAATACTGCATTTATAATTATTGGTATCAGCAGTTTGGTTTATTCTCTTTCCGAATTGATAAACTGGTTCAAGTTTGCCCGTCGCCGCCCGAAGGCTCCGGTTATGCATGACGATGATGATATTGAAGACGCAAAGATTATCGAATAAAAAAAGAAGAGGACTGCTTCACAGCACCCCTCCCCGCAAACTTAAAACAACCAACAAAAGAAATAGATAATTTCAATAACAGTGAACGGCTAACGGTGAATATTCTGCAATGATAATGCAGTTTGTTCACCGTTTACTGTTTATCGTTCACCGTATTTTTTTCTATCTCACAAATAACAGTTCCCTGTATTTTGGAAGCGTCCACATCTGATTGTCAACAATCAGTTCCAACTTGTCGATGTGATAACGGATTTCTTCTAGTGCCGGGACAATCGTGTCGTGGTAGGCAATGGCTTTTTCCCGTTCGCTTTCTATCTTGTTTGCAACCTTACGAGCCTCAATCATTGCATCTACATGCTCCTTGATGAAAGCTGTACGGTCGGCAATCTCTTCAATAAGCTCCAGGTTCTTAGCAGACAATTTCGCAGCCTTTTCTGCCGGGAAAAGAGATTGCATCTTATAGACATTATTAATTAAGTCCGTCTGGTATTGAGTGGCAACCGGAATGATATGATTCATTGCCAAGTCACCCAATACACGTGCCTCAATCTGAATCTTCTTCGTATAAGTTTCCCATTTCACCTCGTTACGGGCTTCCAGTTCTTTCTTGGTCATTACACCGGTAGCTTCGAACATGGCAATTGTTTCCGGTTTCAGGTAATTGTCGAAGATAACAGGAACACTGGTTTCGCAATCCAGTCCACGACGGGCAGCTTCTTTCTTCCATTCGTCACTGTAACCGTTACCGTCGAAATGAATGGCTTTACATTCTTTGATATATCCGCGGATGATTTCAAGAATGGCGGAAACTTTGGGTTCTCCCTTTTCAATCAACGCATCCACGTCCTTCTTAAACTTCACCAATTGATTTGCTACGGCCGAGTTCAATGCAATCATGGCAGAAGCACAGTTTGCTTCGGAACCTACGGCACGGAACTCAAAGCGGTTGCCTGTGAAAGCAAATGGAGAAGTACGGTTACGGTCTGTATTATCGATCAGTAATTCAGGAATCTGCGGAATATCCAACTTCATTCCCTGTTTACCGCTAAGGCTGATTAAATCATCTTTCGTACTGTTTTCGATATGATCTAATACCTGCGACAACTGTTTTCCAAGGAAAGAGGAGATAATTGCAGGAGGCGCCTCATTCGCTCCCAGACGATGGGCGTTGGTAGCACTGGAGATAGAAGCTTTCAGCAATCCGTTATGATGATAAACTGCCATCAACGTATTGACAACGAATGTAACAAAACGTAGATTGTCTTCCGGAGTCTTACCCGGTCCCATCAATAAGATACCTGTATCAGTGCCCAAAGACCAGTTGTTGTGTTTACCCGAACCATTGACACCTTTGAACGGCTTTTCATGAAGCAGTACACGGAAACCATGACGGCGGCTTACCTTACGCATTAATGACATAATCAGTAAGTTATGGTCATTAGCAAGGTTACACTCTTCAAAGATAGGAGCCAACTCGAATTGGTTCGGGGCAACCTCGTTGTGACGAGTCTTAACAGGAATACCTAATTTTAACGCTTCAATTTCAAGGTCCTTCATGAAAGCGGCTACGCGGGTGGGGATAGCACCGAAGTAGTGATCCTCCAACTGTTGGTTTTTGGCACTGTCATGTCCCATCAAAGTACGACCGGTCATTAGTAAGTCCGGACGTGCGGCATACAATCCTTCGTCTACCAGGAAGTATTCCTGTTCCCATCCTAAGTAAGCAACTACTTTTTTCACTTCCGGATTAAAATACTGACATACGGCTACGGCTGCTTTATCTACAGCACGCAATGCCTTCAGTAAGGGAGCTTTATAGTCAAGAGCTTCACCGGTATATGCGATAAATACAGTCGGGATGCAAAGTGTATCATCCACGATGAAAGCAGGTGACGAGGGGTCCCATGCGCTGTATCCGCGAGCTTCGAATGTATTACGGATACCGCCATTCGGGAAAGAAGAAGCATCCGGCTCCTGCTGTACGAGCAGTTTACCTGTAAATTCTTCCATCATACCACCTTTGCCGTCATGTTCAACGAAGGCATCGTGCTTTTCTGCCGTACCCTCGGTCAGCGGTGCAAACCAGTGCGTGTAATGAGTGACACCCATTTCGATAGCCCATTTTTTCATGCCGGCAGCTACCTCGTCGGCAATGCTGCGATCTAGCGGAGCACCATTGTCAATTGCATCAATCAGTGCATTGTATACCTTACTGGGAAGGTATTTGAACATCTTTTCCTTGTTGAATACATACTTGCCGAAGTATTCCGAAGGACGTTCGGCAGGTGTTGCTACCTCAACAGCCTTTTTCTTGAAAGCTGTCTCTACTACTCTGAATCTAAGTTTTGACATAATACCTAATTTGATTTGTTGTTAAATATGTTAGAGCAAATAATTTTCTCTGTGTGGTTCCCGGGAAGGCGGTCAGGCCCGCCCGGGATAAATCTTTTTAATCTATATAGCCTAATTCACTTACTGATGAGTAGACTTACTTTTAATTATAAGTAACTTAGTTGTAAGCAGATTCACCGTGTTCGTAAATGTCAAGACCTTCTTCTTCGACACGTGCCGGAACGCGAAGTCCGTGAATCTTATCAAGCGTTTTGAAAATGATGAATCCCATGCCTGCTGCCCATGCACTTACTACCAATGCTCCGAATAGTTGTGCACCGAGGAATCCGAAACCGTATCCATAGAATAAACCTTCACTGGTAGAGAACAAACCTGTGAGAATTGTTCCTAAAAAACCACACACACCATGTACAGAAGATGCACCTACCGGATCGTCTATTTTTAGAAACTTGTCAATGAAGTCAACGGAGAATATCATTACGACACCACATATCGCACCTATTAAGGCTGCTCCTGCGGGAGATACTGTGTCACATCCTGCTGTGATACCTACCAGACCTGCCAAGATACCATTCAGTGTCAATGACAGGGATGGTTTTCCATATTTCATCCAGCTCACCAACAGAGCAAAGAAACCACCGGCACAAGCAGCCAGGTTCGTTGTCAGGAATACGTGGGAAATAGCGATTGCGTCGGCTTCGGTTGCTGCTGCCAATTGAGAACCGGGGTTGAATCCGAACCATCCGAACCAAAGAATGAATACCCCCAGTGCAGCAATAGTCAGGCTATGGCCTGGGATAGCTTTTGATTTGCCGTCTTTACCATATTTACCGATACGGGGACCAAGAATGGCAGCACCTACCAAAGCAATCCATCCACCTACAGAGTGAACGACTGTAGAACCGGCAAAGTCATGGAATGTAGTGCCGAAGTGACTCATCATGAAAGAACCTTCTTCACCGTTCATCAGCCAGCCTCCGCCCCATGTCCAGTGACCGGATATCGGATAAATCAGTACACTGATAAAGATGGTGTAGACTATATACATGGAGAATTTTGTTCGTTCTGCCATGGCTCCTGATACAATTGTAGCTGCTGTCGCACAGAATACGGTTTGGAATATGAGGAATCCTTCGGTTGGCAAACCATTATTAATGAAAGAAAGGTCGCAGAAGTGAGGCATTCCGATGAATCCGCCTGCGCCGAACATCAATCCGAAACCGATAAACCAGTATAGTAAAGAGCCGAACATGAAGTCTACAAAGTTCTTCATCAGAATGTTGGCAGTATTTTTCACTCTGGTAAAACCTGCTTCTACTAATGCAAATCCCGGCTGCATGAAGAATACGAGCATTGCTGCAAGCAACATCCATACAGTATTTAATCCAAGAGCTAATTCACCAACCGTATCGGGAGCTGCTGATGCTTCTTCGGCAGGAGCTGCAACGACTTCGGTAATTGTTTCTGTAACTGCTGCAACTGTATCGGCAGCGGCTGCGTTTTGTGCCGACATATCAGTAGTAAAACAGCACAAAATGAATATAGTAGTGGCTATCCACAACTTTACGAAGCTATGGCTTTTATATTTTGTATCCATAATAATTATCTTATTTTATACCTATTATTTATTAGTGATGTTGTAAACCTCTTTATAAACGTTATAATCCGCAAGGAAACCTGGGAGCGGCACCTTGCCGCTGCCGATTAACGTTCTTGTTCTGCATTGTAGAGGGCTATGTCACCACGTTCGGCAGTGCGTATCCGGATAGCGTCTTCGATAGGAATGACGAAAATACGTCCGTCACCGATTTCTCCGGTCTGTGCAGCTTTGATGATAGCCTGCACTGTTTTCTCGGTATTTTTGTCGCGTACGACAATAGAGATCAAAATTCGTTCAATGGTGCTGGTGTCATATACTACGCCACGGTAGATACGTCCTTGCCGTGCTTTTCCAATACCTCTTACATCGTAATAAGAGAACCATTCGATGTCCGCTTCGAGTAGGGCGTCTTTTACGTCCTCGAATTTGGTTTTACGGATAATAGCTTCAATCTTTTTCATATACCTTAAATATTAGTGTTGACCTGTAAAAGAAAGAGGTATAGGGTGTGGCAGCCATAGTAGGTTACCATACAACAAACCGATAAAATCTAAACTCTAACTACCTGATCCCTATACGCTCTTTGATATTCTATATTCTCTCTCTTAAAAACTTAATCCGAATGCGAAGTAGGCTCCTTCTGTCCGTGGATTGACAGATACCTTGGCAAATGCCGGAACGGAGAAGGAATCTGTGATTTTGATATCCTTGGAAGCTCCGAGACTTACGTCTGATACGCAGAACCCACTTGTATAGCCATTGTAGAAAGTTGTCTCCCAAGGAACCATACCTAAATCTACTGTCCAGTCGAGACCTCCCAATTTGAATGGTGCGCTAAGTGCGAGGTAAGAAGAATAAGCCCTTTTGCCATTTTCTTTCACGCCGTCGGCACCTGCAAAATTTGTATACCAGTTGACTGCCAGTGGTCCGAAGTCATATCCGACTTGTGCTTCAAATACATGAGCCGTTGAATGAGCTCCGTATTTAAAATACTTGTTAGTTGCAAAGATCGTTTCTCCATCATCGTCTATGCCAGTTTCTACTTGGGTATTAAACCAATAATCCGTCACTGAAACGCTAAAACCGCCTATCGAATAACCAAGAGTTAAATCGAACTCTTTTGTGTCCGTCGATTCGAATCCTACCGATCCCCATGCTCCGAGTGAGAAACCTTTGTAAGAGATTTCCAGTGAGGGTTGAACGCTCACTCCGCCTAAATCCTGGCCGCGCCAGATGTAACCACTTACCAGATCTGCTCCAACGGAAGCTTCTACCTTATCTTGTGCCATCATTGTAGACGGGACAAGCCCTGACAGTAATAATGCTACTGTTATTACCCTCATTTTTTTGTTAATCGTCGTTTTCATCGTCTTTTTACCTTTAATAGTTAGAAAAATGTGGATGTACGGTCCATGTATATATAGTAGCGCGCGAAATACTATCAAGTAAATTGAAAAATCACTGGTTATGAATAGACTAGGAGAAGTTATTCAAAATTCTTATAGCCAGTTTTTTATTCTTCTCATCGCTTCGATACAGTCGTTGCGTTCGCCAAAGGCAGTCAGGCGGATATATCCTTCACCGCTTGGTCCGAAGCCTACACCGGGGGTACCGACCACATTGGCTTCATACAACATCTGTTCGAAGAATCGCCATGACGAAAGCCCGTTCGGAGTTTTCACCCACAAGTAGGGAGCGTTGACTCCTCCATACACTTTCAGTCCTGTGGCTTCCAATCCCTCTTTCATAATTTTGGCATTGGTCATATAATAGCCGATTGTTTCTTTAATCTGTGCTTTGCCTTCTGCACTGTAAACGGCTTCTGCTGCCCGTTGGGTAATGTAAGAAGTACCGTTGAACTTGGTGCATTGGCGGCGGTTCCACAATCTGTTGAGTGGGATGCGGTTTCCTTCCAATGTGGCGGCAGTAAGCTCTTTCGGAACTACGGTATATCCGCAGCGTACTCCGGTAAATCCTGCCGTTTTTGAAAAACTACGGAATTCGATCGCACACTTTTTAGCTCCCTTAATCTCATAGATAGAGTGGGGGACATTTTCGTCCTGGATATATGCTTCATAAGCGGCATCGAACAGAATCAATGTATCGTTTGCCAATGCATAGTCCACCCATTTCTTCAGTTCCGGTTTGGTTAAGGTTGTTCCTGTCGGGTTGTTCGGATAGCAGAGATAAACAATGTCTATCCGTTTGTCTGGAATTTCCGGAATAAAGTTATTCTCACTTGTGCAAGGCATATAAGTAACATTACTCCATTTACCCGTTTCTTCTTCCAACACTCCGGCGCGTCCGCACATGACATTGCTGTCTATATAAACCGGATAGATGGGATCTGTAACACCTACGCTATTGTCATGGCGAAGAATATCGCCTATATTTCCGGTATCGCTTTTGGCACCGTCACTGACAAATATCTCGGATGCCGAGAAATGAATCCCACGTGGAATAAAGTCATTTTTTATAATTGCTTCAATCAGAAAATCATATCCCTGTTCAGGACCATATCCGCGGAATGTATCCTTGCTGGCCAGCTCTTCTACCGCTTTGTGCATGGCTTCGATACACGCTTTCGGAAGCGGTTGGGTGACATCACCGATACCCAACCGGATAATATCCTGTTTAGGATGTGTTATCTTGAAGGTATTTACCTTTTTCGCTATGTCCGAGAATAAATAGCTTCCCGGTAACTTCAAAAAATGTTCGTTTACTAATGCCATCTTGTTATTGTTTTAAGTTCTGCAAAATCTAATACTCAATACCTGATACTTAATACTTTTTTAATACTTATCCTCAATCTCCCCATCGAAAACTTTGGTTGCCGGTCCGGTCATTAATATATGCCCGGAGATTTCATTCCATTCAATGGTGACTGTCCCTCCATCCATGATTACATCGCTTTTTCTTCCTGTAAGTCCGTTGATGAAGGCGGCTACTGCTGTGGCGCAAGCACCTGTCCCGCAAGCTTGAGTGATTCCCGATCCTCTTTCCCACACCCTCATCCGTATGGTGTCTTTGCTGACAATCTGTGCAAACTCCACATTGGTTCTGTCGGGAAAAAGAGGATGATTCTCCAGTTCAGGACCGATTTCCGGTAAATTAATCCGGGTGATGTCTTCAACAAATGTGACGAGATGCGGATTACCCATTGATACTTTGGTTGACCGGAAAGGATACTTTCCTCCCCACTGAATCTCTTCTGTTTCCAACGGGCTACCCATGTCTACGGTGACTGCACTAACTGTTTTTCCCTCTACATGCAGTTTCAGGATTTTTATTCCTGATCGTGTATCCAGCGTAATTTCTGTTTTGTCAGTCAAGCCGTATTCATATACATATTTGCCTACACAACGGCTTCCGTTACCACACATCATAGCTTCCGAACCGTCCGCATTGAAAATGCGCATGCTGAAATCCGCTTTATCAGAGACACCAATCAATATAAGTCCATCACTTCCGATTCCTGTATGAAACTTGCTCCATTCGATTGCCTTCTTTGCAGGGTCGGCTATCGGATATTGGCTTGTGTCTACATATATGTAGTCATTTCCCGCTCCATGCATTTTTGTGAACTTAATCTTTGTTGTCATTTTGATTTATATTTGTTGATTGTTGTAACCTTTTGTTTTATTACGATGCAAAGATATGACTTTTTGCTTTATATTTTACTAAAAAGTATATCTAATATCTATTTATTTTCTTCAAACTTATAATCGCTTTATATACGGCCACATTTAGTTATAATTTGAAATTATACCTATTTATATATTAATAAACTGTTATTTGGATGAATTGTTTTGCATATTCTTCCATAATATATGAAGAATATTTAGCCTTGATAATCGGTGAAATCAGCTATAAAAACAAGAAATATATCCTTTTCCTTTTGACGATATGAAAGTGAAAACCCCTATTTATCTATCATATTGCTCACCGGATATGCTGAAGAACCTTTTTCTGTATTCATTGTTTTAGCACTATCATTAATATAAAAACGTAGAGATATGAATATAGAGAAACAATTAGAAACAGCAGTTAAGACCAACCATTTGGTGTTGGTAGTATTTTATGCCGACTGGTCACCTCATTATGAGTGGATAGGTCCTGTGCTTCGGACTTACGAAAAGAGAACTGTAGAATTGATTAGAGTGAATGCTGAAGAAAATAGAACAATAGCCGATGCGCATAATGTAGAAACAGTGCCCGCCTTTCTTTTATTGCATAAGGGACATGAATTATGGAGACAGGTAGGAGAGCTTACGGTAGGAGAGCTGAAAGAGGTATTAGATGATTTCCAGTAAATCGTTTGTAATCTTTTATTGGCATATATGAAAATGACCTTTTCTTTTTCAGATGAAAAAAATGAGTGTTCTTAATATGCTGGTATTTAGTTTGTTATAAAAGCTCATTTTTCCTTTAAAAGAAACGAGGTTGTGTCAAAACGCTGACACAGCCTTTTTTTATGCGCAAAGCCCAGACTTTCTCAAGCCCGGGCTTTGTTATTACCCAAAGTTTTCGTATCTTTAGGTATAAAGTTTTTCGTTAT